>NZ_LT629779.1:2548044-2866550 GCF_900105535.1 Pseudarthrobacter equi
CAGTTCGCGGCCCTGTACTCCGCAGGTGTGCCCGTGTGCTTCGGCAGTGATAGCCCGGTGACTCCGCTCCGCCCCTGGTCGAGCGTGCGTGCATGCCTGGAACACCACAACGACGGGCAGCGCATCTCCGCCCGCGCCGCGTTCCTGGGACACACCCGTGCCGGCTGGCGGGCCGCCAAGTACTCCGACCCAATGGCCGGACAGCTCGTACCGGGAGCACCGGCAAGCTTTGCCGTGTGGGAGGTCGAAGAGCTGATGGTCCAGGTGGCCGACGGCCGCGTCCAGTCCTGGAGTACCGATCCCCGGGCGCGCACACCGCTGCTGCCCGCACTGGACACCGGATCCGACCCCGCCTGCCTGCAAACGGTGCGGAACGGCGTCGAACTGTTCGCAAGCTCCGCCCTGCGATCCTGACCCAGCCACCCGCCCTATAATGGGGAGTTGCGCCAACAGGCAGCTAGCTTGCCGGCCGGTGCACCGACCGCTCCCACCAGGAAAGGCCCTCTGTGCGCGTCCTTACGATCATCCCCACCTACAACGAACTGGAATCGCTGCCCAAGACGCTCCAGCGCCTTCGGACCGCCGTGCCGGCGTCGGATGTGCTGGTAGTGGATGACAACAGCCCCGACGGCACCGGCCAGCTGGCCGATGCCAAGGCGGCCGAAGATTCCCAGGTCCACGTCCTGCACCGCAAGGGCAAGGAAGGACTCGGCGCCGCCTACATCGCCGGGTTCAAGTGGGGACTCGACGCCGGCTACGACGTGCTCGTGGAAATGGATGCCGACGGCTCCCACCAGCCCGAACAGCTGCCCCAATTGCTTGAGGCCGTGGAGCAGGGCGCAGACCTGGCCATGGGGTCGCGCTGGGTTCCCGGTGGCAGCGTGGTCAACTGGCCGCTGTACCGCCAGGCCATTTCCCGGGTGGGCAGTACGTACGCCCGCCTGATGCTGGGCCTGAAGATCAAGGACGTGACCGGCGGCTACCGCGCCTTCCGCAGGTCAACCCTTGAGAAGCTCAACCTGGACCAGGTGGATTCCGTGGGCTACGGCTTCCAGGTGGACCTGGCCTGGCGTGTGGCGCGGATGGGCCTGCGCATCGAGGAACGCCCCATCACGTTCGTGGAACGTGAACTGGGCGCTTCGAAGATGAGCGGCAACATCGTTGTCGAGGCCATGATCAACGTCACCAAATGGGGCCTGGCCGCCCGCTGGAACACCCTCACCCGCAAGGCCGGCGCGAAGCGGTAGCTTTCGGCTCCCTGAAGCAAAAAAAGGAACTGCCCCGGCACATGTGCCGGGGCAGTTCCTTTACGTGGTGGCTGGTGGAGCCTAGGCCGAGCGGCGCTCTCCGCGGCGTTCGCGCAGGATGGTCAGCCGGTCTTCCAGGATCTGTTCCAGCTCTGGCAGGGAGCGGCGTTCCAGGAGCATGTCCCAGTGGGTGCGCACTGCTTTGTCATTGCTGGTATCGGGGCGTTCGCCGTCGACCAGCAGCGCTTCCTTACCGGTCTTGGAAACCCACACCGGCGGGATCTCTGCCTCGGAGGAGAAAGTGACGAAGACCTGCTCGCCGTCCTCGCAACGGTATTCGACACGCTGGCGCGGAGCCGGCTCGACGCCTGACTCTGTCTCCATGCTCTGCGCGCCAAGGCGCATACCCCGCAGGCTGCGATCGCTCATGATTTCTCCCTCTGGTCGGTTCGCGGAATGAAAACCCGCGCCAGCCGGCAGCGTCGAAACGCCGCCGGACTACTGTTTGCTCTGTGCTGCATCATAAGATTCAACGCATTCCGAAGCTTTGTTGTTCCAGCGGAACAATACCTGCCGGACAAATACCCCATTATACGGGTTTCAGACACGGGGGACCAAAACAAGGGGAGGAACCCGTGAAAGTTCCTCCCCTTGTTGATCAGGCTCTGACGCCCCTGATCAGATCAGGATTCAGGCGTCTTGGCCGCTGTTTGATCGAACAGGCCGCCCGCTGCTGCGGGGTCCGGGTTGGTTCCGCCCAAAGCGCTGCCGATGCCCTTGAGCGCCTCGCCAACTTCACTGGGGATGATCCACAACTTGTTGGACGAACCTTCTGCCAGCTTCGGCAGGGTCTGCAGGTACTGGTAAGCCAGAAGTTTCTGGTCCGGGTTGCCCTTATGGATTGCGTCGAAGACCTTCTGAATGGCCTGGGACTCGCCATCCGCCCTGAGGATGGCGGCCTTGGCGTCACCTTCCGCTTTCAGGATGGCGGCCTGCCGCTGACCTTCAGCGGTCAGGATGGCTGACTGCTTGGTGCCTTCAGCCGTGAGGATGGCGGCCCGGCGGTCGCGCTCGGCGCGCATCTGCTTTTCCATGGAGTCCTGGATGGAGTGCGGCGGGTCAATGGCCTTGAGCTCCACCCGGGAAACCCTGATGCCCCAACGGCCGGTGGCTTCGTCCAGCACGCCACGGAGCTGTCCGTTGATCTGGTCGCGGGAGGTCAGCGCCTCCTCCAGGTTGAGTCCACCCACGACGTTACGCAGGGTGGTGGTGGTGAGCTGTTCCACGGCCTGGATGTAGTTGGCGATCTCGTACGTGGCAGCCCGCGCATCGGTGACCTGGAAGTAGACCACGGTGTCGATGCTGACCACGAGGTTGTCCTCGGTGATGACCGGCTGGGGTGGGAACGAGACCACCTGTTCGCGGAGGTCCAGCAGGGGGAGGAGGCGGTCCACGAACGGAATCAGGATGGTAAGCCCCGGGTTGAGCGTCCGCTGGTACTTGCCCAGGCGCTCCACGACTCCCGCCCGGGCCTGCGGCACGATGCGTACCGACCGCACCAGGACGATGATCACAAAGATGATAAGTACTACCAGCACGACGGCCAAGGCGGTACTGCCTGCGTTATCCATACATTTCCTTCTTCCCCAATTGATAAAGCTGTGTCAGGTACGGTCTTCGGCCGGAGGCTGCGCCGAAACAACGGCGGTGGCGCCATCGATGGCTGCGACGACCACCATCTGGCCGGCCGACAGGATGCCGGCCGCGGAGCGTGCGCTCCAGATGTCGCCGCCGATCTTCACCAGGCCGCCATCCGAGGTCACTGCCTCCATGACTACGGCATGCTCGCCGATGAGGCGGTCCACATTCGTCCGCTGCTCGGCGGGGCCCTTCTTCAGGTGGGACAGGGCCACGGGCCGGACGAAGGCGACCATGAGCAAGGAGACAACGCAGAAGATGACGATCTGCAGCCAGGGGTCTGCACCGGCGAAATCGGACACCAGGGCGGCCAGCGCACCGCCGCCCAGCATGATGAAGAACAGGTCGAGGGTGATCATTTCGACCACCGCGAACGCCAGGAATGCGGTCAGCCACACGGCCCACCAGTTTTCACCCAACCACTCGAACACTGTGTTCCCCCTTCGTTACAAGGTCCTGACGCGGACCTTTGAGTAACTGTGACTTCCATCCTAGTCGGGCACCACAGGCGGGGTGCGGGCCGGGAGCGGAAGACCGGGGATAGTGGCCAAGTCGTTACAGGCGGCTCTTTGGCCGGTACACCAGCACCTTGAACTTCGCGTCGGCTGCCAGGGGCTCGGGGCTGCTGTCCAAGCGGTCTGCGATGGCGTCCCGGCCCTGGTGGTGCCCGGCGGGTCCCATGAAGGCCAGGTCGGCGGCTTCCCGGCGGGTGAGGGACAGCGGGATATCGACGTCGGTACCGGACTCTGCGTCGAAGTGCTCCGCCATGGCCGCGGCCAGGCGGGAGTCCTTGCCTTCCTCGATCCCCAGCATGCCGGTCAGCGCGGCAAGGGTGGACAGGTGCCCGGCCCTTGGCGTGACAACGATCAGGCGGCCGTGCGGCCGGAGGACGCGGGCGAACTCCGGGGGGTTCCTTGGGGCGAAAATGACCGTCACCGCATCCACCGACCCATCGGCCAGGGGGATGCGCTTCCACACGTCCCAGACGAGGTTGACCGCCTCCGGGTTGAGCCGCGCCGCCCGCCGAAGGGCAAACTTCGAGATATCGAGCCCCACAGCGTTCACCGTCCGGCCCTGCTCCGCGGCAGCGTCCAGCACGGCCCTCAAATAGTGGCCGGTGCCGGTCCCGGAATCCAGGACGGCTGCATGTTCGCGGGAAAGGCAAGGTACGACGGCGGCTGCCACCTCGCGTGCCAGCGTTGCGTAGTGTCCCGCGCCAAGGAAGGTGGAACGGGCGTCGGCCATCGCAGCCGTGTCCGCTTCGAATGAAGTGCCCTTGCCCACCAGCATGTTGAAGTAGCCCTGCCGCGCCGCGTCGAAGCTGTGTCCGGAACCGCATGCCATTCGGGCAGGTCCGGCGGGTCGGGTATCGGCCGCCGCCAACGGCTTCAAACAGAGGGGGCACAACAGCGGCAGGTCACTGGGAAGGGGCATGGCCACTATCTTAAGCGGCTAGGGCACACTGATTCCCGCAGGGCCGTCATTGAAGCCCAGGCCCTCGCTTGCCTTGCCGATCCCCGGCTCAGCCCAGTGGGCAGCGTACTCCGCGTTGCTGCTCAACGATCGGAGCTGCGCCCGGTCCACGTAGAGGATGCCGTTCAGGTGATCCGTCTCATGCTGGACGATACGTGCCTGCCAGCCGGAGAACTCACGCTGCTCCGCGCCGCCGTCGGGCCTGACGTAGTCCAGCAGCACGGCCTGCGGGCGTGAAACCACCGCCTGCAGGCCGTTGAGGGAAAGGCAGCCTTCGTAGAAGGCGGCACGGTCAGGGCCTGCTGGGGTGTAGGCGGGGTTCAGGATGGCCAGGAATTCGAGCGGCGCGCGTTTGCGGAGGGCCGCTGCCTCGTGGTCCACGTGGTACTGGTCCTCCAGGACGGCCAGCTGCAGGGGAATGCCGAGCTGCGGCGCTGCAAGCCCCACACCGGGAGCCTCATGCATGACCTGCCGCATGAGCTCTATAAGCCGCGCCAGCTGGTCGGGACTTATTTGGCCGTCGAAGGGAGCAGCCTTCTGCCGCAGCGCCGGGTGGCCTGCCTGCACGATCGGCGGCAGGGTTCCGGCGGACAGGATGCGCTCCACAGTCTCGCGGATCTGCTCTGCGGTGAGGGCCGTGGGTGGTGCCGAGAGGGTCATGGTGAAAGCCTAACGGCCGGTCCAAGAGACTCCGGTCCTCCGCTAAGGTCTATTCCATGGCTGACGAAACCCCTGTGCCTGCCGCACCTGCTGTGCCTGTTGAACCCACCACGCCGGACGAAACCACGGCGGGCCCCAGACCGGTGGACCGCGTCCTCGAGTTCATCCGGATCCTGGAAGCCGGCGGGGGAGCGGCCGAGATCAGGCCCTACCTGGCTGATACTTTCACGCTCGTGGAGGCACCCCATCTGCTGGCGCCCGAGGGCTCCACCCGCACCCTCGCGGACGTGTTGGCAGGCGCCGACCAAAGTTCGGAGGTGGTGGCCAACCAGGAGTTCACCATCAGGAGGACAACCAGCGAAGGCGGACGCGTGGCTGTCGAGGCTGACTGGTCCGCAACCGTGCTGATGGACATCCGCTACTGGGACCGCGGTGAGACTATCCGGGCGCGGACCTCGTCGGTCTTCGAAGTCCGTGACGGTCTGATCGTCAGCCAGGACAGCTACGACTGCTACTTCCGCTGACAACGCTTGCGTCGAACTCCTGCTGCATGGTGAACCGCCCGGCAACCCATTGATTGACTACAGGGGACGCCGCGGCCGCGCCGATCACGGAGTTCCGCAATGCCAGGACCGGGGCAGGCAGCGGCCGGCCCAGCAGCATATTGATTTCAGCTTGGCGCCGCGCCCGCAGGGCCGCCTGGTAGCGGCCGCGCTCGTAGTCGCGGAAGTCCTCCGGGGTATGCCTGCCGGTGACTGTCTGGACGATCAGCGGGGCCAGTGCCTGGGCGTCGAGCCAGCCCAGGTTCATTCCCTGGCCGCCGATGGGGCTGATTTCGTGGGCGGCGTCGCCCACCAGGATCACGCGTCCGGACACAGTCCTGCGGGCGATCGATGATCTGACGCTGAAGGCGCTGAGCATGGTGTTGGTGGCGGCCTCCGGGTGAATTTCGGTGCGGTCCGCCACGAGCCGGGCCAGTGCCTCCGGTGTTGCGCCGCCGACTGGTTTTCCCAGCCGGACCACCCAGCGGCGGACGGCGCCCGGCAGCGGAAACGACTCTACGATGCCGCTGCTCTCAAGGAAGAGCACGGCCCGGTCACCAAATTCCGGGTGGTCCGCGAAGTCACCCATCACATAGTGGTCCGGGTAGGTTTTCCGCTGGACCGGGACGCCGATCAGGTCCCTGATCCCGGACCGTGGACCGTCCGCGCCGATCACTATCGACGCCCGGAACGTACTGCTCCCTTGCGCGGCACCCCCGGCGGGCCTTGCCGACACACTGGCGCTGCCGCCGTCGTGCGCTACTTCAAGTACCTCCATCCCGCTCACGAGCGCGCCGCTGTCCAGGGCGCGCACCTGCTCTTCCAGCAGCTGCTCGGTCCGGTACTGGGGCAGCGAAAGGACGAACGGGAATGCTTCCGATACTCCGGCGAACGGCATGTGGCCCACGGTCCGGCCACGGCTGACTGCCAGCCCGGAACGGATGGGGACGCCTTCCGCCACCATCCGGCGGGCGATGCCCAGCTGGTCCAAGGCGGCGAGAGCCGGCGGATGGATGCCAATGGCCCGGGAATGATGGTTCCTCGCGATCCTCCGCTCCAGGACGCGGACGGAAACGCCTTGCCGAAGGAGGACGGCGGCGAGGTACAGGCCCACCGGTCCGCCCCCGACGATGACCACATCAGCGTTCATGGCCGTCCTTGCGCAGTGCCAGTACCTGGTGGAAGGCTGCCCCGGGTTCCACGGTCCAGCCCGGGGGAGTGAGTGCGGACAGCTCCGCTGCCGTGTAGCTGCGCCGGATCGAGGTCAGCCCGTCCTCCCGGATGAAAGAGTTCTGGAGCGGGAGCGTGGCGACGCCGAAAAGGGCGAAAGCCAGGGGGCTGCGGCGCAGGTCGTTGTGCAGGGCCTTCTTCCGGGCAAGCACATCCGAGTGGGCCAGCAGGTTGTTGAATTCTTCCGTTCCGAGGTGGTGCAGGACATGGTTGGAAATAACGACGTCGAACGCGGCACCTTCGCCAACCAGCTCGGCACTGTGCGCCTGCCGGAAGTCCACGCCACGGGTCGGCGGCCGGTTGAGGGCGAAGGCAGCCGCGCGCGGATCGGGGTCGACGCCGGTGATCCGGACAGCCAGCCCGTCCTTGGCTGCCCAGCGGGCAAGCATGACGGCGAGATCTCCGCCGCCGGAGCCGATGTCAAGGATGCTGGCCGGTGCTGCTGACAGGACAGGACGCAGTTCGTTGACGTACAGCTGCCTCCACCCGGACACGATCCTGTTGATATGGCCGAACTGGCGGTAGGTGTTCTCCAGCTTCCGCGCATCACAGTCCGGCAGGTCCATTTGTTCCAGCTCGCCTGTCGCACGCTCGGGCCAGATGCGCACCGGGTCAGGCCACCGGGATTTCCTGCAGCAGCTGATCCTGCCCCGCCTCTGCGGTGTTTTCCGCCCCCGGCGCCTGCCGCAGCTTGGTCAGGAGCGCTGTTTCCACCGTCAGGCCGGGGCCGAACGCCATCGAACAGATCCGTTCGTCTCCCGGCTGGCTGTCCTGTTCGAGGATGTGCCGGAGGACAAACAGCACCGTGGCGCTGCTCATGTTCCCGTAGTTGCGCAGGACTTCACGGGCGGGGACCAGCTGCTCGTCGGTGAGGCCCAACCGGGTCTGGACCTTGTCAAGGATGCTGCGGCCGCCCGGGTGGATGGCCCAGTGCCTGATGCCGGTGTAGGGGAGTGCTTCGAGGTGGGGCTCGCGGGCCAGCAGCGGCTGCAGGGCGCCCACGATGTGATCGTCGATGATGTGCGGGACGTAGTTGCCCAGCACCATTTCGAAGCCGTGGTCGCCGATGTTCCAGGCCATGGAGTCCTCGCCAACCGGCGTCAGCACCGTTTCGAAGTGGTCGAGCTGCAGCAGGGCGGTTTCTTCCGCCGCCGGGTTGGCCGTGACGATGGCGGCCGCGGCTCCGTCGGCAAACAGCGCCGATCCCATGATGGTGTCCGGGTCATTGGACGTCCGGACGTGCAGGGAGCACAGTTCAGCACAGACCACGAGGACGACGGCGTTTGGGTCGGCTTCGCAGAACAGTTTGGCCGCGCGGAGGGCCGGGAAGGCCGCGTAACAGCCCATGAAGCCGAGGTGGTAGCGCTGCACCGACGGGTCGAGGCCCAGCTCACGGACGATCTTGTAGTCAGGCCCGGGGTTGAAAAAGCCGGTGCAGGAGACAGTCACCAGGTGAGTTATGTCAAGTAAATCGAGATCCGGGCAGGCTTTGACTGCGGCAGCGGACGCCTGCACAAACAACTTGGTGGCTTCCCGGGCGAAGATGTCGTTGCGGACCTTCGTGCTGGGATTCAGGAGAAGCCCCGAGTCCGGGTCATAGAACTGTGGATCTTCAGAGCGGAATGCGTTGGTGAGCTCGTCAACGGCCGTGAACCTGGTCTCAATGGCAGCGGAATCGAAACAAGTGCTCACCAGCCGTGAACCGAGCCTGCTGAGTCCCGGTTGCGCTGCGAAAACGTCACGCGCCTCCGCCTGGATCAGCTTTGTTGCCGGAACTGCAGTTTCAAGTGAACGCACGTAGACCGTCATTGACCCATTCTTAACGAGCCCATCCGCAAAGACAATGGCTCAGCGGTCTGACCTGCGGAATCGCCGCTCCTGCCCCTCTCCAAGCAGGTTAGTGGACTGGCAGCGGGACGTGTTGATGTGGGACGAGTTGCTGTTCTAATCAGCTCGAAATCGCTTAGGCTCGGGCAATGAGTAGACCTGCGGATTCCCCAAAATTCGCCCGTGCCCGGGTTGCAAAGGTCATGGAAGTGCTGATCTTCGTGTGTTGGGGGGTCATTGCCGTCAGTTTTGTCGCCGTCACCCTAGCCGGGCATATGCGACCTCTGTCTTTGGTGACACTTGCTGGCGCGATGGCTTGTCTGGCGGGGATCCTTTTCGTTCTCTTCTCGAGCTGGAAAAAGTGGGCGCATGACACCAGCTACTCCCTCTCAGGCAAAGGACTTGGCCTCATTTTTGCATTGGTGGGTGTAAGCCTGTTGTTCGTCGTGTTGACGGTGGTCCTGCAATAGATGGGGTCATCGGTGAAGCGTCGAGATGTATTGCGCATAGTTTGCTGATGAGGCGAGGGCGTGGCGATCTATCGTGGTCGGGGAGTAGCCGAGGGCTTCGGCGATGATGGCCACTGGGGCGAGTTTGGTGAGTTCGTGGAGGGTTCCTAGTCTGGCCGCCCTGCTGCTGAACGAAGCGCTGAGCTGCTCCGTGAGGGTTGAGGCCTGGAGGTGCTGGCCGGGTAAGCCTCCTCGGAATACCCAGTTGCTGTTGGGGTGCGCTGCTGTCTGATGGTGGGTTGGGGTGGCTGCGAGTTCTCGCCAGGGTTCATCGAGCGGTGGCGTAAGTGCGATTTCGACGGTTCCGAGCGTGATGGTGACGAGTTCCTCTGTCACGGTGACGTTGTCCCAGGTTAGTTGGACGATGTCTGAGACTTGTTGGCCGAAGACCAGGATGAGGATGGCTGCGGCGCGGTGTCGAGGGTTCATGTCGGTCGTGTGGCTGAGATTGGTAACGAGTTCGGTCTGGGCGGCGGCGTCGAGCCGCGGGCTGGTGCCGCGGCGGTGAGGCTGCAGTTTCAGGGACGGGTCGATGAGGTTGGTCTTGATTGCCCAGTCAAGAAAGCGTGAAGCGATGCCTCGTGTCGTGGGGCCTTCTGCCTGCCATCGGTCCAGGTGCGCCTGGTTCAATTGCGCGAGTTCGGCGCCTTGATCGGTGAGCCAGTTCAGCAGTTCGATAGCGACGGTGACTGCCTGTTTGGCCCGCAGGAACGTTCCTCGGGTGACTGCGTCCATCTGGTTCATGCGGCGCTGGTGGTGCCAGCGGATATAGCGACGGGTGATGTCGCGGTGGCGCGGGTTGGTGATCCGGTCGAGGGCCTGCTCGGCCCAGTCGCTGAACCTAGTGCTGAGTTCATCGCGGCGCGGCAGCGCGTTGTGTTCGACCAGTAGGCCGCGGACGTATTCGCGGGTGCGCGATGCCGGTAGTTCGTCGAGGCGGGCGTGGGTGATCACAGGTTCGGCAGCGAGTTGTTGGAGGAACTCGGCGACGTGTGGCTGCTGGATCCAGGTGAGGCCGCTGTTAGCGCGTTTCATGGACTTCAGAGCGGTGGCGACTGCCTGGAGTTCGGCCGGAGGGCGGCTGGTTTTCCGGCGGGTTGAGGATCCGGTCAACGGTCATGGCAAGGATGCATGACCAGCATCGGTTGCCTGAGTGGAGTTCGTCTTCTTTGCCGCATCCGGCGCAGTCGATGTTGAGGCGGACGCCGGAGCATTTCCGGCATGCCGGCCGGGTGTCGACGCGGCCAGGCAGTACCCCTTCGTGGCCGCAGGCGCAGGTGCCGCGGGTTCTTTTGGCTTGCTGGTAGCAGTAGCCGCAGATTCCGCCGTCGGGCCAACGGACCGCGATTTTGTGGTGTTCGGCGCAGCGGGCGCAGGCTTCCGGGCATTTTTTGGGATCGCTGGCTTTGCGGGGCCTAGTCATCTTCGTCCGGTGGCAGTACCCGGATCCGTCGGGCGATCGGCGCCCCGGGTGTGATGCCCAGGTCTTCTGGCCGTTTTGGGGCGTTGGCAGTCTTGGCGGCGCGCATCTGCACGTAGGGTTCAAAAAGGTCGTTGGGCGTGCATTCGAGGATGTCGCAGAGTGCTGCGAAGGTCTGGGCGGGAATGCGTTCGGGTGTTCCGGTGACCAGACGGTGGACCTGGGCGTTGGAGAGGTTGATGCCCCGGGCTTTGAGCAGGGGAAGCAGCTCGGTGGTCTTCCAGAGGTTTCGTTGGGCCATCAGCTGCCGGAGGTTCCAGCGGTAGCCGATCCGTCGCTGTTCAGCCATGGCTGTTCCCCTCGCCGTCGCCCTTGCGTAGCCGCTGAGCGATCATTTTCTGGATGGTCTTCTGTTTGAAGTCCGCCGACACGGAAGTATAGAGGGCCGTGGTGGAGGAGTAGCTGTGCCCGACCTGCTGCTGGATAAACAGGGGGTCGTAGCCGGCCTCGATCAGATGCGTCACGTACGAGTGCCTCAGCGTGTGCAGGGTCAGTTCTTCCGGGAGCCCGGCGATTTGCCGCACCCGCTGGAACGAACGGTCGAAGTTGCGGTGAACAGTCGAGCCGGAGCGCTCCGATGGCCACAGGCTGGCGGACCGGTCAGCGGTAGGGAATCTTTTGCGGCCGTCAGAGGAGAGCCAGTACTCAAGGAGCCCCACCACCCAGTCGAATTCCGGGACGGTGAGCACGGTCCGGCGGCGGGGCCCTGAACCCTTGGTGCCCTTTGCCCAGCGCACCTGCAGCGCTCCGAAGCGGCCGAACTGTTCAACGTGCGGGTTGGGGCCGAAATCGACGTACTCAAGCATCACCAGTTCACGCCGGCGCAGCCCGTAGGCATAGGCGACCTTGAACGCCGTCGAGTCCCTCAGTGCCGGCAGCCAGCGCTTTGAACCCTTGGCGAACTCGGTGTCGACCAGGTCGTCGGCGGCGTCAAAGAACGACTGCAGTTCGGTCCGTGTGAACGCCCGGCGGCGTGCCGGCACGGCATCGTCCGTCGTATGCCGGGGAGAGTTCCACTCGAAGACCACCTGCACCGGTATGTCGGCGAAGACCCGTTCGCAGAATGACGCCCAGCCGTAGCGTCCGTCCGTCAGGTAGGAGCAGAATGCCCTGATGGCTCCGGAATTAGCCCTTAGGGTTGTCAACGCGAGTCCTTTATCAGAACTGCGCCGGTCCGCCAGGAACTCGTCCACGTGATGCGCCGACCACGTCCACGGATACTCGTTGGCGTGCTCCTGGAACAGTTGGACCGTCCCGCACGAGCTCTTGATGTAAGACGTCGACAGGCCGCGTGCCAGCATCTGCGCACGCCAGCCATCCAGCATCGCCTCGAAAACGCGATCCTCGGCCCGCAGCAGCCCGACATTCACGTTGGTCAGAAAGGCAGGAATCCGCCCAGGTTCGATGCTCACTCACCAAACTGTACGCAAAAATCTCTCATTTAATGAGAGATTACGTTGCTAGCCCGCGCCGCCACGTACAGCCACCGGTTCATGCCACTCGGCTTCGAACTCTCACTGCAACCGTTTGACCTGTATGAACACCCAAAAGCAACGTGGGACGGGTTCTCTCATCTACTTCTACTCGTCCCACTCAAACGCCGATAATCTACATTATGTAAAGTAACTGTAATCAGCCGCGCTGGAAGGGGCGGTCACCCGCTCCCCTTACCCTGTGTGCGAGGCCTTTAGGCAGGCCCATCAGGCGGCGGCCTGTGGAAGCACCAGGAGGTATCCGGCGGGCAGCTGCGAACTCCATCGCCGGGGTTCCCTGACAACAAACTGGGTGGCGAGTTCCTCAGGCGTCAGCAGGCTGTTGGGTGCCGGTGACGGCCCCCATTGTTGGCTGCCGTAGGGATAGAGCGGGTCCAGGACATTGACTCCGGTAACACGGAAGTCCTGGAATTTCGCAGGATCGCCCATCGACTCAAAACCGCTCATCACCCATGCATGCCGGCCGCTCCACATCACCAGGCCCACCGGCTGGCCCGTTTCGGCGATCGCACGCGCCGCCGCCTGCAGGGCGGCCCCGTAGTCGGCGATGCTGACCACGCTGTAGGGACCCATCCCGGAAGCGGTGAGCACCTGCGCCCAGCCGTATGGGTTGGCACCGTTGAAGGAATCGGATGACCGTGCGCGGGCCAGTTCCCACAACTCCCCCTGCTGCGCACTGTCCGACCATGTTCCCCCACCTGTGTCGTCGATCAGGTTGTGGGCCATCTGGATGCTCGCCGCAACGCACCAGTCGAAGGTGTACTGCGGCACGAAGTCACCATCCCGGTACAGATTGATGGCATAGGCGCCGGGCTCAGGCGGCGGAGTGACAGCAGCGAGGGGCGCCGGTGCTGTGGTGGAAGCACTGGGCTGTGAGGCCTGCTCAGCAGTCCCGGCCGCCGGTTGTACGGTCGCCAGGGGCGAAGCGCCGCCGCCAGATGTATCAGTGCCGTTGACCGGGGTGCATGCCACAAGCAGGCTGGCCAAGGCTGCCAGCCATATGGTGTGACGGGGGCGCGCGCCGTTCATGACCGTTCCAGTCTAGCGCCGGACGCCTATGCCGGCCCCGACCACCGCCCCCAGGCCGAGTCCAAGCGCGAAGCCCAGGAAGGGGCTGTCAAAGAATGCCAGCCCGATGGCGATGCCCAATGCAGCGCCGAGCAGGCAGCAAATCCAGAGCGGCTTGTTCACGGTTCCTCCAACGCAGTCAATCGTCCAGCGGGCAGGCGTAGAACAGAATCTACTTCATCCAGCCAAACCTCCCCGAGACCGCCTTCGGACAGGTAGCCCGCGGCCGGCAAGTCGGGTACTGCCTACGGATGCCAAACGGCTTCCGGTGCGAATATCGTCGTTCCCCTAAGGCGCCCTCAATCCGGACCAGCCTGCCGGCAGAGCCTGGTGGCGGCGTCTCCAAAAGCCGCCTGCGCCTATGAAAATGGTGCCGGTGCAACTTCTTAGCGCCAGGACGTCCGATGCCGCAGTCCCCGTATCTCGAAGACCAGAACACACCACCGTTTGTACTCCCCCAGTCCCCCGGCCGCCGGACGCGGAGTGCACTGCGGGAAGAAGCGCTGACGCACGCACCGGGAAGGCCTGTGCTGATGCTCCGGCCGGCGCCGGTGAAAGTGCGGGCCGCGTTTGGCTCTGCCATCGCCTACACGGTCACGCACATCCTTGTTGAACAGGACGGCAACGGCCCGTACTACGTCCGGTGGGAACCTGGCTGGCTGGTCCACCGCCTCTGAGCCTGCTTCCGCGGCAGTTGCCGATGCGGGCAGCCTCGCGGCGGACAGATAGGCTCGAAACCATGAGTCTTTCAACATCCGGGCCTGCCCCCGGCCCCCGCGGCTTGGTCGTTGCCGCCGCCGTGGCGGACTTCGTCCTGATCCTGGTGTTCGCGGCGATAGGCCGCGACGCACACGCCCGGGACGGGATCATCACCGGCGTCTTCCTCACGGCGTGGCCCTTCCTCGCCGGGGCGGCCGCAGGCTGGCTCGCAACCCGCGCATGGCGCGCCCCCATGTCACTGCGCCGGGCCGGCACCGGAGCATGGCTGGGCAGCCTCATCGGCGGCATGTTGCTCAGGGCCCTCACTGGGCAGACCGTCGTGGTGCCTTTCGTCGTCGTCGCACTCCTCAGCCTTGGCGTGCTCCTCATGGGGTACCGGGCGCTGTACCGCATCATCCGGCGCCGCCGCAGCTGAGCACCGGCGCTCCCCCGGCCCAACGCGTTGGGTCCGGCCGGGGCGGGCACTGATGTAATAGGCTGGCAGGACCAAGAAACGCGCCGGTCAACGCCGCGGCGCAACAGATCCGGAGGGTTTCAACGTGATCACCGCATTCGTCCTGATCAAAACGGACGCTTCCCGCATTCCCGAGACGGCCGAGGAGATCTCAGCGATCGAAGGCATCAGCGAGGTGTACTCCGTCACCGGCGAGTGGGACCTGATCGCCGTCGCCAGGGTTTCCCGGCATGAGGATCTTGCGGACGTCATTGCCGACCGGCTTTCGAAAGTCCCGGCAGTGGTCCACACCACCACCCACATAGCCTTCCGGGCCTACTCCCAGCATGACCTTGACGCGGCTTTTTCGTTGGGGTTTGAACAGTAGGCGAGGCAACTGCCCCTACGAGGCAGTGAGTGAGACCCACTTATCAAGCACTGCCGCCGCGGATCCGCTTTCAATGGACGCAGCCGCCCGGGCGTAGGCACCGCGCATCCTGTCCAGGAATGTTCCCTCGGCTGAAAGATCGAAGGCCACCAGGCCGGCGGCAGCATTAAGCAGGACTGCGTCCCGCGCCGGGCCCTCCTTGCCCGCCAGGACTTCGCGGACAACCACCGCGTTCGCCTTCGCGTCGCCGCCACGGAGCTCTTCCACGGTAGCCGGGCTGATGCCGAGGTCCCGGGGCGAGAATTCCAATGCATCGACGCTGCCGTTACGGATCTCCCACACCGTGGAAGGGCCGGTGGTGGTGAGCTCATCAAGGCCGTCGTTACCGCGGAACACCAGGCCCCTGCTCCCCCGCCGTGCCAGGACACCGGCCACCAGGGGCGCCATCCGGGCGTTTGCGACGCCGACGGCTGATGCCTGGACCTTGGCCGGGTTGGTCAGCGGGCCGAGGAAGTTGAAGGCAGTGGGGATCGCGAGTTCTTTCCTCGGCACGGCGGTATGGCGGAACGAGGGATGGAATACCTGGGCAAAGCAAAAGGTGATTCCCGCCTCTTCTGCGTTCCTGGCGACGCGGTCGATGGACAGGTCCAGCCGCACGCCGAGTGCCTCCAGCACGTCGGCAGAGCCGGACGACGACGACGCGGCCCGGTTGCCGTGCTTCACCACCCGGGCACCGGCGCCGGCCGCGACCAGCGCCGCCATCGTGGAGATGTTGACGGTGTTCAGCTGGTCACCGCCGGTACCGACGATGTCGAGTTTCTCCCCTGAGATGGTGATGGGTTTGGCGTGTGCGAGCATGGCGTCCACCAGGCCAGACAGCTCCTCGACCGTCTCCCCCTTGCCACTGAGTGCGACGAGGAAGCCGGCGATCTGCGCAGGAGTGGCTTCTCCGGACATGATGGTGTCCATGGCCCAGGACGTGTTGTCCGCGGTGAGGTCACGCCCGCTGATCAGTGCTGAGATCAGTCGGGGCCAGGTGTTGCCGGACGCTGGGGAAGCCTGTGAAGTCACCTGCTGATGCTATCGAGGGATGGCGGCGGCTGACCAATATGAACCGGTGCGGGAACTTTTCCGCGCGATTTCGCGTCTTTGTAGAAAAAGTCCTCCGAAAAGGCGGTTTGCGTTGGGCAGCACGGACTTTTACAGACATAATGTCTATGTGACATCTGCGACCCATGCCCCCAGTACCCCGGCGCACCCCACGCTGAACCGCCCCAATATGGTTTCTGTCGGAACCGTTGTGTGGCTGTCCAGCGAGTTGATGTTCTTCGCCGGTCTCTTCGCCATGTACTTCACACTGCGCTCCACGAGTGCTCAGATGTGGGCGGACGAGACAGCCAAGCTCAACTTCCCCTTTGCGCTCGTTAACACCATCGTCCTCGTGGCAAGTTCCTTTACTTGCCAGATGGGCGTCTTCGCCGCCGAACGGCTCCAGCCGCGCCGCACCGGAGGGGTGTTCTCGTTCTCCCGTTGGGGCATGAACGAATGGTTCACCCTGACGTTCATCATGGGTGCGTTTTTCGTCGCGGGCCAGACCACCGAGTACGCGATGCTGGTTTCCGAGCACGTCTCGCTTTCCTCCAACGCCTACGGCTCCGCTTTCTACATGACCACTGGCTTCCACGGCCTGCACGTCATCGGCGGCCTCGTTGCCTTCCTGCTCATCATGGGCCGGTCGTTCGCCGCGAAGAAGTTCGGTCACTTCGAAGCCACCTCGGCGATTGTCACCTCTTACTACTGGCACTTCGTTGACGTCGTGTGGATCGGCCTCTTCTTGGTCATCTACGTACTCAAGTAACCAGTTTTGAAACTTTTTCTACACGAGGCAGAATTTCAGGTCGCGGCTCCACAAGCCGTCGCAGGAACGAATAAAGGAACCACCACGTGAAGGCACTCTCACAAAAGCGGCGTCACCCACTGGCAGCAATAGCGCTGCTCCTGATGGGGCTACTCCTTACGGGTGGGCTGTACGCTGTGGCAACCACCGTCAACGAGGCCAAGGCTTCCACCACCACCTACAGTGCCAACGACACTGAAGAAGGCGGCAAGCTCTTCGCGGCGAACTGCGCCACGTGCCACGGCATGGGTGCCAGCGGCACCGCTGACGGCCCTTCACTGGTGGGCGTTGGCGCCGCTGCTGTTGACTTCCAGGTGGGCACCGGCCGCATGCCGATGCAGATGAACGGACCGCAGGCCCTCAAGAAGCCCGCCCAGTTCAACGACGAGCAAACCCACCAGCTTTCAGCCTATGTCGCTTCCCTGGGCGCCGGCCCTGCAGTTCCTGAAGAGGACCTGGTGAACGGCGGCGGTGACGCAGCCGCCGGCGGTGAGCTGTTCCGCACCAACTGCGCCATGTGCCACAACGCCGCCGCTGCCGGTGGTGCCCTGACCCGTGGCAAGTTCGCACCGGCCCTCGCCGATGTTTCGGGTAAGCACATCTACGAAGCAATGGCGACCGGTCCGCAGAACATGCCGGTCTTCAGTGACTCGAACATCACCCCTGAAGGCAAGAAGGACATCATCACGTTCCTGAAGCAGATCGAAAGCACCGGTTCCCCGGGCGGAGCCGACCTCGGCTCGCTGGGTCCTGTTGCTGAAGGCCTCTTCGTTTGGGTTGCAGGCCTGGGCGTCATCATTGCCTTCACCATCTGGCTGACGTCCCGCACATCCTGACGCGGTCCCCGCACCAAACTTTCTGCTGCAAAGTCCAGCAGGTTGATATTAGAAACTAACCCGGCAGCCGCCGGGACGAGAGAAGGATGAGGCGAATTATGGGCAACCATAGTGACGGCAGTCCGAACCACTCGGGCACCGTAGCTACGGCTGGTCAGAATGAGGTGGAGAAGTTCCAGGATCCTGGAATTCCCCCGCATCGTTTGCGCCTGGCTGACACGGATCCGAAGGCCGCAAAGCGGGCAGAACGGCAGGTCGCCTTACTATTTGGCATCTCTGTCGTTGGAACCCTGATCTTCCTGGTGGCGTACTTCGCCATCGACCTTGGCGAGGATTCCAACATCGCAACCATCCGGTTGCAGAATGCGCTCCTTGGTGTCGGCACGGCATTCGCCATGCTCGGTATCGGTACCGGCATCGTCCACTGGGCCAAGGCCCTGATGCCGGACCACGAAGTATCGGAAGAGCGCCACGCTATCCGCTACGAAGAGGACCGCCAGGCTGCAGTCCGCATCGTTGACGACATTGTGGAAGAGACCGGCATCAAGCGCCGCCCCCTGATCCGCAACACCCTCCTCGGCGCCGTGGCCCTCGCTCCGCTGCCCGCAGTGGCAATATTCGGCGATCTGGGCCCCCGGCCCGATAACAAGCTTGCCCACACCATGTGGGCACCGCAGGACGGCAAGCTCAAGCGCCTGGCCCGCGACCCCGACGGCACGCCGATCAAGGCGGCGGACGTCACCATCGGTTCGGCCTTCCACGTCATTCCCGAAGGCCTGAACGAACTCCACGAGGGCAAGCTCAACGAGAAGGCCAAGGCCGTTGTGCTGCTCATGCGCCTGGACCCGGCATCGCTGCATCCCTCTGAAGGCCGCGAGAACTGGGGATACAACGGCATCGTTGCGTACTCCAAGATCTGCACCCACGTTGGCTGCCCCGTTGCTCTTTACGAGCAGCAGACGCACCACCTGCTGTGCCCGTGCCACCAGTCCACCTTTGACCTCACTCAAGAGTGCAAGGTGATCTTCGGACCGGCCAGCCGCCCTCTCCCCCAGCTGCCCATCGCAGTTGATGACGAAGGCTACCTCGTCGCCACCAGCGACTTCCATGAACCTGTAGGACCGAGTTACTGGGAGCGTGATATGCATGAGCGCAGCAACAACAGCTGAGCCCGCTTTCGTCGCCAAAACCAAGGCAGGCCGGGTTACCGACTTCGTCGATTCCCGAGTTGGCGGTTCCGGAATCCTTCGGGAGTTCGGCCGAAAAGTCTTCCCCGACCACTGGTCCTTCATGTTCGGCGAGGTTGCTCTCTACTCGTTCGTAATCCTGCTGCTTTCGGGTACGTTCCTGACGTTCTTCTTCGACCCGTCCATGGCGGAGACCCACTACGACGGATCGTATGTGCCCCTCAAGGGCGTCGAAATGTCAGTGGCCTACAGCTCGTCGCTGAACATCTCCTTCGATATCCGTGGCGGCCTGTTCATGCGCCAGGTCCACCACTGGGCAGCCCTGCTGTTCGTGGCATCCATCGCCGTGCACATGCTCCGGGTGTTCTTCACCGGCGCATTCCGCCGTCCGCGTGAAATGAACTGGGTTGTGGGCTGCGTCCTGCTCATCTTGGCCATGGCTGCCGGCTTCACCGGCTACTCACTTCCTGACGACCTGCTCTCGGGCAACGGCCTGCGCATCATTGACGGCGTCATCAAGTCCATCCCGGTAGTTGGTACCTACATCTCCTTCTTCCTGTTCGGTGGAGAGTTCCCGGGAACGGCAATCATCAGCCGCCTCTACATGCTGCACATCCTGCTGGTGCCGGCGCTGATCCTCCTGATGATCGTGCTCCACCTCTTCATGGTTGTGGTTCACAAGCACACCCAGTACCCCGGCCCGGGCCGCAACGACAACAACGTTGTCGGCTACCCCCTTGGCCCCGTGTACGCAGCCAAGGCCGGCGGCTTCTTCTTCATCGTCTTCGGTGTCCTGGCACTGATGGCAGCGTTCTTCACCATCAACCCGATCTGGAACTACGGTCCCTACGATCCGTCCCCCGTTTCCGCCGGTACCCAGCCTGACTGGTATATCGGATTCGTGGACGGCGCGCTGCGCCTGATGCCCGGCACCTTTGGTGACTGGCACGTGGAGCAGACCTGGCTGGGCTTTGTCTTCACGTTCAATGTGCTGCTTCCCGCCCTGGTACCCGCCGGCATCCTGTTCACGGTGATGTTCACCTACCCGTGGATCGAACGCTGGATCACCAAGGACAACCGCGAACACCACGTCCTGGACCGTCCCCGCAACGCCCCTACACGTACCGGCATTGGTGTTGCAGGTTTCATCTGGTACTGCGTCATGTGGGCGGCCGCCGGCTCTGACCTCATTGCCACGCACTTCCACGTGTCCCTCAACGACGTCACCTACTGGCTTCGTGCCCTGTTCTTCATCGGCCCGATCATCGGATTCATCGTTGCCAAGCGCGTCGCTCTTGCGCTCCAGCGCAAGGACCGCGAGATTGCACTTCACGGCCGGGAAACCGGACGCATCGTGCGCCTGCCCCACGGTGAGTTCATCGAGGTTCACGCTCCGCTCGATGAGTACAAGCGCTACAAGCTCGTCGGTTTCGAGTCTCCTGAGGTTCTCCCCGCCGTGCCGAACGAGCATGGTGTGGTGACCGGCAACGAGAAGCGCCGCGCCTTCCTCTCCAAGTGGTTCTTTGAGGACCGCGTAGCTCCGGCTACACCCGCAGAGCTTGAAGCAGCCCATGGCCACGGCCACGCGGCAGTGGAAGCCTCTGAGGAAGCCAAGAGCCTGTCCCACTAGGTTCACCCAGACACCAAACTGAGCAGGGCCCGGTCCAAATTGGACCGGGCCCTGCTCTGTTTAGTTTCACGTCCAGGTGGCCGCAGCACCGGGACTTGGTGGGGCCAGTCCCCTGCGCGGCCCGCCTAGAGGTTACGCGCCCGACGTGCCCCGGGGCGCTGCAGGGGCACCCAGAGCTTGTAGCGGTCTGCGCGGTAGTAGGAAACGGAGTAGTCCACCATGGAGCGGGCCACAAAGGCGTGCCGTTGGATCTTCAACAGCGGTGATCCCACTTCCACGTTGAGCAGGCGCGCCGTGGACGGGGACGCTGCGGTCGCCTCGATCATGTCCTCACCCCACTCCATGACCAGGCCGAACTGTTCGCTCAGGACGTTGTACAAGGAAGTGGGCGGCTCGCCGTCGAGGAGGCCCGGGACGCGGTGGGCGGGGATGAAGTTCTCATCCACGCTCATTGGCTCCCCGTCCGCCAGCAGGAGCCTGCGGAAACGCACCAGCGGAGTGCCCTCGTCCAGCTGCAGTTCGCGGGCGAGGAACGCGCTGGCACCGATCTGCTCGAAGCTGAGGACCTTAGCCGCGGGCACCATGCCACGGCGCTGCATTTCCTCGCTGTAGGAGGTGAGCTTGACCTGGAGGTCAAGCTTTGGACGGCGGACAAAGGTACCCAGGCCAACAACGCGTTCGATGACTTCCTCGCCTACCAGTGCATCGATGGCTTGGCGGACTGTCATCCGGGCAAGACCGAAGCGTTCGGCCAAGTCGCGTTCTGAAGGCAGTGCCGAACCCGGTGGGCATGCCTCCGCGATGTAGGCGCGCAGGATCTCCCGCAATTGAATGTAGATGGCGATACCGCTGGTGCGGTCTATGTCGCCCTTGATGGTCTTGGCTGCAGCCGCCATGAGTCCGCCTTTTCCTGCTTGACGCCACCTCTAATCGTAGGTCAGGTCTAGACCAGCTGTGTTCCCGCAGCTGATTTCGTGGAGGCAGCGCCGGGCCGCCGGATATATATTTGGGCAGGAAGATTTACGCGACAGACGGACGGGTCCGTCAAGACGAAGGAGTCCCCCTTTGCCATCACACAAGGCCATGGTCACGGCTTCTGTAGGCCTTCATGCAAGGCCAGCGGCCGACTTTGTCCGGGCCGTCATGGACACGGGCCTTCCCGTGGTCATTGCCAAGGACGGCAACCCGGGCGTCGATGCGCGGTCGCTGCTTCAGGTGATGGCTGCCGATTTCCAGCACGGCTGCACAGTGGAGCTCACGGTCCGCGAGACAGCCTTGGATGGGCCTGGAAGCGCGGAAAATGCCGCGGGGGTCCTCCAGTTCCTCGGGGACCTCCTCGCGGCGCAGGGAGCCCTCCAGCCCGCCGCTCGGCACTAGCCCGGCACCAGGCCGAACCAGCCCCGGAACCAGCCTGATTCAGTCCCGAACAAACTGGCCCAGACACAACGACGCCGGCCCCCACCAAAAGGTGGGGGCCGGCGTCGTTATTAAGTGTGTTGCCTAGTGGGCGTGGTCCCCACGGCTGTATTCGTATACCCAGCCAACAAGCGCTACGACCGCAAGGCCGGCAGCAATGAAGACAATCCAGAACCCAACAGCCAGGCCGAGGAACCCGGTGGCGCAAGCCAGGCCGAGGACCAGGGGCCACCAGCTCCAGGGGCTGAAGTGCCCCTGCTCGCCGGCGCCTTCGTGGATCTCAGCGTCGCTGCGGTCCTCGGGGCGCATGCCCACGCGCTTGGCGGTGAAGCCAAGGTACGCGCCGATCATGCCGGCCAGTCCGCCTACGAGCAGGACACCGAGGGTGCCGACCCACTCGTTCCAGTGCGTCAGGAACCCGTACACGATGGAGACAGGGATGAAGAAGAAGACTCCCGATCCAAAGATCCAAGATTCGATTTTCACTGTGCGGTGTCCTTCTGGTCGGCGTTGCCGAGAACGCTGGCCGCAGGTGCCGGCGAATCGACGGTGTGGACCTGGCGCAGTTCAGGGTGGTGCAGGTCCAGGGCGGGGCGCTCCGAACGGATCCGGGGCAGCGAGGTGAAGTTGTGGCGCGGCGGCGGGCAGGACGTGGCCCATTCGAGGGAGGCACCGAAGCCCCAAGGGTCATCAACCTGCACCCTTTCGGCCTTCCGCCACGTGATGTAGACGTTCCAGAAGAACGGAATCAGCGAGGCGCCGAGGACGAAGGACGCCACAGTCGAGAACTGGTTCATCCAGGTGAAGTTATCTTCCACCAGGTAGTCGGCGTAGCGGCGGGGCATGCCCTCGACACCGAGCCAGTGCTGGATGAGGAACGTGCCGTGGAAGCCCAGGAACAGGAGCCAGAAGTGGATCTTGCCGAGGCGCTCGTTGAGCATCTTTCCGGTCCACTTGGGCCACCAGAAGTAGAAGCCGGCGAACATGGCGAACACCACGGTTCCGAAGACCACGTAGTGGAAGTGCGCCACCACGAAGTAGGAGTCCGAGACGTGGAAGTCGAGCGGAGGCGAGGCCAGGATGATGCCGGTGAGGCCACCGAAGAGGAACGTCACGAGGAACCCGATACTCCAGAGCATGGGGGTTTCAAACGTGATGGAACCGCGCCACATGGTGCCGATCCAGTTGAAGAACTTCACGCCGGTCGGAACAGCGATGAGCATCGTCATGAAGGCGAAGAACGGCAGCAGCACCGAGCCGGTGACGTACATGTGGTGGGCCCACACCGTCACGGACAGTGCGGCGATGGCGATCGTGGCGTAAACGAGGCCCTTGTAGCCGAAGATCGGCTTGCGGCTGAACACCGGGAAGATCTCAGACACGATGCCGAAGAACGGCAGCGCGATGATGTACACCTCGGGGTGGCCGAAGAACCAGAACAGGTGCTGCCAGAGGACGGCACCGCCGTTTTCGGGATCGAAGATGTGTGCACCAAACCTGCGGTCGGCGCCCAGGGCGAACAGTGCGGCGGCCAGCGGGGGGAACGCCATCAGGACCAGGATGGCCGTGATCAGGGTGTTCCAGGTGAAGATCGGCATGCGCCACATGGTCATGCCCGGGGCGCGCATGCAGATGATGGTGGTGATGAAGTTGACCGCACCGAGGATGGTTCCGAAGCCGGAGAGCGCCAGGCCGAAGACCCACAGGTCACCGCCGATGCCGGGGCTGAATGTGGTGTTCGACAGTGGTGCGTAGGCGAACCAGCCGAAAGATGCCGCACCCTGCGGGGTGATGAAGCCGGACACCGCAATGGTGGAACCGAAGAGGAAGAACCAGAAGGCCAGGGCGTTCAGACGCGGGAATGCGACGTCGGGGGCGCCGATCTGGAGCGGCATGATGACGTTGGCGAAGCCCGCGAACAGCGGGGTGGCGAACATCAGGAGCATGACCGTGCCGTGCATGGTGAACAGCTGGTTGTACTGTTCCTTCGTCTGCAGGATCTGCATGCCGGGCTCGAAGAGTTCGGCACGGATGAGCAGCGCCATGACGCCGCCGAGGCAGAAGAAGACGAACGAGGCGATCAGGTACATGTACCCGATGGTCTTGTGGTCAGTGGAGGTGATCCAGTTGACGACGATGCGTCCCTTGGATTTGGGTACCACCGGAGCCTGCAGGGCTCCTGTGGGTGCGGATTGAGTGTACGTAGCCACGTCGCTCCCCTTACTTAATTTCGTTCAGGTTAGGGTTGCGGTCGTACTCCACGCCCAGCAGCCCGGTGTTGCCGGCTGCCTTCAGCCCGTCCATGTGGGCCTGGAATTCAGATTCCGACACCACCTTGACGCGGAACAGCATTTCGGAGTGGTACTCGCCGCAGAGTTCGGCACACTTGCCGTCGTAGGTGCCCTCTTTAGTGGGGGTGAACCTGATGTAGTTGGTCTTTCCGGGGATCATGTCGCGCTTCTGCAGGAAGGCGGGAACCCAGAACGAGTGGATAACGTCGCGGGCGTTGAGCTCGAGGTCAACGGACTTGTTCACCGGCAAGTACAGCGTGGGGAGCTGTTCCTTGTCGATGGTGTTGCCGGTCAGGTGCGCCTGGACACCGGCTTCGTGGAGGTCTTCCTGGATGACGTCGCCGGACTTGTAGTTGAAGTCCCAGGCCCACTGCTTGCCGCGGACGTCAACTACGACGTCGGCCGGCTGGGAGCGGTCATCAATGGCCTGCTGGTCACGGTCGGTGAAGTAGAAGAACACCAGGACCATGAAGATCGGGATGGTCAGGTAGAAGACCTCAAGGGGAAGGTTGAAACTGGTCTGCCGGGGGAAACCAACGGTCCCCTTGCGGCGGCGGTACGCCACCAGGCACCAGATGATGAGGCCCCAGGTAATGGTGCCCACCACCAGCGCGGCAATCCATGAGTTGACCCAGAGGTCCATGATGCGGTCGGTGTTGCTGGTGGTGCCGCGTTCAGTCGGCAGCCACCCCTTCTCTACCTCTGGCGAACATCCGGTCAAAACCAACGCGCCGGCAATTGCCAAGCCAGTGATCGTTGTGATCGTTTTGCGTCGGCTGCCGGTTCGGTTCTGCGAACTCACAGACGGCCCTTCCTACTTGTTGCTGTTGTCCGGGCAGCCATCGGCGGCCCCGGGCACACTAAAAGTTTTACTACTCGGTGTAGAGCTTACCGCTCCCCCGGACGTTTCGCCCACATGTCGGCGCCGCGCCTCCCAGCCAATCTTGTTGGCAGGAGACACGGCGCAGGCATACGGCAAAATGACCGGCTTAGTGGAAGGAATCTCCACAGGCGCAGGAGCCACCGGCATTGGGGTTGTCGATGGTGAATCCCTGCTTGGAAATGGTGTCTTCGAAGTCGATGCTGGCGCCGCTGAGGTACGGAACGCTCATCTTGTCCACCACGACCTCGACACCGTCGTAATCACGTACGGCGTCGCCGTCGAGAATCCGCTCGTCGAAGTACAGCTGGTAGATCAGGCCGGAGCAGCCGCCGGGCTGCACGGCAACCCGAAGGCGCAAATCCGTGCGGCCTTCCTGTTCGAGAAGGCTGCGTACCTTGCCTGCGGCGACATCGGTCAGGTTGACCTCGTGGACCGGCAGTTCGCCGGATTCGCTGGTGGTTGCGGTGCTGTTCTCATTGGTTGCGGTGCTCATTGGCCTACCTTCTTGGGACGGGTCCTGGCGGCTCCGCTTCTGCGGTGCCTGCCCCTACGGATTGGGTATGGGCTATAGCTACATGCTACGTCGGACAGCCTTGTAGCTCTAACTCCTGACGTAACCATGAAAGGGCTCCCGTTGTTCCCTGGGCCGCTTGGCGGCGGGAGCCCTGCCCGACTGTCAGCGGAATCAGCCGGGCTGCACGTCCAGGCCCCCGCTGTTGAGGCGGGCAAGCATGAGCGCCTCGGCCAGGATTGCATGCCGGAAGTCGCCCAGGTGCAGTGATTCGTTGGCACTGTGCGCCCTCGAGTCCGGGTCCTCAACGCCCGTGACGAGGATCTGCACCTCCGGGTACAGCTCCAGCAGGTCTGCAATAAAGGGGATGGAACCGCCTATGCCCGTTTCGACGGCCGGGACGCCCCAGGCCTCCCCCAGGGCCCACATTGCCAGGCGGGCCGCCGGTGACGCCGTGTCCGTCTGGAAGGGATTGCCGCTCTCCCCCGGTGTGAAGATGACCTTCGCACCGAACGGCGCGTTGGCTTCAACATGGCGGCCCACAGCCTCCATGGCCGCGGCGGGATCCTGGCCCGGCGCGAGGCGGAGGCTGAACTTGGCACGGGCACGCGGCAGCAGCGTGTTTGAGGCGACGTCCACGGCTGGGGCGTCAAAGCCGATGATGGACAGTGCAGGCTTGGTCCACAGGCGCGAGGCAATGCTGCCCGTTCCGGCGAGACGAACGCCGTCGAGCACTGAAGCATCGGCACGGTAGTCGGCTTCCGGGAGGTCCACGGCAGCGTTGTCCGTGGCCACTAGCCCTTCGATCGCGACGTTGCCGTCGTCGTCATGGAGTGTGGCGATCAGCCGCGACAGGAGCGTGGGGGCATCCAGCACCGGGCCGCCGTACATACCGGAATGCACAGCGTGGTCGAGGACCTGCACTTCAATGGTGCCGTCAACGAGGCCACGCAGGCTGGTGGTCAGGGCAGGAACGCCCACTTTCCAGTTGCTGGAGTCCGCGACGACGATCACGTCGGCCCGCAACAACTCGCGGTTGGCCTCCAGGAAGGGCCGGAAGGTGGGCGATCCGGCTTCCTCTTCGCCTTCGAAGAAGAACGTCACGCCGAGTCCCAGCTCGCCTACAACTTCCGAGACGGCGGCGTAGGCGGCAATGTGGGCCATGATGCCGGCTTTGTCGTCAGCGGCGCCCCTGCCGTAGAGCCGGCCATCCTTTTCCACTGCGGTGAACGGTTGTGTTTCCCACAGGGCTTCGTCGCCGGGAGGCTGGACGTCATGGTGTGCGTACAGCAGGATGGTGGGCTTGCCGGGCGCCGCGGGACGGCGGGCGACGACGGCGGGTCCGCCGGGCGTGCCGTCCGGCTTGGGGCAGGTGAGGGTCTGCACTTCGTCCAGGCCGGCGTCACGAAGCAGTTCCGCCACCGCTTCGGCACTGCGTTCCAGCGGTGCCCGGTCAAAGCTGGGCCAGGCGATCCCGGGAATCGCCACAAGGTCTTTGAGGCGGCGCAGGGTTTGGTCGAAGGAACGGTCGACGGCGGCCCGGAGTTGGTCCGTCTGGCCGGTTGTCCCAGGGCCCGGGGATGAGGGGCCATGCGGATCGTACGGGGTTGCCATTGGCGAGGAAGTCATGGCCAAAACATTACTCCCGTCACATCTGTTGCTTCGGCAACAGCCGCGGGCAAGGAATCCCGACACCTCCCGCAAGGTATTCTGTTCAGGTGTTCGGACGTAAAAAAGAAGCGCCCTCGGCGCAGGAGACAGTAGACCAGCAGGCGGCGGAAGCGGCGGCGCGCCAGGAGGGTGTCATCGGCAAGGGTGCCCCCACTCCAACACGGAGGGCCCAGGAAGCCGCCCGCAAGCGTCCGCTGGTGCCGGAGGACCGCAAGGCTTCCAAGGCTGCCGAGCGCCAGGTCATCCAGGACCAGCGGCAGAAGATGCGCCAGGCCCTTGATACCGGAGACGAAAAGTTCCTGCCCTTGCGGGACAAGGGACCGCAGAAGCGGTTTGCCCGCGACTTCGTCGATGCCCGGTTCAGCCTGGGCGAGTTCCTGATGTTCGGCGCACTTGTTTTCGTTCTGGTCTCCCTGGTGGTGCCGGCATCCAGCGATTACATGATTTACGTCCTGGGTGGTTTCTGGGTCATGTTCCTCGCGGTGTTCGTGGACGTGTTCCTGCTGTCCCGCAAACTGCGCAAGCGGCTGGCGGAGAAGTTTGGCGAGGTTGAGCGCGGCACTGTCTGGTACGGCTCCATGCGCTCCCTCCAGTTCCGCAAGCTGCGGCTGCCCAAGCCCCAGGTCAGCCGCGGCCAGTTCCCCTCCTGATTCAGAGTTTCCGTTTAAACAGCAGTCCCCGGCAGGTCACCTGCCGGGGACTGCTGTTTAAGCGGGTCAGGACCCGAAGTGTTTCAGGACCGCCGCTTGCGGGCGAGCTGCCGGTTAATGCGTGCCGCCCAGAAGGGGCCTTCGTACAGGAAGGCCGTGTAACCCTGGACCAGGGTTGCCCCTGCGTCGAGCCGGTCCTGCACGTCCTGGGCTGTTTCCACGCCCCCGACGGCGACCAGGGTCAAGGCATCGCCGGTTGCCTGCTTGAGGCGGCGGAGCACCTCCAGGGAACGCTGCTTCAGCGGTGCACCGGACAGCCCGCCAGCCCCGCACTTTTCCACTGTTTCAGCCGGGGACGCCAGCCCCGTCCTGGCGATGGTGGTGTTGGTGGCGATGATGCCGTCCAGCTTCAGGTCCAGGGCGAGCCGTGCAACGTCGTCGATGTCTGCGTCGCTGAGGTCCGGAGCAATCTTCACCAGCAGCGGCACATGCCTGCCCGCTGCACGGTCGGCTTCCTCCCCAACGGCGGTAAGAAGGGGGCGTAGCGTTTCGACGTCCTGCAGCAGCCGCAGTCCCGGCGTGTTGGGGGAACTGACGTTGACCACGAGGTAGTCGGCGGCAGGCGCAAGGGTGCGTGCGCTGATGCGGTAGTCCTCCACCGCGTCAGCAAGTTCAACAACTTTGGTTTTGCCGATGTTGACCCCGATGACCGGCCGCACCGCGGGGTACATCCGCTGCAGGGCAGCCCGGGCGGACTTAAGGCGGGGAGCGACGGCGGCGGCGCCGTCGTTGTTAAAACCCATCCTGTTGATGACCGCACGGTCCTGGATCAGGCGGAACAGCCGCGGCTGCTCGTTGCCCGGCTGCGCTTGGCCGGTAATGGTGCCCACTTCAACGTGGCCGAAGCCAAGCTCGGTGAGGGCTTCGATGCCATGCCCTTCCTTGTCAAAACCCGCTGCAAGTCCGAACGGTGAGGGGAAGGTGATGCCGAAGGCAGTGGTCTGAAGGGATGGCGCCGGGGCAGTCAGCCTGCGGAGGACCTTCCCCGCCCCGGACGAGTGCGCCAGCCGGATTCCCTTGAATCCGAGGGTATGGGCGCGCTCGGCGTCCATCCAGGAAAAAGCCAGCTTGAAGAATGTGGGGTAAACGCGCATGCAACCAGTTTTCCGCCTCGCGGGCCGTGGACCAAAACGGAGACGTCCCACAACCGGCGTGACCTGATGGGAGCGGTTCCCTCCGGGTGCCGGTTTAGCATGGGTCCATGGCATGGGAAGAGGACATCCTGGGCGCCGAATTCCAGTCCCTGGCGTTCGAGGCCAAGGGACCCGACGGCGTGCAACGGACCGCCACGCTGGTGCGCTTCCGGCTGGAGCCTGACAGCGGTGCCCCGCGGCGCCGACAGCGGCCGGCAGTCCTTTTCCTGCATGGCTGGAGTGACTACTTTTTCAACGTGGACCTGGCCAGGTTCTGGAACTCGGCAGGCTATGACTTCTACGCCCTGGACATGCATAACCACGGCAGGAGCCTGCACCCTGGTTCACCCGGAGGGTTTGTGTCGCGTCTGGCTGACTACGATGCCGAGATTGCGGCGGCCCTGGTCATTATCGGAGGCGGGGACCCGCCCGGGCCCATCACCCTGATGGGGCATTCGACCGGCGGCCTGGTCGCAGCGCTGTGGGCCGCGGATAACCCCGGTTCCGTGTCGCGGCTGGTGCTCAACAGCCCCTGGCTGGAAATGCACGGCAGCTCATTGGTCCGGCGCGCTGCCTCAGGTCTTATGGCGCCGATGGCGAGGCTGCGGCCCACGGCTGTCCTCCGGCTGCCCGAACGGGGTTACTACTGGCGGACCATCAGCAGCGCGGCCGAGGGAGAGTGGACCATCGACGACCGGTACCGGCCGCCGATGGCCTTCCCGGTACGGGCCGGCTGGTTGAGCGCAGTGCTGGCCGGCCATGCGCGCGTTGCCCGGGGGCTGAACATCCAGGTGCCCATCCTGGTGCTGTTGTCCGCCGGGAGTGCAACCGGATTGCTGTGGTCCGAAGCCATGCGCCGCACTGACGCGGTGCTGGATGTGGATATCATCGGCGCCAGGGCCCTGGCATTGGGCCGGAGCGTCACGGTGGAGCGGATTGAGGGTGCCCTGCACGATGTCTTCCTCTCCCCCGCCGGGGTGCGCGCCGACGCCTACGCACGCCTGGCGCGCTGGCTGCGTGCCTACGGGGCCGGCGAGCCGCCGGGCCGGGCCGCTGCATCCACTGCGCCGCCGTAGCGCCGGTCACGCTGCGCGTATTCCTCTACCGCTGCCCACAGCGTCCGCCGGTCCACGTCCGGCCACAACGTGTCCATGAACACGAACTCGGCATACGCCGATTGCCAGAGCAGGAAGTTCGACAACCGCTGTTCCCCCGAGCTGCGAAGGAAAAGATCCACATCGGGAAGGTCCGGTTCATCGAGGTACTTCTGGATGGTGCGCTCCGTAATGGCACCGGGCTTCAGCCGTCCTGCAGCGACCTCTGCAGCGATGGCAGACACAGCATCGGTGATCTCCGCCCGTCCGCCGTAATTAACACACATGGTCAACGTGCAGGTGCTGTTGCCGGCTGTGAAGGCCTCTGCCTCCTCCAACTCCCGGATTACCGAGCCCCAGAGCTTTGGCCGCCGGCCCGACCAGCGGACCCGGACGCCCCATTCGTCCAGCTGGTTGCGCTGGCGACGCAGCACGTCCTTGTTAAAACCCATGAGGAAGCGGACCTCTTCGGGGGACCTGCGCCAGTTCTCCGTGGAGAATGCGTAGACACTCACATACTCGATGCCAAGCTGGATGGCGCCGGCCATGACATCGAGCAGTGCGGGTTCGCCCGCCTTATGCCCTTCGATCCGGGGAAGTCCCCGCTGGTTTGCCCAGCGGCCGTTGCCGTCCATGACGATGGCCACGTGGCGGGGAATGAATTCAGCCGGGATGGACGGCGGAACTGCCCCTGAGGGGTGCGGGTAGGGCGCGACCACCGGTTCGGTGCGTCGGCGGGCGGGGGTCGTCTTTTTTCCCAAGGCCACTGTCAGCTACGCTCCACATGTTTGAGTGATTTCAGCACCCGTTCGAGATGCCATTGCAGGTATGCGGCCACGAGGCCGGCGGCTTCCTTGCGGTGCAGCGGCAAGGAAGCGTCGGCCGTTGGCCAGTCTCCCGTGAGCAGGGCCGCCAGCAGCATGACAGTTTCGGCGGCCGGCGCGGGCGAGCCCGGCGGCCTGCAGTCCGGGCACACCATGCCGCCCAGCGCAGTAGCGAAGGCCTTATGCGGACCGGGCATTCCGCACCGGGCGCAGTCGGTGAAGCTGGGGGCCCAGCCTCCGGTGGCCAGTGCCCGCAGGAGATAGGAGTCGAGGATCAGGCCGGCGGCGTGCTCGTTCCGGCTGAGGGCTGCCAGTGCACCCACCAGCAGGTTGTACTGGGCTGTGGCCGCCTCACCGTCCACGTCGGTGAGCTTCTCGGCTGTTTCGGTCATGGCGGCGGCGACGGTGTAGCGGCCGTAATCGGCGGCGATGCTGCCGCCGTAGGCGCCTTTTGCCACAGCCTGGGTCACGATGTCCAGGCTACGGCCTGAGATCAGCTGGAGGTCAGCCACCATGAACGGCTCGAGCCGCGCTCCAAAACGGCTGCTGGTGCGGCGGACGCCTTTGGCGACTGCGCGGACCTGCCCGTGGTGCTTCGTGAGGAGCGTGATGATCCTGTCGGCTTCGCCCAGCTTGTGCGTACGGAGAACCACAGCGTCATCGCGGTATGCCCGGGAGGCGAAGGATTGTTGAGCCACGCTCTATCTTCCCATCCCCGAGGGGTGGGGCAGCCCCTGCGCCGCCGCGTGGCCCCGAAATAAGGGCAACGCGGCGGCCTGCGTATCAGGACTGGGCGTCGCGGATGGCCCGGTTGACGGCGGAGATGACGGCCTTCAGAGAGGACATGCTGGTGTTGGCATCGATGCCCACGCCCCACAGGACGCGCTCGCCCACTGCGCATTCAACATACGCTGCGGCCATCGCGTTCCCGCCTTCGGACAGGGCGTGCTCGCTGTAGTCCAGCACGCGAACGTCCACACCGTCCTGGGTGAGGATGTTCAGCAGCGCGGCGATGGGACCGTTTCCGGTACCGGTACGGCTGACCTGGGCACCATCGACGGTGAGGGACGCGTGCAGCGTCATGCCGCCGTCGTCGTCGGTCTCGGTCTTGACCGAGCCCAGGGAGTAGCGGCCCCACTGGCCGTCCGTTTTGCCGGAGGGCAGGTACTCGTCCTGGAAGATCTGCCAGAGCTGGGCGCCGCTGACTTCGCCGCCCACGGTGTCCGTGCGCCGCTGGATGACGCCGGAGAACTCGATCTGGGCCCGGCGGGGCAGGTCCAGGCTGTGCTCGTTCTTGAGCAGGTAGGCCACGCCACCCTTGCCGGACTGGGAATTGACGCGGATGACGGCCTCATAGCTGCGGCCCAGGTCCTTCGGGTCCACCGGCAGGTAGGGCACCTGCCAGGTGACGTCCGCAACGTCCTTGCCGGCGGCGGCGGCATCGCGTTCCAGGGCTTCGAAGCCCTTCTTGATGGCGTCCTGGTGTGAGCCGGAGAAGGCAGTGAAGACCAGGTCGCCGCCGTACGGGGACCGCTCGGGGACGGGCAGCTGGTTGCAGTATTCAACGGTCCGGCGGACGTCGTCGATGTCGGAGAAGTCGATCATCGGGTCGATGCCCTGCACGAACAGGTTCAGGCCCAGGGTCACCAGGTCCACGTTGCCGGTACGCTCGCCGTTGCCGAACAGGCAGCCTTCGATCCTGTCAGCGCCGGCCATGTAGCCCAGCTCGGCGGCGGCCACGCCGGTGCCGCGGTCATTGTGCGGGTGCAGCGAGAGGATAATGCCTTCCCGGGGGTGCAGGTGCCGGCTCATCCATTCGATCGAATCGGCGTACACGTTGGGGGTGGCCATTTCCACGGTGGCCGGCAGGTTGATGATGACCTGCCGGTCTGCCGAGGCCTCAAAGACGTCGGCGACGGCGTTGCAGACGCGGACGGCGTATTCCAGTTCCGTTCCGGTGAAGGATTCCGGTGAGTACTCGTAGGTGATGTGGGTATCGGCCAGCGTTTCCTCGTACTTCCGGCACAGCCGCGCACCCTGGAGTGCGATGTCCAGGATGCCGTCCTCGTCCTGGTTGAAGACGACGCGCCGCTGCAGCACGGACGTGGAGTTGTACAGGTGGACGATGGCCTGCTTGGCGCCAACGAGGGATTCGTAAGTCCGCTCGATCAGGTGCTCTCGTGCCTGGGTGAGGACCTGGATGGTGACATCATCCGGGATGTGGTTGCCCTCGATCAACTGGCGGACGAAGTCAAAGTCAGTCTGCGATGCAGACGGAAAGCCGACCTCGATCTCCTTGTAGCCCATGCGGACCAGCAGGTCGAACATCTTCATTTTGCGTGCCGGGCTCATGGGATCGATCAGCGCCTGGTTGCCGTCCCGCAGGTCCACTGCACACCAGCGCGGGGCCTTGGTGATCACCTTGTCCGGCCAGGTACGGTCCGGCATCTCGACGGTGATCTGGTCCTGAAACGGCGTGTAACGGTGGAAGGGCATTCCTGAGGACTTCTGTGCGTTTCGCATTACTTGGGGCCTTTTCTATGGATCTTCAGTGAAAGGGTGGCCGGGCAACACAAACTCCGCAGCGAGGGTGGGCCTTGCGCTAGATAGCGTCTGTAGCCTCGCCGCGGCAGCTAAGGAGGAGGAACTCTGCACGCACCTTTTGAGGGTAACACGGGTGCGTAAGATGAAAGGGCACTACCGTCCGTAAAGTCCATCATGCAGACGCACCGGGTATTTGTGCCCGCAGCGGCGTCGCAGCAAAAGGAGTTTCAGTGCCCATTTCGGGGATCGACCTTTCCACCATTGATCACACGGTCCGGCCGCAGGACGACCTTTACCAGCACGTCAACGGTGCCTGGCTGAAGGCCACCGAGATCCCGGACGACCGGCCGCTGGAAGGGACCTTCACCGCGTTGCGGGACGGCTCGGAACTCGCCGTTCGGGACATCATCGAGGAAGCCGCGGCCAAGGGTGACGCGGCAAGCGGTATAGAACGCAAGATCGGCGGGCTGTACAACAGCTTCATGGATGAGGCTGCCGCCGAAGCGAAGGGCATCGATCCGATCCGCCAAAGGCTCGAGGACGTCTACGCCACGGGCTCTGTCACTGACCTCGTTGCCTTGGCCGGACGGCTCTTCCGCTCGGACGTGGGCGGGCTCTTCTACATCTACCCGGCCCCCGATGCCGGAAATCCGGACCGTGTTCTGCTGTACACCGGACAGGGCGGCCTCGGCCTTCCCGATGAGTCCTACTACCGTGACGAAAAATTCGCCCCGACCGTCGCCGCGTACCGGACCCACATAGCCACGATGCTGGCCCTGGCGGGGCGGAAGGACGCAGAGGCTGCTGCGGAACGTGTGGTGGACCTGGAAACAAAGCTGGCCTCGCACCACTGGGACAACGTCACCCTGCGGGATCCGCAAAAGACCTACAACCTCAAAACAGCAGAGCAAGCGGCGGAACTGTTCCCACTTCTTGCCACCTGGTTCGAGGCCGCGGACATCGCCGGAGACAAACGGCAGGAAATCGTGGTGAGCACCCCCGACTTCTTCTCGGGCGCGGCAGCTCTCCTGGATTCCGAACCGCTGGATGCGTGGCGGGACTGGCTGGCGATGCGCGTTATCAGCGCCGCGGCTCCCTACCTGTCGCAGGCCGTCGTCGACGCGAATTTTGCCTTTTACGGAACCACCATCAGTGGCACCCCGCGGAACAAGGACCGTTGGAAGCGCGGCGTCGCTGTAGTGGAGGCGGCCCTCGGTGAGGCAGTTGGGCAGATCTACGTGGCACGGCACTTCCCGGAATCCCACAAAGACAGGATGCAGACCCTCGTGGGCAACCTTATCGAGGCGTACCGGAGCAGCATCACCGAAGTGGGCTGGATGGGGTCGGACACCAAAGCCGAAGCCCTGCGCAAACTGGACGGGTTCCGCGCCAAGATAGGCTTCCCCGATGAGTGGATCGACTACTCTGCCGTGGAGATCGACCCCAACGACCTCCTCGGGAACGTGGAGCGCGCCCATAACGCCGACGTCGACCGGCACCTCGATGAGGTGGGCAAGCCTGTGGACCGCAACAAGTGGCTCATGACACCGCAGACCGTCAACGCCTACTACCACCCCATGATGAACGAAATTGTTTTCCCGGCAGCCATCCTGCAGCCGCCGTTCTTCACGGCCGACGCCGATGACGCCGTCAACTACGGCGGTATCGGGGCTGTGATCGGTCATGAGATCGGCCACGGCTTTGACGACCAGGGATCCCAGTTCGACGGCGGCGGCGCCCTCCGTAACTGGTGGACGGATGAGGACCGGCAGGCTTTCGAGAAGCTCACTGCCCGCCTCGTGGCGCAGTACGACGCCCTCTCCCCCGCGGCCGCCCCGGGACACCATGTCAACGGCCGGCTGACGCTGGGCGAGAACATTGGCGACCTCGCAGGTTTGGCCATCGCCCACAAGGCCTACCGAATCAGCCTGGAAGGCCAGGAACCGGAGGTCCTGGACGGCCTGACCGGCCACCAGCGCTTCTTCGCTTCGTGGGCGGCCGGCTGGCGCCAGGTCATCCGGCAGGAGGAGGCCATCCGCCGCCTGGCCACTGACCCGCACTCCCCCAACGAGTTCAGGACCAACGCCATCGCCCGCAACCTCGACGCTTTCCACGACGCCTTCGAGGTGACCGAACAGGACGAGATGTGGATGCCGCCGGCCGAGCGGGTCAGCATCTGGTAATCCATCCGAAGAACGGCAACGGCCGCGGAGCCAGCCTGATGGGCTGGCACCGCGGCCGTTTGCTAGGGGCTCCGAACCGGGGCGCGGTGCGGGCGCTACCGGACGATCAGTTCGGGGTTGGCCTGCTGGCAGCGGGCATCCCCGGCAGTCTGGTTGACAATGTCGTTCGGGAGGGCCGCGCCGGATCCACTCCCGTAGGTGGCCCCGGACGTGAAATCGCTGCCGAGGTAGACCTGCACGCCGGTTACCCCGGGAGCCGGGATCACCTGTGACGCGGGAATCCCGAGGAGCGCGGCCACGTCCGCTGCGACGTCGGCGTAATTGGCACCGTAGTAGACACCCGACTTGGCGATGGCCTGCGCTTCGAACTGGGCTGCCTGGGTAAAGCCGCCGGAGACCAGTGCCTGGACGATCTCCTGGGAACGTCCGGGAACGCCCGAGCCGTTTGCCACCGAGACCGGTTGGAGGGCCTTGTTGTACGGCGGGAGCGGCGCTTCGGTTTCCGTCGGAGTCGCTGACGGGGACGGGCTTTCAGTGGGTGACGGCGTGGTGGGCGCCGTGGGGTCCGTCAGGTCGACGTCCTTCTGCAGCGCGGTGAAGAGCTGGGAACCTGCGGGCTCGGCAATTTCGAGGCGGTTGGGATCGGACACGGCGGGCGTGGTGGGCACGGATACAAACGCCACCTTCCCGAGGTCGATGTCCTTGAGCCGGTTGCCGATGGTCAGCAGGGTCGGCACCGAGGCCAGCCCGTCGTCCACCGTGAGGTTCTGGGTGACGACGTCGGCGATCTTCAGCATCCGGGCCGGATCCGACAACGTTCCCTCGTCCTTGATTTTCCGGGTCAGTGAGGACAGGAAACCCTGCTGTGCCTGGATTCGCCCCAGGTCTCCGCCGTCGGCGAAGGCGTGCCGCGTGCGAAGGAAGGCGAGTGCCTGCTCACCCTGCACGGCGGAGGTTCCTGCCGGCAGCCGGAGCCGGGAATCCGGATCATAGATGGCATCGCTGACGCACACGTCCACGCCGCCCACGGCGTTGGACAACTCCTTGACGGCGTTGAAGTCGGCCATCATGAAATGGTCCACTTCCAGTCCGGTCAGTTTGTTGACGGTATCCACGGCACAGCCGATTCCGGCCTCGCCCATGGCTTCGTTGATCATCACTCCACTGCGCGCGGGATATTCACGGCCGGTCTTGGAGTCCTTGCATGCGGGGATGTTGACCAGCAGGTCACGCGGGAAGCTGATGACGCTGACGCGCTTGTTGTCCTCGGAGATGTCCATCAGCATCATGACGTCGGACTTGCCGTAGCCCGTCGAGTCATCGGAGGTGCCGTATTCCGAGTTCTTGCCGTCGCGGGTGTCAGACCCGAGGATCAGGATCTGCATCCGCCCGGTGGCATTATTAACCGGCCCCTCGGTACCCGATCCGCCGGCGTTCAGTGGCGCCTTGGAGATGTTGTTCTGGAGCCGGATGAACCAGAACCCGGCAAAGGCAAGGCCGCCCACCAACGCCACAGCGACGATGGCGGTGATGATCTTCAGCCAGACGGGCATCCCCCGGATGGGTCCAAGATGCCGGGCAGCGCCCAGGCCGGCCTGGTCGGCGTGCCTGGAAACGGGGCCAGAGCCGGGTGGCGACTCAGCGCCGAACTCGTTTTTGCCACGGCCTCGCGCCACGTGTTGAACCTTCCTCTAATTACAAAATCCGGTCCATTTTAGTGGCCGAGTCTGGGAAAACGCCGGGCGGTGACCTGCGACACCCCGCCCGGAACATCAGAAACCGAGCTTGACCAGCTGTTTTGGATCCCGCTGCCAGTCTTTTGCCACCTTCACATGGAGATCCAGGTAGATGCGTGTGCCAAGCAGCGCCTCGATGCCCTTGCGCGCGTTGGTCCCCACCTCCCGCAGCCTGCTCCCGCCCTTGCCGATGATGATGGCTTTCTGGGACGGACGTTCCACGTAGAGGTTTACCCGCACGTCGAGGAGCGGGTTGTCTTCCGGCCGGTCCTCACGGGGAACGATCTCTTCCACCACCACGGCGAGTGAGTGCGGAAGTTCATCCCGGACGCCTTCCAGCGCCGCCTCGCGGATCAGTTCGGCCACCATGACAGCTTCGGGCTCGTCGGTCAGTTCGCCGTCCGGGTACAGAGGGGGCGACGGCGGCATGTGGCTGATGAGGACATCGGCCACAGTGCCCACCTGGAATCCGTCGCTCGCGGAGACGGGGACGATGTCCCTCCACCCGTCTTCGCCCAGCACTTCACGGCCGAGGGCATCGACGGCCAGCAGCTGTTCGGTGAGCGCCTGCTTGTCCACAAGGTCGGCCTTCGTCACGATGGCGATGACAGGCTTCCCGCCAATGGCGGCAAGCTGGGCCGCGATGAACTTGTCGCCGGGGCCGATCTTTTCGTTGGCGGGCAGGCAGAAGCCGATGGCATCCACCTCTGCGAGGGTGTCGGCCACAAGGTCGTTCAGGCGCTTGCCGAGCAGGGTCCGCGGCCGGTGCAGCCCCGGTGTGTCCACCAGGATCAGCTGGGCGTCCTCGCGGTGGACGATCCCCCGGATGGTGTGCCGGGTGGTCTGCGGTTTGGCAGAGGTGATGGCTATCTTCTTACCCACCAGGGCGTTGGTCAAAGTGGACTTGCCCGCGTTGGGACGCCCGACGAGGACCGAGAACCCCGCCCGGAATCCGCCGAAATCGTCCTCTGCCTGGGCCTTACTTTTCTTGCTCACGTGGAACTCCCTGCTGGGTTGCTTCCGCCTCATGGAAGAGGTCTTCAAGGTCAGTGTCTACTGTTGGCACGGGTGCCGCAATGATATGGCTGACGCGGTTGCGGCGGCCCTCGAGCCGGTCGGCCCGCAACGATACGCCCTGGACTTCAACCCGGCTGCCCACGATGGGAACGCGTCCCAGCGCTTTGGCGAGCAGTCCGCCCACGGTGTCCACTTCGTCGTCGTCAAGCTCAATGTCAAAAAGTTCTCCGAGGTCATCGATGCTCATCCTGGAGCTGACCCGGTAGGAACCGTCGCCGAGCTCTACGGCCTCGGCGCTTTCGGTGTCGTATTCGTCAACGATCTCGCCAACGATTTCCTCAATCAGGTCCTCAAGCGTGACCAGGCCGGCCGTGCCGCCGTACTCGTCGATGACGATGGCCACGTGCGTGGACTCCTTCTGCAGTTCCCGCAGCAGGTCGCTCACGGGTTTTGATTCCGGCACGTAGCGGACCTCACGGGCCATGGAGTCAACTGTGGGAGGTTCTGCGCCTGCATCCAGTTCATGCACGACGGCGGCCACGTCCTTGAGGTAGACGATCCCCAGGATGTGGTCGGTGTCTTCGCCGATGACCGGGACCCGGGAGTAGCCGGACCGGAGGAACAGGGACATTGCCTCGTGCAGGCTCGAACCGGAGTCGATGCCGACAATGTCCGTCCTGGGCACCATGACGGCACGGACCAGCGTGTCCCCAAAATCGAACACCGACTGGATCATCTCGGCTTCCGTGTCCTCGATCATGTCGGATTCGCTGGCGCGGTCCACCAGTTCACGGAATTCCTGTTCGCTGAAGAAGGCTTCGTCCCCTCCGGGTGCGCCCGGGGCGGCAGCGCTTCCCACCGCGACGAGCCATCCCGGTATGGGCCCAAGGACCCACGTCAGGAAGCGGATCATCGGCGCCGTGAAGCGCACTACCGCGGCCGAGTGGAGCCTGCCCAGCTGGCGGGGTGAGACACCCACGATCACGAACCCCAGCAGCGCCATGATGCCGGTTGCTGCAAGGCCGGCCAGCCAGATGTTGTCCAGGAGACTGTAAAGCAGCACCGAGACGGCGACAGCGGAGGCCATTTCGAACCAGACCCGCCAGAACCTCAGGGCCCGGATATGCGCAACGGGCTCGCGGAGAATACTGCGCATTGCCGTTCCGCGGCTTCGGAGCAACGCTTCTTCCGCATCGTGCCGCGGGAGGAAATTGAAGGCGGCCTCGGCCGCGGTCAGTACGGCGGCGATGGCCAGGAAGACCAGGGCCATCGCCACCAGGAGGAGGGGCGTCACAGAGTGGTCTCGGCGGGCGCTTCCTTGCCGGTGAAGCCGGTCAGGAGTTCGCGCTGGAGCCCGAACATCTCTTCCTTCTCTTCGGGCTCGGCATGGTCATAGCCCAAAAGGTGCAGGATGCCGTGGGTGGTCAGCAGCAGCATCTCATCCTGGAGGGCGTGGCCGGCGTTTTTGGCCTGGACCTGCGCCACCTGGGGGCAGATGGCGATGTCGCCGAGCATCCCCTGCGGGGTGGGTCGGTCCGGAGTTCCGGGCGTGAGTTCATCCATCGGCACCGACAACACGTCGGTTGCCCCGGGCTCGTCCATCAGTTCGATGTGGAGCTTCTCCATGGCAGGCTCATCCACCAGGAGAATGGACAGTTCTGCCTGCGGATGGATGTAAAGCTGTTCAAAAATGTACCGGGACAGGGCTACCAGCCCCGCCTCGTCCACCTGGACGCCGGATTCGTTGTTCACCTCGATGCTCATGCGTGTTCCCCCCGCTTCTCCCGGCCGGCCGTTTGTCGGGCACGGTTCCTTTGCCTGTCGTCCCAGATGCTGTAGGCATTGACAATGTCTCCCACGAGGCGGTGCCGCACCACGTCCGCGGCATCAAGGACGGAGAAGTTCACGCCTTCGATGCCGTGCAGGATCTCCTCCACGATCCGCAGCCCGGACCGCGTGCCGAAGGGCAGGTCCACCTGGGTGACGTCACCGGTGACCACCATCTTGGACCCGAAGCCCAGGCGGGTGAGGAACATCTTCATCTGTTCCGGGGTGGTGTTCTGGGCCTCATCCAGGATGATGAACGCGTCATTGAGCGTCCGGCCACGCATATAGGCCAGCGGAGCCACCTCAATGGTTCCGGCTGCCATGAGCCGTGGAATCGATTCAGGGTCCATCATGTCGTGGAGGGCATCGTAGAGCGGCCTCAGGTAGGGGTCGATCTTGTCGCTCAGGGTTCCGGGCAGGAACCCGAGGCGTTCGCCTGCTTCGACGGCCGGTCGGGTAAGGATGATGCGGCTGACTTCCTTCTGCTGAAGCGCCTGCACAGCCTTGGCCATGGCCAGGTACGTCTTGCCGGTTCCGGCGGGGCCGATGCCAAAAATGACGGTGTTGTCATCGATGGCGTCGACATAGTTCTTCTGGTTCAGCGTCTTGGGCCGGATGGTCCTGCCCCGGCTGGAAAGGATGTCGTGCGTCAGCACATCCACGGGGTTCTGGAGCGACTGGCTCCGGAGCAGTGCCACCAGCTGCTGCAGGACCGCGGGGGTGATAACGGTGCCGCGTGCCACCAGGCCACGGACTTCCTGGAGGAGCCGCATGATCCGGGGAACGTCGCCGGCCGGGCCGCTGAGGGAAAGTTCGTTGCCGCGGACGTGGAAGTTCACGTCCGGGAACTGCTCCTCGATGTACCGCAGCGCCTCATCGTGGCTGCCGAGTGACTGGACCATCTGATCGGAATTGTCGAAAAGGACTACCTCGGTCCGGACGCCGGGAAGGGTGTGGGGAAATTCCCCGGCAGTGCCCTCTCCCGTGTTGAGCCGGCGCTTTCCGTTGGCTGATTCAGTCATGGTGCTGGCCCGCAGGCCTGTGGTCCCCTCGAGGTAGTTTCTGCTGTCGTCCCGGCCCGGGAAACCAGTGCCTGGTTTCTGCGTTCCGTGATCCTTTTATCTTACGCCAGCGCACCCCGCCTGCCGGTAAAGCCGGACAACCACGGGCCCTCGGCATCCACAGGCAGCAGGGCGCAGTCACCAAAGGCGCCACGGCAGGATCGGTCATTAGGTATCAACTTCATATCGTCCTCATATCGTTCCCGTTGCAGTTGTGCCCCACGGCCGGAACCGGGCAAATCGCTTCGCCGGGCTGTGCAATGCTGGAAATCCAGCCACGGCTGTGACATCGGGCCGACCGGGGAACGGCCCTCACGACAGGAAAGGAAAGGCACAAGTGCCGGATACCGTTGCGCCCCGCCGGGCAGGTCGACACGTGGGCCGCGCCCGCGCGATCATGCTGGCCGGCGTCCTGACGGTCGTGCCGATCCTTGCCGGTTGCGTTGCGGAACCTGGCCCCTCCCCCACGGGCACCCTTCTGACCGGGCCTGCCACCACGGGAAGCCCGGAGCCGCCCTCCACCAGCGCCCCACTGGAAACCACGCAGTCCTCCAACAAGGCGCCTGTCTACTGGATCGGCCGCAGCAGCAGCAACGTCTTCCTGTACCGGGAGTTCCGGGATGTACCCGAACAGGAGAACCCGGTAACGCGCGCACTGCGTGCCATGATGTCCGATAAACCCCTTGACCCTGACTACTTCACCCCGTGGCAGAATCCCGGCAAGCTGGCCACCTCGATTTCCGGCAAGGACGTCATCACCGTCGATGTCTCCGAGGACGCTTTCAACAGCAACCTTGATGCGGACATGGCAGCCCGGGCAGTCCAGCAGCTCGTCTACACGGCCACTGCTGCCGCAGCCAGTTCCGGGTTGATCGACTCCGGCCAGCAGATCCGGGTTCGGATCCTGGTGGACGGCCACACCGACTACATGGCTTTCGGGCAGGTCCAGCTTGGCGCCCTGATGACCAGGACGGCGGGCCTGGCTGCTCCTGTCTGGATCATCGATCCCCAGCAAGGCTCCGAAGTCGCGGACGGCAGCGTCAAAATCACCGGACGCAGCACGTCGGCGGGCGGCAAGCTTCGCTGGCAGATCCTGCGGACCGGGGACAACGGCGCCAAGGCACCCTTCCTCACCGGCGAAACCACGGCGTCATCGGAACAGGGGCAGGCAGGGGTATTCACGCTGGCCTTGACCCTGCCCGCCGGAGACTACGAGCTGAGGGTGGCCCAGGCCGGGTCTGACGGCGGCCCGGACCAGTTCGAAGACAACCGGTCCTTCAAGGTCAGGTAGCGTCCCAGCGCCCCAGGATGTCGCTGGAGAGCACTACGGCGGCAGGACCGGCCGTGGACGAGCGCAGCACGTGGTGGCCCAGGAGCGCCGTGACGGCTCCGCGGTCGCAGAGGCGCGTCACCTCCCGGGGGCTGATTCCACCCTCCGGGCCCACGATAAGGAGCACTTCACGGGTTCCTGCGCCGCTGGCATCGTCCCAGCCTTCCAGGACAGAACGGAGCGGCCGCACTGCGTCTTCGTGGAGGATGACCGCCAGGTCCGCGGCTTCCACTGCTGCAGCAAGGGCAGCGGTGTCGACGGCGGGACGCACCTCAGGGATCCAGGCCCGCCGCGCCTGCTTGGCCGCAGCGCCCACCACGGACTGCCATTTGGCGTGCGCCTTGGCCGCCCGGTCACCCTTCCACCGGACGATGGAACGTTCGGACTGCCAGGGGATCACGGCGTCGATGCCCAGTTCCGTGGCGGTCTCGATGGCAAGCTCATCACGGTCACCCTTGGCGAGGGCCTGCACCAGCACCAGCCGGACACTGGGGCGGGCCTCCTCCACCAGGGAACCGCACCGCACGGTGAGGCGGGTGCCGGCGGCCTCGGACACCGTCCCGCTCATACGGGTACCGGCGCCGTCGACGATGTCCACGGCCTCACCCGCTGCGAGGCGCTTTACGGAAACCGCGTGGCGCGCCTCCGGCCCTTCCAGGACAAACTCCATGCCCTCCTCCAGCCCGTCGAGGGATCCGGCGGAGGTAAAAAAGACAGGGTTGCTCACCGCTACAGGTTCCCCAGCCGGTCCCGCAGCTTCGCGAACATCCCGCCACTGGCGGCGAGCTTGCCTTCGGTGATCTGTTCTCCGCGGAGCTTGGCAAGCTGCCGGAGGAGCTCCTCCTGGGCTGCGTCGAGCTTGGCCGGCGTTTCCACCTGCAGGTGCACCTTCAGGTCACCGCGGCCGTATCCGCGCAGGTGGGTGACACCCAGGCCGCGGAGGGTGATGATTTCACCGGACTGGGTGCCCGGCTTCACGTCGATGTCCTGGGTTCCGTCGAAGGTCTCCAGGCTGACGTCGGTGCCCAGCGCCGCGGCGGTCATGGGGATGTTCAGGGTTGCGTGCAGGTCGTCGCCGTCACGCACATACGTGGCGTCGTTGTTGACGCGGACCTCCACGTAGAGGTCGCCGGAGGGGCCGCCCGCGGGGCCGGCTTCGCCCTGCCCGGTCAGCTGGATGCGTGTTCCGGTTGCGACGCCGGCGGGAACCTTGATGGTCAGGGAGCGGCGGCTCCGGATGCGGCCCTGGCCGCTGCATTCATTGCAGGGATCTTTGATGACAGTGCCGAAGCCCTCGCAGGTGCCGCACGGTGCAGCGGTCATGACCTGGCCGAGGATGGAACGGACAGCGCGCTGGACCTGGCCGCTGCCGCCGCAGATGTCGCAGCGTTCGGGGTGCGTCCCCGGGCGGCAACATGATCCCTCACAGGTGGGGCAAGTGACTGCAGTGTCCACCTCAAGCTTTTTGTTGACGCCAAAGACGGCGTCGCGCAGTTCGATGCGGACGCTGATGAGTGCATCCTGGCCGCGGCGGACCCGTGAGGCGGGTCCGGACGATCCGCCGGCGCCGAAGAACGTGTCGAAGATGTCCTGGAAGGCAAAGCCCTGGCCGGCGTAGCTTCCTCCGCCGAATCCATTGTCAGTGCCGTTCTCGTTGCCGGTGGTGTCGTAGACCCGGCGTTTCTGCGGGTCGGAGAGGACTTCGTAGGCGTGGGTCACCGCCTTGAAGCGGTCCTGCGCATCTTCGCCCGGGTTGACGTCGGGGTGGAGTGTCCGGGCCAGCTTGCGGTAGGCCTTTTTGATTTCTTCTCCGGTGGCTTCCGGTGAAACTCCAAGGACGTCATAGTGGCTGCTCAAAGTTCGTATCTCTTCCTTGTTGTACTGCCTGCGGTGGGACTGCCGTGCGGGCCCGGCGGCTGTGGTGCCGGGGCGGGCCGGTCAGGGACCCAGGATGCGGGAAAGGTAACGGGCAACTGCCCTGACGGCCGCCATGGTGTTGGGATAGTCCATCCGGGTGGGACCCAGGATGCCGATCTTGGCCACGCTGTCCGGGCCGTAGCCGGTGGCCACGACGGACGCCTCGGCCAGGCCGTCGTAAGGGTTTTCGCGGCCGATGCTGACGGCCACGCCACGGTGGTCCTGCGCCATGTCGCTCAGCAGCCGCAGCATCACCACCTGCTCTTCCAAAGCTTCCAGCACGGGGCCGATGCTCAGCGGAAAGTCGACATTGGACCGGGCCAGGTTGGCCGTGCCGGCCATGACCATGCGGTCCTCGCGGCTGCTGTGCGCAAGGATCTCCAGGGCGTGCGCCAGCGACTGCGCCGCCTGCCGCTCCCCCGGACTGACAGAGGAGACGACGGCGGGAAGGGCCTGCGGCAGCCGGGCCAGCGGTGTTCCGGCCAGGGTTCCCAGAAACCGGGTACGCAGCGCGGACAACGCTTCGTCCGCGAGGTCCTGCCCGACGTCGATGACGCGCTGCTCCACGTTGCCGCTGTTCGCGATCAGGACCACAAGGACCTTGCGCGGGGCCAGCAGGACGAACTCGATGTGCCGGATCAGTGCCCGGCTGAGGTGGGGGTACTGGACCACCGCCACCTGGTTGGTCAGCTGGGACAACAGCCGCACGGTGCGGTCGAGGACGTCGTCGAGGTCGTCGGATCCCTCCAGGAGGGACTGGATGGCGCGCCGTTCGGCTTGCGAGAGCGGCTTCACGGCCGAAATCTGGTCCACGAACAGCCGGTAACCCTTGTCCGTGGGAATCCGGCCGGCACTGGTATGCGGCGCCGTGATGAGGCCCTCGTCCTCAAGCGCCGCCATGTCGTTCCGGATGGTGGCGCTGGAAACCCCCAGGTGATGCCGTTCCACCAGGGCCTTGGAGCCTACCGGTTCGCGGGAGTGGACGTAGTCCTCCACGATGGCCCGCAGTACTTCAAGCTTGCGCGGCTCACTCACACTCCACCTCCATCCAGTCGGGGTGGATAAGCCACCCGTTCCTTCCTGCCAGTCTGCACGCACTCGAACATGCACTCGAACTGTTAGCACTCGACATGCCTAAGTGCTAACAGTCTATTATGCCTTGGCCCGTTGTTAGCATTGGTACCGCTCCGGGCGAAATTCCGGGACAGCACCTACGGCGAGGCGGAGTGACCATGGATTACCGGAACTGGGGCCCGCGGGACATGTCCGCTCCCGCGCGTACGCAACTGCCTGAAGTGCCCGTGGAACGGGGCATGGTGCTCGAAGACGTACAGTCCGGCTGGGTGGGGGCCGTCACCCGGGTGGAAAAGTCCGGCGGCATGCATGTGGTGGCCCTTGAGGACCGGCGCGGAAAGTCGCGGACCTTCCGGCTGGGATTCGGGTTCCTCCTCGAGGGCCGTGCCATCAGGCTGATGCCACCGGCACCCCGGCCCGCAGCGGGCGGTCCGTCAGCCGGGCGCACAGCCTCAGGCTCCGTACGCGTCGCAGGCCAGCGTGCACAGGTGGCCAAGGCGAGCCGCATCTGGGTGGAAGGAAAGCACGACGCCGAACTCGTCGAGAAGGTATGGGGAGACGATCTCCGGGTGGAGGGCATCGTCGTCGAACCCCTGCATGGCATCGACGACCTCGCCGGCGCCGTGAAGGAATTCGGGCCAGGGCCGGGGCGCCGGCTGGGTGTGCTGGTGGACCACCTGGTCCCGGACTCCAAGGAATCCCGTATTGCTGAGGCTGTCATGGCCGGCCCTGGCGCTGCAGGCAACGTCCTGATTGTCGGCCACCCCTACGTGGATGTGTGGCAGGCCATCCGGCCCTCCGTGCTGGGCATTCCGCAATGGCCGTCAGTACCGCGGGGCCAGGACTGGAAAACCGGGATCCTCAAGGCGTTCGGCTGGCCGCACTCCACTAAGGAGGACATCGGGCTCGGATGGCAGAAACTGCTCGGTGCGGTCCACACTTACGCAGACCTGGAGGCGTCGCTGCTGGGCCGGGTCGAGGAAGTCATCGACTTCCTCACAGCACCCTGACGGACGCCGGACCGGCAAACACCAGTATTCTTGATACTGCGGTGGCCCCCGCGATCCGCAGCGGGCCCCGAAGCATCAACTGCATCCCCAGCATCAATTGCACTTTTCGAAGGAACAGACTGTGGCAGAAAACGCACGCGAGCACAGGGACGGCCAAAGCAGCACCGGCCGTTCCGAATACCACGGCGTCCCCGCGAATGCGCTGCCGCTCACGGCCAGCGAGGACCGGCAGTGGGCCACCCTGGCACACTTCGGCGGGATCCTGGGATGCGTCCCCGCCCTGCTGATCTTCCTCATCTTCCGCGACCGCGGGCCCTTCACGGCCCAGGAGTCGAAGGAAGCCCTGAACTTCAGCCTGCCTCCCACCATCGCAGCGGTAGTGGCGAACATCCTGGTGTTCATTCCCGTGGTCGGAAACATTTTTGCCGTGATCGCCACATTGATCTGGATTGCACTGACGTGCTTTTCGGTGGCGGCAGGCATCCACGTCAACCGCGGCCAACCGCACCGCTACCAGTTCAACCTGCGCTGGATCAAGTAGTCCCCGTCGGCTCCCAGCCGCAGCAAGCCTGACCTCGCAGGCGTGGCCGGTAAACCCGCGTTAGTCGGGCAGGATCCGGCGGACCACCGCGTCGGCCAGGAGCCGGCCCTTCAACGTCAGGACCAGCATCCCCCGGAATGCTGCGCCCGGCTCAACCAGCCCCTCGGCAATCAGCCCGGCGATCTGGTGCCGCCCCACAATGTCCAGGCTTGCCACTTCCAGCCCGGACTGGAGGCGGGCCTCAAGCATGACCCGCTCCACGTTCCGGGTCTCTGCGTCCAGGGTTTCGCGTCCGGCAGCCGGTGAGTTTCCCTGCGCCAGCCGGCCGGCGTACGCGGTTGGGTGTTTGACGTTCCACCAGCGCACACCGCCCACATGTGAATGCGCGCCCGGCCCGATCCCCCACCAATCATCGCCGCGCCAGTAGGCGAGGTTGTGCCGGCAGGCCTGTTCGGGCGTGCGCGCCCAGTTGCTGACCTCGTACCACTCCAGGCCTGCAGAGGTGATCAGGCGGTCGGCGAGCTCGTACTTGTCGGCGTGATCGTCGTCGTCGATGCCCGGGACCTCGCCGCGCCGGATCTGCGCCGCCAACTTGGTGCCGTCCTCAACGATCAGCGCGTAGGCGCTGATGTGGTCCGGCTCGTACGACAACGCGGTTTCCAGGGAGTACTGCCAGTCGGCCAGCGACTCCCCCGGCGTCCCGTAGATCAGGTCGAGGCTCACTGCCAGGCCGGCGTCACGGGCCCACTGCACCACCTGGGGAACCCTGCTCGGGGTGTGGGTGCGGTCCAGGACCTTCAGGACGTGCGGAACGGCGGACTGCATCCCGAACGAGACGCGCGTAAAGCCGGCATCCCTGAGCACAGCCAGGGACTCCGGTGTCACCGAATCCGGATTCGCCTCAGTGGTCACCTCGGCGCCGTCCTCGATCCCCCATTGGTGGATGGCCGTCCGAAGAATCAATGCGAGGTCTTCGGCGGGCAACAGCGTGGGTGTGCCGCCGCCGAAGAACACAGTGCTGAGCTTTCGGTCCGGTACACCGGACGCCTTGAGCGCCGTGGCCGCAAACGCCACCTCGGATGCTGCCGTAGCGGCATAGGCATCCTGGGAGGCACCGCCGCCGAGTTCGGTGGCCGTGTAGGTGTTGAAGTCGCAGTACCCGCAGCGCACGGCGCAGAAAGGGATGTGGACATACAGCCCGAACCCGCGGTCCCCCGCGCCGACGGCCGCCTGCGGAGGCAGGATGCCGTCCGACGGCGCCGGGTCACCGAGGGGAAGTACGCTGGGCATCAGCGGGTACCCCGCTGCGCGGTGGTCACTTCTTCTTGGCCTTGTCCTTCGATTCGTCGGTGGTGAGGGCGGCGATGAACGCTTCCTGCGGCACCTCCACGGTGCCCACCATCTTCATGCGCTTCTTGCCTTCTTTTTGCTTCTCCAGCAGCTTGCGCTTACGTGAGATGTCACCGCCGTAGCACTTCGCCAGGACGTCCTTGCGGATGGCCCGGATGCTTTCGCGCGCGATGATCCTCGAACCGATGGCCGCCTGGATGGGCACCTCGAACTGCTGCCGCGGGATCAGTTCGCGGAGCTTTCCGGTCATCATCACGCCGTAGGCATACGCCTTTTCCCGGTGCGTGATGGCACTGAAGGCATCCACCTGTTCACCCTGGAGCATGATGTCCACCTTCACGAGGTCGGCAACCTGCTCACCGTCGGCCTTCCAGTCCAGGGAGCCGTAGCCACGGGTTTTGGACTTGAGGATGTCGAAGAAATCGAACACGATTTCCGCCAGCGGCAGGCGGTAACGGATTTCCACCCGGTCCTCGGAAAGGTAGTCCATCCCACCCATGACGCCGCGGCGTGACTGGCAGAGTTCCATGATGGCGCCCACGAACTCGTTGGGAGCCAGGATGGTGGCGGAGACCATGGGTTCGCGGACTTCGGCGATCTTGCCGGTGGGGTACTCGCTGGGGTTGGTCACGCGGACCACCTTCTTGTCCTCCAGGGTCACCTCGTACTCCACGTTCGGAGCGGTGGAAATGAGGTCGAGGTTGTATTCGCGCTCCAGGCGTTCGCGGGTGATCTCGAGGTGGAGGAGGCCCAGGAAGCCCACGCGGAAACCGAAGCCCAGCGCTGCAGAGGTTTCGGGTTCGTAGACCAGCGCAGCGTCGTTGAGCATGAGCTTCTCAAGGGCGTCACGCAGTACCGGGTAGTCGGCACCGTCCAGCGGATAGAGGCCGGAGAACACCATCGGCTTTGCGTCGGCGTAGCCAGGCAGCGATTGGGCGGCCGGCTTGGCCAGGTTGGTGACGGTGTCGCCCACCTTGGACTGGCGGACGTCCTTCACACCGGTGATCAGGTAGCCCACTTCGCCGACGCCCAGGCCCTTGGAGGGTGTGGGTTCCGGGGAGCTGACGCCGATTTCCAGGAGCTCGTGGGAGGCCCTGGTGGACATCATCTGGATGCGTTCACGCGGGTGGAGCATGCCGTCCACCACGCGGACGTAGGTCACCACGCCGCGGTAGGTGTCGTAGACCGAATCGAAGATCATGGCACGGGCGGGGGCATCGGGATTGCCCTCCGGTGCCGGCAGATCGCGGACAATCTTGTCCAGGAGGGCTTCCACGCCGACGCCGGTCTTGCCGGACACGCGCAGCACGTCTTCGGGATCGCCGCCGATAAGGCTTGCAAGCTCCGCTGCGTATTTTTCCGGCTGCGCTGCCGGAAGGTCGATCTTGTTCAGCACCGGGATGATGGCGAGGTTGTTTTCCATCGCCAGGTAAAGGTTGGCAAGCGTCTGGGCCTCAATACCCTGGGCAGCGTCCACCAGCAGGACTGCGCCCTCGCAGGCGGCAAGGGACCGTGACACCTCATAGGTGAAGTCCACGTGGCCCGGCGTGTCGATCATGTTCAGCGCGTAGCTGACGCCTTCCACTTCCCACGGCATGCGCACAGCCTGCGACTTGATGGTAATGCCGCGTTCACGCTCAATGTCCATCCGGTCCAGGTACTGGGCCTTCATGTCCCGCGCCTGGACTACTCCGGTGGACTGCAGCATCCGGTCAGCCAGGGTGGACTTGCCGTGGTCAATGTGCGCGATGATGCAAAAGTTCCGAATAATAGCCGGATCTGTCGCGGCGGGCACCGGTGCGGTGCGGGCCATGGGAGACACGCAGGGTCCTTACTGTTGGCTTTTCCGCGGCCGCCCGGCAGGCACACCACATGCTGCCCGCGGATTAGCCGCACTTCTTCAGCCACCAGTGTCCCACGTCCTGGCCACTCGCACCGCATTACCTGCACGGGACCCAGGCCGTCTGCGGGCCCGGGCTATAGGGTGGCGGCATGGCGATCAACCTCCGCAGGCTGGGTAATGCTGTCCGGGCCGGCCTAAGGCTCCTTCGGAACGTGGACAAACCGGCGGCGCATCAGCGTCCCGCCCCGCGACCTGCCAGTCAGGACACCAAAGGCGCCATGGACGGCATGCGTACTGCAGGCTATCCCGGCGATTTCACCGGCCGGGCGGAAATCCGCTATTCGCCGCAGCCGGACGGTGAGCCCGATCCGGGCGAAGTCGTATGGACGTGGGTTCCCTATGAGGAAGACCATTCCCGGGGCAAGGACCGGCCCGTCCTCATCGTGGCCCGCAATGGAAAGTACCTGCTGGGACTGATGCTCACCAGCAAGGACCGGGTACCGGCAGCGTCCGCTTCCCGCGACTATGTAGACGTGGGGGCCGGCGGATGGGACCGCCAGGGACGGCCCAGCGAAGCGAAACTGGACCGCGTGCTGCAGATCCGGCCGGACAGCATCCGCAGGGAGGGTGCCCTGCTGGACCGGGCACGGTTCGACGCTGTTGCCGCCGGACTCAGGGCGCGACACGGCTGGCGGTAGTACGGAAAATGGCCAGTCACGCCACTGGCCTGCTATTCTTTATAGCTGTGTGTCCGTGCAGGTCGACGGTCACTGATGGCTGGCCGCCATAGGTATCCCCACGCCGCTCAGTCAAGGCCAGCTTGAAAGCCCTCTAGACCATTTCCGCATTACAATAGAGAGTTCACACGTGGCGAATATCAAGTCCCAGAAGAAGCGCATCCTGACCAACGAAAAGGCCCGCCTGCGTAACAACGCAGTCAAGTCTGAGCTGCGGACGGCTATCCGCGCCGTCAACACGGCCGTTGAGTCGTCCGACAAGGACGCTGCTGCTACTGCGCTCGTTTCTGCCAGCCGCAAGCTGGACAAGGCTGTCAGCAAGGGTGTTCTGCACAAGAACAACGCAGCGAACCGCAAGTCGGCGATCTCCAAGAAGGTCAACGCACTGTAAGGTTTCCAGTTCCCTGAACTGATGTTGTGGCCGGTACCCTCGGGTACCGGCCACACGCCTTTAAGCTCCGGGATGCGCATTCGGGACGCCGTGGAGTGCTGGCCCCGGAAGCGCCGCACTGGTGCCTGTCCGGCGCTGCTGCTCCTGCCGCTACCTGCCCTGGACGGACATGGAGATCACTGTCACCGCATGTTCCACGGCGTAAACGGGGTCGCGTGACAACCCCTTCACCTGCGCGTCGGCTTCGGCCGTGGCCTGGATGGACCGCACCAGTCCGTCAGGGGTCCACCGGCGGACGTCCCGCTGGGCCTGCTCCACCAGCCAGGGCTGCATTCCCAGCTCTGCAGCAATCTGGGCCGCGGATCCTGACGCCCCGGCTACCCGGGCCACGGTCCTGAGCTTCGCAGCCAGCGCGGCAACCAGCGGTACGGGGTCCGCCCCGGTGGCCAGCGCATGGCGCAGGGTGGACAGGGCAAGCGGACCGTTTCCGGCCATTGCGGCGTCGGCCACCTTGAACGCCGTGGCTTCCACACGCCCGCCGTAATATCGGTCCACGACATCCGGTGTGACAGTCCCCGTTGAGTCTGCAATGAGCTGGCTGCACGCTGCTGCAAGCTCGGAGAGGTTGGCGCCAACCGCATTCACGAGGGCCAGCACGGCCTCCTGGTCGATGCGGCGCCCGGCCTCCTTGAATTCGGCGGACACGAACGCCATCTTGTCCGTGTCCTTTTTCAGCGGTTGGCAGTCAACTACAGGCCAGCCGCCCTTACGGACAGCGTCCAGGAGTTTCTTGCCACGCGCACCCCCGGCATGACGGAGGACCAGGACGGCATCATCGGCTGGCTGGCCGAGGTAGGACAGGGCGTCGGTGAGGAAGGCCTCATTCATGGCTTCCACCGCTTCGACCTCAATGAGCTTGCTCTCCCCGAACAGCGACGGGCTGACCTGCATCAGGAGGGACCCGGGTTCGTAGGCGGCAGCGTTGATCCGGCTTACCTCGACGTCAGGTGCTGCCTGGCGGACCTGGGAGCGGACGCTGTCCATGGCCCTGATGCCCAGGTAATCCTCCGGCCCGCTCACCAGGACGATGGCCGCGGGAGTCACGTCCCGCCAGGCCGCCGGATTCGACGCCGGCGGGCGGGTTCCGCGCTTTTGCGCAGCAGCCATGGTGGGTTCCTTCCGGAATGATGTGTGGGGAATTTAAGCCTGCCACGTCTGCGCCGAACCGCAAAGCCGTGGGCGAAGGGGCCGGTGGCAGACGAGGCCGGGCAGCGCGGTCCTCTGGCGGCCCCGGGGCGTCTTTCCAACAACCACAGAAGCCTGACCACCCGGCGATGGCACCGGAGAACGAGGGCAATGACGCTGCGGGGCCGGGCGGCTGCCCAGACGGCGGCGAGGGTGAGGGCTGACAGGACCACCATTGTCAGCAGGCCCGGAACCCCCTCAGGCCACGGCAACGTGGAACCCGGAAGCCTGGCAAAGAACCAGGCCGTCGCGGCTACACCGGCGCTGAAGGTGCCTGCCACGGCGATCATCGCGACAGCCAGCCAAGGGGCAGCCACCAGCAGCGGAACGGCGGCCGTTCCCAGCAGGGTCACGGGAGCCACCAGCGGGGCCGCGGCTACATTGGCCAGCAGCGCGTAGGTGGAGAACTGCGGTTGCAGGAGCACGATGACGGGGCCGCACAGCATCTGGGCTGACAACGGCACCGCAACCGCGGCGGCCGCCCAGCGGGGCACGGCCGCAGGAGTCCAGTCCATGATGCGCCGGCCCAGCAGAATGATGCCCAGGGTGGCCAGGACGGACAGCAGGAACCCGAAACTTCCGCCCAGCGCCGGGTCCAGCAGGAGCAGGCCAATGACTGCCAGGCAAAGAAAGCTGAGCCCGCGGCCGGTCCGGCCGCCGGCGAGGGCAGCAATTCCGACAGCCCCCATCAGGGCTGCGCGCAGCACGCTGGCGTCAGGGCCTACCAGCACCACGAACAGTCCCAGTCCGGCCAACGCAGTCCCGGCGGCCGGAACCCGCGAGAGCCGGAGCCTGCGGCAGCCCGCCAACAATGCACCGAGGACCAGGCTGCAATTGGCCCCGCTGACAGCTGTCAGGTGGGTCATGCCGACGGTTTTCATCGCACTGGCCAGGCCCTCGTCCAGGGCGCTGGTGTCCCCCGTGACCATGCCGGGCAACAGCCCTGCAGCATCGGGTGGCAAGAATGCGGAAGCAGCCACAAACCGGGCACGCAGGTCCTTGGCGGCTGCTTCCAGCCCCCGCGCGCTGCCCCGCAGGTCAGGGGCGGTGGCCGCAGACATGCCGCCCGCCTCCGGCCTGCCCGGATCCGGCGGCCGAAGCTTGCCGGCAGCACGCACCGTCTGCCCCGGGACCAGCCGTTCCCAGTCCTTACCGCCGGTCACCACGAGCTGCGCCCGGGTCCGCAGCACCACGCCGCCGGTGCTGATTTCCCGAGTCCACACGGCCACGGACCACCGGGCGGATTCGCCGGACTGGCCAGGCGTGGGAAGCGGCCGCGGCGCGCCGGCCACCTCCAGCACCGCCATCACGGATTTCCCCGCCGCCACCGCCTCAGCAAGCGGACCCTCAAACCGCTGGCTGGAAGCCACCGAGGAGTGCGCCGCCCCGGCCACCGCGAGCAGAAGGCCAACCGCAGTAGTCGCCAGGAAACTCCTCCTTTCCGGACGGCGCCCCGTCCAGGAACCCCCGCCGCCAGCCCTCGTCCGGCGTGTCCCGCCGCTCCGCAGCAGGACCAGCAGCAATACAGCGGCCAGGACAAGCAAGGCGACGCACAGCCCCAGCAACGCGGCCGGCGCCAGCCAGAGACCGGCCACGGCGGCGCCCCAGACCAGGACGGCAGGTAAGGCGAGCCGGACATCGGTACGCTTCCGGGGGCCGGCACCTTCGCCTGATGGCCTGCTCTCCCCCGCCGGAGCAGTCCGGTCTTGAATACCGAGTCGGCGCCGGGCATCACTGACGGCGCGCACACGGACCGACCGCAAGGCGCCCTTGCTCTTGCCTGCCGGCGTGGAATTCTTCCCACCTGCCGGTGCGGGGCTGTTCCCGCCACCCGAAAAGGATTGGCCGGCAACCGCGGTCCGGCGTGCGTCATCTGGAGATGGCCCTTCCTTTGCGCCGCGGACCGCGGACTCGACAAACCGGTTCCAGGGGCTTGGCGGCCCTTGCCAGGGACTTGGAGCCCGGCCTTTCCCGTTATCCGCAACCGGCATGTCAGACCGTCACCAGGGGCAGCAGCGTTTCAAGCATCTTGGGGCCAACGCCGTCCACAGCGTCCAGATCCTCGATCGCACTGAAGGGCCCGTGCTCTTTTCGCCAGTCGACGATCCGCTGGGCCAAGACGGGACCGACTTTCGGCAGGGCATCCAGCTCATCGACGCCGGCAGTGTTGATGTTGATCTTGGCACCCGTGCCGGCGGCCGCGGGCGGAGCGGCACTTCCCTGACCCTGGGATCCTGCGCCGCCCCCGGATGGTTGTTCTCCCTGCCGGGGGATGTGGATTTTCTGCCCGTCTTCCGCCACGGCGGCGAGGTTGAGGACGTCCAGGTCAGCGTCGGCAGTCGCACCGCCGGCAGCCGAAATGGCCTGATGAACACGGCTTCCGGCCGGCAGGGTTACCACGCCGGGGGCCAGGACGGCTCCTGATACGTGGACCACCATGACATCCCCCGGCGCCTTGGAGGGGTCGCCCGCTCCGGCGCCTTCCCCCTCGTCCGGGGTGGGGTGACTGTCCAGTTCTGGGTCCGGCGCCGGGGTGCTTTCGCGGCTGACGGTGTTCAACGGCAGGATCTCCGGCCGTCCACCGGCGGTCTGCCACCAGAACAGGACACCGGCCGCGACGGCCAGCAGGCCGATAGCTACGGCGACCCGCAGGCCAAGCCGCCAGCGCAGCGAAGGTACCGTGCCGGCCGGAGACTGCCTGTTCCCGCCGCTCTCCGCCGGTTGCGGCTCTCCGGCGACCAAACCGCCGGCCCCGGCGTCGCGGTACTCGAAGCCCCCGCCGTCGTCCTCGCCCAGGGCGTGGTCAACGGCCAGCATCCCGCCGGCTCCGCCACCGAGGGTTGCCTGCAGCCGGGCCCGGGCATGGCGAGCCCGCTGGCCTGCTGCTGGAGCATCCCGGCGTGACATAACTCAACGCTATGAAGCGTGCCGGTCCGGCAACAGACATGTCTTGGCCTATGTGGAAAGGCCCGCCGGCGCGGCGTCCTCCTGGCCGACGATCACCGCAAGGACGCCCAGACCGGCATGGGCAGCCAGGACGGCAGGCAGCGAGCTGATCTGCGGCAGCGGGCAGTGCGGCAACGCGGCAGAAAGCCGAACAGCAAGGCTTTCAGCCTCCTCCGGATTGCCGAAGTGGTGGACGGCCAACCGGACACTGCCGGCGGGACGGGCCTGGGCATCGGCGGCCACGATTTCCTCCAACCGCGCCACCGCTTTTGCCGCCGACCGCACCTTTTCCAGCGGGATGATCTTGCCTTCGTCCACCGCGAGGAGGGGCTTGATGGCCAGCATGGTTCCCCACAGCGAAGCGGCGGCGCCGATGCGGCCGCCACGGCGCAGTTGTTCCAGGCTGGGAACATAGAAGTAAACCTTGGTGCGCTCCGCCTGGGCCTGGGCCGCCGCGGCAACGCCCGCCTGCCCGGCTCCCCCGGCGGCAGCCTTCACAGCGGCCTGCACGGCCATGCCCTGTGCCATGCCCACGGTCCGTGAGTCGATGACCTGCACGGGGATGCCCACGCGTTGGGCGGCCAGCCGGGCCGAGTCTGCCGTTCCGGAGAGGTCCCCTGAGATGTGCACGGAAACCACGGACTCGTACCCCTGCTGCTGCAGCGACCGGTAAGCCTGTTCAAACTGCCCGGGCGAAGGGCGCGATGTTTTGACCTGGGTGCCCGCAGCCAACGCCAGGGCAATGGTTTCCAGGATGTCGTCCTCGCCCTCACCGTAAATCTCCGAACCCACCATGACGGGCATCGGAGTGATGGTGAGGAGGCTGTGCACCGGCAGGCTGCGGAGATAGCCAACCGGCAGCGCCGCGGCGGAATCGGTGACGACGGCGGTCCGCGCCACTGGCACGCCCGCACCGGAAACGGCTGCTCCGGGCCTGGCCGCCGGACGCAGCGCGGAAAGACGGGCCCGGACCCATGGCCAGGGGGCGGCATTACGGTCGGGCACATTGCCTCCTGGTGTCCTCGTGCAGAGTCCGGAAAAGCCGGAACCGGCCGCCCGGTTTGACGGGCGGCCGGTTCCGGCGGTGGTGCAGCAGCGGCTAGGCCGGAACGATGTTGACCAGTTTAGGTGCCCGGACAATGACCGTGCGGATGCCGCGGCCGTCCAGTGCACGCTGCACGTTCTCCGAGGCCAGCGCCAGTTCGCGCAGGCTGTCCTCGGAAATGTCCGGCGAGATTTCCAGCCGGTCCCGGACCTTGCCCTGGACCTGGACCACAGCCGTGACGGTGTCCTGAACCAGCAGGGACGGATCGTGCGCCGGCCAGCCGGCGTTGGCCACGGACGCCGGGTGGCCCAGCACGTTCCACATGTCCTCCGCCGTGTACGGGGCGAACAGGCTGAGGATCACCGCCACTGCTTCGGCCGCTTCGCGGACTGCGGGGTCGGCCCCGCCGGCTCCGGAGTCGATGGCCTTGCGGGTGGCATTGACGAGTTCCATCAGCTTGGCAACAACGACGTTGAACTTGTTGGCGTCAAGCAGTTCGGCAGCGTCGGCGATGGTGCGGTGCGTGACGGACCGCAGTCCACGGTCCCCCGTGCCCGCCTCGGTACCGGGGACACTGGTCACGTCCTGGGCCAGGCGCCATGCCCGGGCAAGGAACTTCGCGGATCCGGACGGGGAGACGTCTGCCCAGTCCACATCGTCCTCAGGCGGGGACGCGAAGACCATGGTCAGGCGGACGGCATCCACGCCGTACTTGTCCAGCTGCTCGCCGAGGTCCACCCCGTTGCCCAGGGACTTGCTCATGGCTTTGCCGCCGTTGAGCACCTGGCCCTGGTTGAGGAGGGCGCTGAAGGGCTCATTGGCTTCAATCAGGCCAAGATCGTTGATGACCTTGGTGAAGAAGCGGGCGTACAGCAGGTGGAGGATAGCGTGCTCGACGCCGCCCACGTACTGTCCCACCGGCATCCAGTCGTTGATCTTGGCCGGATCGAACGGACCCTCGGTGTAGTCCGGTGAGACAAAGCGCAGGAAGTACCAGGACGAATCCACGAACGTGTCCATGGTGTCCGTGTCGCGCTTGGCGGCACCGTGGCAGTTGGGGCATTCCACGTTGACCCATTCCTCGGCCGCGGCCAGCGGGGAGGTGCCCTGGGGCGCGAGGTCCTCGCCGCGCAGGTCCGACGGGAGGGTGACGGGCAGCTGCTCGTCCGGCACCGGAACCTCTCCACAGGAGGGGCAGTGGATGATGGGGATGGGCGTGCCCCAGAACCGCTGGCGGCTGAGGAGCCAGTCACGAAGCCGGAAGTTCACGAACTTCTCGCCGGTGCCCTGGCGTTCCAGGATGGCGATGGCTGCCGGAATGGCTTCAGCCTTGGGCAGGCCGTCCAGTTCGCCCGAATTGATCAGGGTGCCCTCGCCCGCGGTGGCGGTGCCCGTGGCGGCAGGGTCCTCCTCGCCGGTGTCCAGGACAGCACGGACCGGGAGGTCGAACGTTTTGGCGAAATCCAGGTCGCGCTGGTCGTGGGCCGGCACGGCCATGATGGCTCCGGTGCCGTAATCCGCGAGGACATAATCTGCAGCCCACACGGGCAACTTCTCGCCGTTCAGCGGGTTGACGGCGTACCGGCCGGTGAACACGCCGGTCTTCTCCCGCTCGGTGGACTGCCGCTCAATCTCGGAGAGTGCCTTGACCGTCTCGCGGTACTCGTCCAGCGCTGCGGCGTGCTCATCCGTGACGAGTTCGACGGCGATTGGCGCGTCCGCGGCGACGACGAAGAACGTGGCGCCGTACAGGGTGTCCGGGCGCGTGGTGAAGACCGTGACGTCCTTGGCGGGCTTGCCGCCGTCGGCCTCAATGACGAAGTTGACGTGCGCACCTTCAGAGCGGCCGATCCAGTTCTTCTGCATCGCCAGGACCCGTTCGGGCCAGTGTCCGCGGAGCTGTTCCATGTCGTCGAGCAGGCGGTCGGCGTAGTCAGTGATCTTGAAGTACCACTGGTTCAGGGACTTTTTGGTGACGACGGTGCCGCAGCGCTCGCAGGCTCCGTTGACCACCTGTTCGTTGGCCAGGACAGTCTGGTCCTTGGGGCACCAGTTAACCGGGGAGTTCTTCCGGTAGGCCAGGCCGCGTTCGTAGAAGCGTTTGAACAGCCACTGGGTCCAGCGGTAGTACTCAGGATCGGACGTGTGCAGCCGGCGGGACCAGTCGGCGGAGATGGCGTACCGCTTGAAGGACGCCGCCTGGGTGTCGATGTTGGCGTAGGTCCACTCGCTGGGGTGGGCATTGCGCTTGATGGCGGCGTTTTCGGCCGGGAGGCCGAAAGAGTCCCAGCCGATCGGGTGCAGCACGTCGAAACCCTGCTGCCGCAGGTAACGGGCAACCACGTCGCCCATGGCGAAGGCTTCCGCGTGGCCCATGTGCAGGTCGCCGGAAGGGTAGGGGAACATGTCCAGCACGTAGCGCCGTTCCCGTGAGCCGTCATCGGCCGGGGTAAAGACCTTGAGGTCCTCCCACACCTGCGGCCATCTGGCCTCCATTGCGGCAAAACTGTAAGTGCCCTCTTCAGGCCCATCTGCCGCCACTGCTGCTGTTCCGGTGTCTGTCTCCGGCTGAACGCCCACTGCTGCCCTCTTCTGTTCTGTTACGGCACGTGTGCTGCCATAACGGCCTGATCCCCCTGCTGCCGGCCCGGTCTGACCCGGACATACAAAAGCCCCTCGACAAAGGAGGGGCTGCCGCTCAGCTATCCGTTGTTTCGGACACCTGGCGGCTGGCTAAGCAGAAGGATCGCACGCATAGACCTACTTTAGCGCACCCGGCCCGTCCACCGTCCGGTCCTGCAGCTGCGGGGAAGGTGGGCGGGTTCCAGCGGTCGTTGCATTAGCCGGGCCCAACGCGCATGATCGTGCCAACACGTTGGAAGGTGGCACACCATGTCTGATCCAGCTCCCGCCGGCCACCCCGGAGGCGAACTCCGCTCCCTGTGGCTGGCCACCGCCGGTACCACGTCCTTTCCGCCGCTGAACGGGGTCCTCGAAGTTGATGTGGCGGTGATCGGTGGCGGGATCGCCGGGCTGACTGCGGCGCTGGCGCTGAAGCGTTCGGGCCGGTCGGTGGCGGTCCTGGAGGCGGGCAGGATCGGTACCGGCGTCACAGGCCACACCACGGGGAAGGTGACGTCCCTGCACCGGCTCGCGTACACGGCCCTCGAACAAACCCATGGCAGGTCCGTCGCCGGTGCCTACGGGCGTGCCAACGAGGCGGCGGTGGAACATATTGCCGGCGTCGTCGAGGCCGAGGGCATCGCCTGTGGTTTCCGCAGGGTGGCCAATTACACGTTCGCTGAGCGCCCGGAATCCCTTCCCGTGCTCCGGGCCGAGGCCGCCCTCGCCAGTAGCCTCGGCCTCCCGGCCACCTACACCGCAGATGTCCCGTTGCCGTTCCCGGTGGCGGGCGCAGTCCGCTTCGACCGCCAGGCCCAGATGCATGCGCTCCTGTACCTGCAGGGAATTGCCCGCAAGGTTGCCGGAGACGGCAGTTTTGTTTTCGAAGAAACGCGGGCCACAGGGCTGCGGGACGGTACCCCGGTAGAGATCGGCACTGAAGGGGGAACCGTGCTGGCAACCGATGCCATTGTGGCCACCAACATTCCCTTTGGCGACCAGGGCAGGTTTGCCGAGATGTGCCGGCCGCATCGGTCCTACATTGTTGCCGCCCCGGTGGATTCCCCGCCGCTGGATGCCACGTTCATCAGCGTCGAGGATCCGATGAGGTCCCTGCTGACCACCAAGCTGGACGGAGTGTCCTATCTGCTGACCGGCGGCGAAGGGCATCCGGCCTCTGAGACTGTTGAGCCGGCGTCGCGGTTCGCCAACCTGGCGGACTATGCGCAGAGCCGGTTTGGCGCCGGCCCCGTCGCCTACCGGTGGTCCACCCAGGACGCCATGCCCAGGGATGGCCTCCCCTACGTGGGCCCGCTGACCCCGGACAGCCGCCACGCCTTCGTCATCACCGGATTGCGGAAATGGGGCCTGACCAACGGAACGGCAGCCGCGCTGATACTGGCCGACCTGCTTAACGGCACGCCCAACAGCTGGGCCTCCTTCTTCGACAGCAACCGTGCGGGCCGGCCCGTGGCTGGCACTGCGCTGCCGGCCCCGGACCCCGGGGAACCAGCTCCGGCGGCACCGGCGGCCGCGACGTCCCTGCCGGTTGAGGACCTGCAGCCGGGTGACGGGATGGTGGTGGAGGCCGCGGCAGGCAGCACAGCCTGCTACCGGGATGACGCCGGAACACTCCACACCGTGTCCGCGATCTGCACGCACCTTGGCTGCACAGTGGGTTTCAACCAGGCCGAAAGGACGTGGGACTGCCCGTGCCACGGTTCCCGCTTCACCGTGGACGGCCGCGTCATCCAGGGGCCAGCCACCCGGGACCTCCCGCCCAGGCCGGCGCCGGCGACGTGAAACGCCAGCGGCCACCCTGCCTAATGGCAAGGTGGCCGCTGGTGGACAACGGTGCTACTGCACGTCTTCGTCCACCCAGTCCATGGACTTGGTGACCGCCTTGCGCCAGAGCCGCATCTGGCGTTCCTGCTCAGCCTGGTCCAGCTGGGGTTCCCAGCGCTTGTCCTCGGACCAGTTAGACGAAAGCTCGCCGAGGTCCTTCCAGAACCCGACGGCCAGCCCCGCCGCGTACGCTGCACCCAGCGCCGTGGTCTCGATGACCTTCGGGCGGATCACGGGCACGCCAAGGATGTCCGCCTGGAACTGCATCAGCGCGTCATTGGCAACCATGCCGCCGTCGACCTTCAGCTCGGTCAGCGGAACACCGGAGTCCGCGTTGACCGCGTCCAGCACCTCGCGGGTCTGGAATGCCGTTGCCTCCAACGCCGCACGGGCGATGTGGTTCTTGTTGACGAACCTGGTGAGGCCAACGATCGCGCCGCGTGCGTCCGGGCGCCAGTACGGAGCGAACAGGCCCGAGAACGCCGGAACAATGTACACACCGCCGTTGTCCTTGACGGTTGCCGCCAGTGTTTCGACCTCGGGAGCGCTGCTGATCATGCCCAGGTTGTCCCGCAGCCACTGAATGAGCGAACCCGTGACAGCGATGGAGCCTTCCAGGGCGTAGTGGGGCTTGGCGTCGCCAAGCTTGTAGCCCACCGTGGTGAGCAGCCCGTTCTTGGAGTGGACGATTTCCTCACCGGTGTTGAAGATCAGGAAGCAGCCGGTGCCGTAGGTGTTCTTGGCTTCGCCGGTTTCGAAGGCTGCCTGGCCGAAGGTTGCCGCCTGCTGGTCGCCCAGGATGCCCGCCACCGGGGTTTCACGCAGCAGCTGCGAGGTGTGGACGGTGCCGTACACCTCCGAGGACGATTTGATCTCGGGCATCATGCTGCGCGGAACACCGAAAACGCCGAGGATCTCGTCATCCCACTGCAGGGTCTCCAGGTCCATGAACAGCGTCCGGGATGCGTTGGTGACGTCGGTGACGTGCACTCCGCCGTCCACGCCGCCTGTCAGGTTCCACAAGACCCAGCAGTCGGTGTTGCCGAAGACCAGGTTGCCGGCCTCCGCTTTTTCCCGGGCGCCGTCCACGTTGTCCAGGATCCACTTGATCTTGGTGCCGGAGAAGTAGGTGGCCAGCGGCAGGCCCACCTTCTGTTTGAACCGGTCACCGCCGCCGTCCTTGGAGAGCTCGTCCACGATGTCCTGCGTCCGGGTGTCCTGCCACACGATGGCGTTGTACACGGGCTCACCGGTGGTCTTGTCCCACACCACAGCGGTTTCGCGCTGGTTGGTGATGCCGACGGCGGCGATATCGTGCCGTGTCAGGTTCGCCTTGGAGAGGGCAGAGGCGATGACCTCGCGGGTGTTGTTCCAGATTTCCGCGGCATTGTGTTCCACCCATCCTGCTTTGGGGAAGATCTGCTCGTGTTCCATCTGGCCCGAGGAGACAATGGCGCCGCTGTGGTCAAAAATGATGGCGCGCGTACTGGTGGTGCCCTGGTCAATGGCGATTACGTACTGGTTCATGGTGACGTCCTTGTCTGGTTGGTGGATGGGTTGAATCAGCTGTTCAGGAAGCGGCAGTGATGATGATGGGGGCGATCCGTGCCACGATGCCACCGAGGGCACCGCCTACCAGGGGACCGACCACCGGAATCCAGGAGTAGCCCCAGTCGCTGGAACCCTTGCCCCGGATGGGAAGCAGGGCGTGGGCGATGCGGGGACCAAGGTCACGGGCGGGGTTGATGGCGTAGCCGGTGGGTCCACCCAGCGAGACGCCGATGCCTACGACGAGCAGTGCGACAGCCAGCGGCCCGAGGCCCGAGGGGGTGCCACCCAGGGTAAGGATGACGAACACGAGCACGAACGTGCCGATGATCTCGGTGACCAGGTTCCAGGGGGTGGAGCGGAGGGCGGGGCCGGTGGAGAAAACGCCGAGTTTGCTGGCAGCGGCCTCTTCCGTGTCGAAGTGCTGCTTGTAGGCGAGCCAGCAGACCACAGCGCCAAGGAAGGCGCCCAGCATTTCACCGGCGAAGTAGGTCAGTGTCGACGCTACGTCCACGGCGACGCCGGGAGCGTACTCGGCCTTCCCGTTAATGAGCAGGCCCACGGTCACGGCCGGGTTCAGGTGCGCCCCCGACTTTGCGGCGACGAACACGCCGCAGAATACGGCGATACCCCATCCCCAGGTGACCATCAGGAACCCGCCGCTGTTGCCTTTCGTTCCCCGCAGGGCGACGTTGGCAACAACGCCGCAGCCCAGCAGGGTGAGCATCGCCGTTCCGAACACCTCGGATAAGAACACAATTCCAAGAGACATCTTTGACTCCTCTTTATTTTGTTGTTGGCCCTTCGCGGGTTGAAGGGCCGTCGGGCCGGGACGGTGTTTCGTCCCGGCTGGCAGCCCGGCCTAAGCGACCAGGCTGTGTGTTTCCACTCTGTGCAGCCGCTGCAGGACTTCCTGGGCGTGGCTGATCTCGGCGCTCCGGGCGGCAGCGTCCCACTGCAGCGGAACGGACAGGATGTCTGCCACCTCGTTCAGGAGTTCGCCGGTCACCAGTCCCCGGAAAGCAAGGGAGGTGCGCCTGATCAGCACATCCACCAGGTGCCCCACCTGTTCGTGGGCTGCCATGAACTCCAGTTCGCGGACGCTCAGTTCGCGGGTCGAGTGCAGGAGCCGGTCCGGACCGGCGTCGAGGTATTCGATCACCGCTTCTGCGCGGGTGCCGTACCTGGTCAGGAGACCTGCGGTGCGGTCCGCGTCCCGGCCGTGGCCCATATGGGCCTTGAGCCACCGCTGCACTCCGGCGTCGTCCGCCGGGAACCCGGCGCCGCCGCCAATGGGCAGCTGCGCTGTCGAGACTTTGCGGTGCATGCCGAGCTCTGCCAGGACATCGTTGGTGAGGTGTTCGGCAAGGGCACGGAAGGTGGTCCATTTGCCGCCTACCAGGCTGAGTACGACGGCGCCGGTCCCCGTGGGTGCCGGGCGGCGCGCTTCGATGCGGTAGTCACGGGAGACGAAGCCCGGCTGGGTGGCATCATGCCTGGGCAGCGGACGCACACCCGAGAAGGTGTAGACAATCTGGTTGCGCGTGACCGGGATCCTCGGGAACACATGCCCCACGAGGTCGAAGAAGTAGTCGATTTCCTCATCGGTGCAGACGGCGTCCTGTGACATGTCGGCGTCAACGTCGGTGGTACCGACCAGGACCCGGTCCCCCATCGGGTAGATGAGGACGATCCGGCCGTCAGTGTGTTCGAAGAAGATTTCCCGGCCCCGGCATGCGGCGAGCAGTTCGGGAGAGTCGAGCACAATGTGGGAACCCTTGGTGCCGCCCATGAACGACGAGGTGGTCCCCATGGCTTCGTTGGTCAGGTCCACCCAGGCGCCGGTGGTGTTCACGATGACGTCGGCGGTGAAGTCGAACTCCTCCCCCGTCAGCTCGTCACGCAGCCGGACGGTGCCGCCCTTGCCGGTACCGGGATTGGGGCGGGAGGTCACGGACTGCAGGGAAAGGTAGTTGCTGGCGCGTGCAGTGCTTCCCTGGCCGGCGGCTCCCCCCGGCTTCGCCTGGCCGGCCTTCTCGCCGTCCTGCAGGACGTCCAGCGTGAGGCGCTCGGGGTTGTGCACCGAAGCGTCAAAGTAGGTGGCTGCGTATTTGATGTCGGGCCGAAGGTCCGGCAGTTCCGTGAGGGCGCGCTTGTGTCCACGGAACTGGTGCCGCGGGACACTGCCGCCGTCCCTGGAGAAGGAATCGTAGAGGCTGAGTCCAACCTTGATGAGGAAGGCACCGCGCTCTTTGGGCTTGCCCTGCTGCTTGTGCGTCAGGAACCGCAACGGAGCCGAAAGGATGCCGGAAAACGTGCTGAAGATGGGAATAGTGGTCTGCAGCGGCTTGACGTAGTGGGGTGCGATCCGCAGCAGCCTGTTGCGTTCTACCACTGATTCGCGGACCAGCCGGAACTCGCCGTTTTCCAGGTAGCGGATGCCGCCGTGGATCATGTGGGACGACGCTCCGCTGGCGCCCTGGCAGTAGTCGCCGCGTTCCACGAGGGCTACGTCAACGCCCTGCAGTGCGAGGTCCCGGAAGGTTCCGACGCCGTTGATGCCTCCGCCGACCACCAGCACTTTCGCGTGCGGCCGGAGCCTGAGGTTGTGGACGGAATTGCGCTCCGCTGCCGGCTTTGGCGCGGGTGCTGCGGATGGTTGGACAGTTGGTTCCTTGGGTCCCAAAACGACTCCCTTGGGCTTTGCGTGCATGGTGCGTCCGCGCCGTGGATGCGGCGCTGTATGCACCATTCTTTGGAGTAATGGAAAATGGAGTCAAGCACTATGCACAAATGTGCAGATAGGACCTGAAATGGCCGCCTCCCGGCACGCAGACGCGCTCCGCGCTGCACAAATGTATTACCTGCAGGACCTCACCATGGATGCGATTGCGCGCGAACTCCGGACGTCCCGTTCCACGGTTTCGCGACTGCTTTCGGCTGCCCGTGACTCCGGCCTGGTGCAGGTGCAGATCCGTAACCCGCTCGATACCGGTCCTGAGCTTGAGGGCATGATCCGCAGGCGGTTCAACGTGGACGTTCACGTGGTCCCTGTCCTGGAGACCCTGAATGAAGCGGAAACCCTTGACCGGGTGGCCATGCAGGCTGCGCGCACCATCGGGCCGCTGGTGGACTCCAACGCCATCATCGGAGTGGCCTGGGGCTCCACCCTGAGCGCCGTCAGCCGGCACCTGACCAGGAAGATCACCCACGACAGCGTCATCGTGCAACTGAACGGCGCGGGCAACATGCACACCACAGGCATCACCTACGCCAGCGACATCATGCGCAGGTTCGGCAGCGCCTACGGTGCCCGCGTGGAACAGTTCCCCGTACCCGCCTTCTTCGACCATGCCGCCACCAAAACCGCCATGTGGAATGAACGCAGCGTGCAGCGCATCCTCGAGCTGCAGGCCAAGATGAGCATCGCCATCTTCGGTGTTGGCTCCGTCAACGCCGACTACCCCAGCCACGTCTATGCAGGCGGCTACCTCGATGAAACCGACCTCAACATCCTGGCCACCTCTGATGTGGTGGGTGACGTTGCCACGGTGTTCTTCCGCAGCGACGGCTCCTCCGACGGGATCATCCTGAACGAACGCTCAACGGGCCCTGCCCTGGCCGAGCTCAGGCAGGTCCGCAGAAGGATCTGCGTGGTGTCAGGCGTGTCCAAGATCAACGGCCTGCGCGGCGCCCTGGCAGCAAACCTCGCCACCGACCTGATCCTGGACGAGGCCACCGCGCGCCGCCTGGTGGATTTCGAAAGCCTGGCCCCACGCAATGGGTAGAGTCGGAACCATGAAAACCTCACCGCGGCTGAGCCTGAACAACGGCGTGCTGATCAACCAGCTCGGGTTCGGGCTTTACAAGGTGCCCCCTGCCGACGCCGCAGGGCTGGTGCAGGCAGCGCTCGCCGCCGGCTACCGCCACTTTGACACAGCTGCCATGTATGGGAACGAAACGGGCGTGGCACGGGGCCTCAGCGCCCAGCTCAGCTCCCCGTCCGCGGGAATCAGCGGAGGATCCGGGGAACTGTTTCCGGGGATCTCCCGGGAAGACATCTTCGTCACCACGAAACTCTGGAACGATCACCACGGCTACGACGCAGCGCTGCGCGCCTTCGATGACTCCATGGTCAACCTGGGGCTGGACTACGTGGACCTCTACCTCATCCACTGGCCCTGCCCGCGCAAGGGTCTGTTCCCGGAAACCTACCGTGCCCTCGAAACGCTGTACCGGGAGGGAAGGGTGCGGGCCATTGGCGTCAGCAACTTCCAGCCGGTCCACCTGGACCGGCTCCTGCAGACTGCCGAAGTGGTGCCGGCCGTCAACCAGATCGAACTCCACCCCTGGCTCCAGCAGGAGGAGCTCCGCCACAAGCACCAGGAACTCGGCATCCTGACCGAGGCGTGGAGCCCCCTGGGGCGCGGCCAGGTCCTGGCCGACCCCGTCATCCAGGCCTGCGCTGCCGAACACCGGCGGACACCCGCGCAGGTCATTCTCCGCTGGCACATGCAGCTGGGCCACGTCGCCATCCCGAAGGCCAGCTCAGAAGCACGCATCAGAGAGAACCTTGATGTCTTCGGGTTCGAGCTGTCATCCCGGGACATGGCGGCGCTCGCAGGCCTGGACCGCGGTCACCGCACCGGCTCCCACCCGGACAACGTCAACTAGGACCCCGCATGAACACAACACACCCGGGCGGCTCCGGCACGCCCAGCTTCTTCAGTGCGGACCTGGCGGCCCGCACCACCGCTTCGACGCTGGACCTTGACGGCGCGGCAGTTGCCTACTGGACCTACGAGCCGGTGCAGGTGCAGCCCGAAACACGGACCATCCTGGTCATCCACGGATTCCGCGGTGACCACCACGGACTCCTGCGGGTTGCCGACGAGCTCCCCGACATGAGGATCATCATGCCGGACCTGCCCGGCTTCGGAAGTTCCGCGGCTTTCCCGTCCGGTGCCCACTCGGTGGAACAGTACGGCCGGTTCATCACGGCGTTCATGGAGGCCCTGTCCCTCGGGCCGGACACGGTTCTGCTGGGGCATTCATTCGGGTCCATCGTCGCCTCGCACTTTGTAGCCCGCCACCCGGGGGCCGTGAACCCGCTTATCCTGGTCAATCCCATCGCCGCCCCGGCCCTTGAGGGCCCCAAGGGAATCATGACCAGGCTGGCGGTCCTCTACTACCGCCTCGCCGCCCGGCTCCCCAACAAGGCCGGCCAGGCGCTGCTCCGCAACCCGCTGATTGTCCGGATCATGAGTGAAACCATGGCAAAGACCGGAGACAGGGCGCTCCGCGCCTTCATCCACGGCCAGCACCACGCCTACTTCAGTTCCTTCGCTGACAGGGACAGCCTGCTGGAGTCCTTCACGGCCTCGGTCAGCCACCACGTCAGCGAAGTGGCGGCCGGCCTCAAACTTCCCGTGCTGCTGATCGCCGGGGAGAAAGACGAGATCGCCACTCTGCCGGACCAGCACAAACTCCTGGCGCTCCTGCCTGCCGCCGAACTCAAAGTGATCCCCGGCGTCGGGCACCTGATCCACTACGAGACGCCGGAACCGGCCGCCCGCCATATCCGAACCTTCCTGAAGGACCACCCCGCGTGAAGATCGTCATCGACGCCCGTTTTACCCGGACCGACCACCACGACGGCATCAGCCGCTACGGTGCCAGCCTGATCGCGGCCACGGCGAAGATCGCGGACGTCAGCATGCTGATCTCGGACAAACGGCAACTGGCCTTGCTGCCTGACGTTCCCTACACCCTCATCAACAGTCCGCTCTCACCGCTGGAACTGTTCGTTGCGCGCAAGGTGAACCCCCTGAACGCCGATGTGGTGGTCTGTCCCATGCAGACCATGGGAACCTGGGGACGCAAGTACGGGCTGGTACTGACGCTGCACGACCTGATCTACTACGAACACCCCGCCCCGCCCGGGTTCCTCCCCCCGCCCGTGCGGTTGCTGTGGCGGCTGTACCACAAGGCCTACTGGCCCCAGCGGCTGCTCCTCAACCGGGCCGACACCGTGGCCACCATCAGCCGGACCACTGAGGCGCTGATCGCCAAGTACCGCCTGACCCGGCGTCCGGTGCGGATCATCAGCAACGCGCCCCAGCCTGCGCAGCAACCGCGCCGTCCCGGCGACGGCGCCGACAAGACCATCGTCTACATGGGCTCGTTCATGCCCTACAAGAACGTGGAAACGATGCTGGCGGGGATGGCCGGCCTGCCCGGCTACACCCTGCACCTGCTGAGCCGGATCACGCCCGGGCGGCGCGCAGAGCTGGAGCTGCTGGTCCCGGCCGGAGCCTCAGTGGTCTTCCACAACGGGGTGACGGACGCGGAGTACGACTCCTACCTGCGTACGGCCACTGCCCTGGTGAGCCTGTCCCGCGCCGAAGGTTATGGCCTTCCGCTCGTGGAAGCCATGGCCTTGGGGACGCCCGTGATCGCCAGCGACATTCCGATCTTCCGCGAAGTGGGTGGGGACGCAGCCACCTACGTCGACCCCGCCTCGCCCTCCCAGTTCTCGGAGGCCGTGGCCCGGTTGCAGGATGACGGGCACTGGCAGGAGATCTCCCGGCTGTCCGTTATCCGCGCCAAAGAATTCACCTGGGATGAATCAGCACGCCAGCTGATGGACACGGCCCGGGAAATCGTGGCGAAACGGCGCCGGTAGCAACCGTCCGCCGCGGAGCCGCCTCCGTTAGAGGACGTCCACGCCGTCCAGGCGGAGCTGGAAGGGATCGAAGGCCCGTTTGGCAGCCACCGCAGAACGGGTAGCGCGCAGGACGCGGACGACGACGGCGGCCTGGCCGTAGGGGAAGAACAGCAGGGTCCGGACGTCCTCGCCGGAGCGGCCGGCTGCCGGCGGTCCGGCCGGCAGCACCGGGGCTGGACCTGCCATGCGCAGAAGGATGCCGGAGCCGGCCAGGTCTGCCGAGACTGCCCCGGTGAAGTGTTCGACGGCGGCCCGCGGGCCTGTAACGGAGGCAATCCGGACGGCGGGGGGAAGCTGGAGTTCTACCCGCAGCGACAGTTCCCGCTGGGCGTAGCCCGCCGGATCCCAGCGCAGCAGCGCACCCACCGCAGCTGTGTCCCCGGCAGTGATGACGGCCAGCCCGCCCTCGGAAGCGGGACGGACCAGGGCTGCAGCGTTGAACCACCGCCGCACGGTGTCCTCGCCGGCGCGCAGGGTTTCGCGGCGCAACAACGAATCGCCGTCCAGCAGCAGTGCTGCGGCGTAGCCTCCCTCGGCCACCGGTTCAGCTCCCACCGTGGCCACCACGAGAGCCTTGCCATGGCCTACTGCGGCCTTCACATGATCACCGGAAGATGTCACCACGGTGGTGCCGGGGAAGGCGCGCCCCAGTTCCTCCGCCGTCCGCAGCACGCCCGTGGCGCCCTTGCGAAGCCGCCGCCCGGTGCAGTGCACGCACCGCCAGTCCGGTGCCGGCGTCGAACACCAGCGGCACTGCGGTATGGCTGAGCTTCCGCCGAGGGCCAGCGGCCCCTGGCAGTTGCCGCACCGGGCAGGTTCGCGGCAGGATTCGCATACCAGTGACGGCGCGTAGCCTGCCCGCGCCACCTGGATGAGGACAGGCCCGCGTTCGAGCCCTCCCTTGGCGGCCCGCCACGCGGCACCGGGCAGGCGTGCGATCCGGGCGAGGGGGTCGCGTTCCTGTTCGAAGCTGTCTGCGGTATTGAGGACCCGCGGTACCGTGCGCCTGATGGTCTGCCGGTCCGGTTCAACGGGCAGGGCCCAGCCGGCGTCAACCAGTCTCTGGACCTCGGTACTCCGGGCATGGCCGGCAAGGAGGCAGGCCGTACCTTCCTGTTCGGCGCGCAGGAGCAGGACCTCGCGGGTGTGGGCGTAGGGGGCGCGCTGGTCAATGTGGAGATCGTCACCGTCGTCCCAGCAAGCCACCAGGCCCAGGTTGGCCACTGGCGCGAACGCAGCCGACCTGGTGCCGATGGCAACCCGGGCAGTGCCGGCCAGGAGCCGCAGGAAACTGCGGTACCGCGGTGTGGGCCCGTCGTCGGCGGTGAGCCTGGCCACCGCCTCCACCGGAATCAGTGCCCTGAGAGCCTGCTCCAGCCGGTCAAGGTCGCGGTAGTCCGGTACCACCACCACGGCTCCGCGCCCGGCGGCGTAGGTGGCGGCGACGGCCTCGGCCAGCAGTTGGGGCCAGCCGGACGGGCCATAGCCTTGCAGCGGGTTGATGACGGCGCGGGGGGATCCGCCGGCGGAGAGGTGGCGGAGGAAGGCCATGCCGTTGCGGTAGCCGGCCCACGCGCCGAAGGACGGGCTGCCCTCGGCTTCACGGCTGGCCGGCACGGACACTGCTTCTTCGGGACCGGAAAGATATTCCTTTTCCAGCCTGGCCATGCGTGGCGGCACTGCGAGCCGAAGGACGTCGCTGACGGTGCCCGCATACCGGGCTGCAACGGCGTTGGCGAGTTCTGCCACCGCCGGGATGAGGACAGGCACCGGGGAGACCACCTTCGCCAACGGCACAAGCGTGTGGCCGGCGTCGGAAACGGAAAGCCTGTCCATCAGGAAGCCGTTGAGCTGTTGGCCGTTGAAGGGGACTTTGACGCGGACCCCGGGCTTGGCGTCGGCGTCCATGGCTGCGGGGACGGCGTAGTCGAAGGGGCGGTCGAGGTGCGGCAGGGATGATTCCACCATGACCCGCGCCACCGGCAGGTGTTCGGCAAGGGGTATGCCGACTGGTTGGGTGCTGGCAGGGAAGCCCTGCAGCAGCGTGGGCTGGACGGGCCCGCCGCCCTGGACGGAAAGATCCAGGGCGGGCTGTGCGGAGTCTTCGGCCATGGCGGCTACCTCCGTTCAGCTCCCGGGCGGAAAAGGCCAGCCAACCACGGGGCACCGACATCCGCGCGGCCCGTGAACGGCGGCGCGGTCCCCCGCAGCCTGGAGGCTAGGCGTTGAAGTAGGCCTTCAGGTCCTCAACGCGGTCAAGGCGTTCCCAGGTGAAGTCGGGATCGTCCCGGCCGAAGTGTCCGTGCGCTGCCGTCTTGGCGTAGATGGGGCGCTTCAGGTCCAGGGCGTCGATGATGGCCCGCGGGCGGAGATCGAAGATCTCGGCGATGGCCGCACTGATCTGTGCAGGGTCAACCGTCTCGGTGCCGAACGTTTCAACGTAGGTGCCTACGGGGCGGGCCTGGCCGATCGCGTACGCGATCTGGATCTCGGCGCGCTTGGCCAGTCCGGCGGCCACGACGTTCTTGGCGACCCATCGCATGGCGTACGCGGCAGAACGGTCCACCTTTGACGGGTCCTTGCCGGAGAATGCGCCGCCGCCGTGGCGGGCCATGCCGCCATAGGTGTCGACGATGATCTTGCGGCCGGTCAGGCCGGCGTCACCCACGGGACCGCCGATGACGAATTCGCCGGCGGGGTTGAGGATGTTGGCCGCCCGGGAAATGTCGAGGTTCGCTGCGGCGAGGACTGGTTTGATGACGACGGAAGCGAGGTCGGCCCGGAGCTGCTCCAGGCTGGCGCCCTCAGCGTGCTGGCTCGAGATCACCACGGTTTCAACAGACACAGGCCTGTCGTGGTCGTAACCTACCGTGACCTGGGTCTTGCCATCGGGGCGCAGGTAAGCAAGTTCGCCGGATTTGCGGACTTCCGTGAGGCGTTCGGACAGCCGGTGCGCCAGCCAGATGGGGGTGGGCATGTAGGACGGCGTTTCGTCGCTCGCATACCCGAACATCAGGCCCTGGTCGCCGGCGCCCTGGAGGTCGTAGTCGTCCTCCTGGCGTCCTTCACGGGCCTCGAGGGAATTGAACACTCCGCCGGCGATGTCATTGGACTGCTGCCCGATGGACACCGACACTCCACAGCGTGCGCCGTCGAAGCCGTTGGCGGACGAGTCGTAGCCGATGCCAAGGATGGTCTCCCGGACAATCTGCGGGATCTCCACGTAGGCGTCTGTGGTGACTTCGCCGGCCACGTGCACCAGCCCGGTGGTGGCCATGGTTTCCACGGCTACGCGCGACTCCGGATCGGCCGCAAGGAGGGCGTCCAGGATGGCGTCACTGATCTGGTCGCAGATCTTGTCCGGGTGGCCTTCGGTGACGGACTCCGAGGTGAAGAGCCGAAGGGACGAGGGCGTAGCCCCGGAGGTCTGGTGAAGGTGCAGCGGTAAAGTCACTCAACTACCTTACTGGTTGGATCACGCGCGGCCGTCGGCAGACGTCGCGGGATGTCACGGTACTAAGCAAACGTGGTACTAAACACGTCACGCCCGGGGCGACACCTGGTTCAGTTCGAAGCCGATGCGGCTGATGATGGCCGCGGAAACGTCTGCCTTGGTGCCGGACGCCTCTTGGGGTTCGGAGCCGGAACGGGCCAGGATGACCACCGAATTGGTGTCCTTGCCGAAGACCTTGTCCGAGCCGACATGGTTGACCACCAGCAGGTCGCAGCCCTTGCGCTGGAGTTTGGCCTCCGCGTAGGCACGGACGTCCCCGTGCTGGTCGCCCGTTTCGGCAGCGAAGCCCACAATGAGCTGGCCGTCCGCTGCAAGACCGGTGACGCCCTGGTTGCGGCGCTCGACGAGCTCTTGCAGGATGTCCGGGTTGCGGACCAGGGTGATGACGGGATCTGCAGTGTCGTCGCGTTTCTTGATTTTTGTGTCCGAGATTTCCGCAGGGCGGAAGTCTGCCACGGCGGCGGACATGATGACGACGTCGGAATCAGCGGCGGCTGCCAGCGCGGCCTCGCGCAACTGCAGGGCAGTTTCGACGTTGACCACCTCGACGCCGGGGGGCGGCGGAACTTCCATGTGCGCTGCCAAAAGCCGGACGGTTGCCCCGGCGTTCCGGGCGGCGACGGCCAGGGCGACGCCCTGCTTGCCGGAGGACCGGTTGCCCAGGAAGCGGACGGGATCCAGTGGTTCGCGTGTTCCGCCGGCGCTGATGGTGACGGTCTTGCCGGCCAGCGGAAGCTGGAAATCGGTTTGCCCGTGGACCAGTGCCATGGCGGCGTCGAAGATGGCGTCAGGTTCGGGCAGCCGTCCCGGCCCGGAATCCGAGCCTGTGAGCCTGCCGGAGGCCGGTTCCAGTACCGCCGCACCGCGGCCGCGGAGTGTTTCCACGTTGGCCCGGGTTGCGGGGTGCTGCCACATCTCGGTGTGCATGGCGGGCGCGAAAAGAACAGGGCCGTGGGCCATCAGCAGCGTGTTGGTGAGGAGGTCCCCTGCCTGGCCCGTGGCTGCTTTGGCCAGGAGGTCGGCCGTGGCCGGGGCGATAACCACGAGGTCTGCCTCGTGGCCCAGCCGGACGTGGTTGACCTGGTGGACGTCGTCGAAGACGCTGTTGCTCACGGGGTTGCCGGAGAGGGCCTCCCAGGTGGCGGTCCCGACGAAGCGGGTTGCCGCCTCCGTGGGGATGACCGTGACATGGTGGCCGGCTTCAGTAAAAAGCCGGAGGAGCGATGCCACCTTGTAGGCGGCTATCCCTCCCCCGACTCCGAGGACTATGCGCACGTGACCTCCGTCAGCAGCACGTCATGCGGCAGATTGTTACTCTGCGGCTTCGATCGGTGTGGATACCAGCTTGCCCTCGTTGATCTCGCGCAGGGCGATCGAGAGGGACTTCTCGTTCAGCTTGGTGTCTACCAGGGGGCCGACGTACTCGAAGAGTCCCTCGTGCAGCTGGGCGTAGTAGGCGTTGATCTGACGAGCGCGCTTGGCACCGAAGATCACCAGGCCGTACTTGGAGTCGGCTGCTTCGAGCAGCGAGTCGATCGGCGGGTTGATGATGCCTTCAAGGTTCGTGGACACGAATTCTCCAAAATTCTAGCGGGCTGACGGTTCCTGCAGGTGTGCATGAGGGGTCAGCCCCATGAGTGAAACAAGCTCGTCCGCTGCCCGGCGGACGTCGTCATTGATGACGGTGTGGTCGAACTCCGGTTCAGCAGCAAGTTCCAGTTTAGCGGTTTCCAGTCGGCGCTGCTGTTCTTCGGGGGTTTCTGTGCCGCGGCCCACGAGCCGGCGCACCATTTCGTCCCAGGTGGGCGGGGCGAGGAACACGAATTTGGCGTCCGGAACGGCTTCCTTGACCTGCCGCGCACCCTGGAGGTCGATTTCCAGAAGGACGGAACGCCCATCCTCAATGGCCTCGTTGACGGTCCTCTTCAACGTGCCGTAGGTGTTTTGGCCGTGCACTACTGCCCACTCCAGGAGTTCACCCTCCGCGATGAGCCGTTCAAACTCCTCCGTGGACTTGAAGAAGTAGTGCACGCCGTCCACCTCACCCGGTCGGGGGGCGCGGGTGGTGGCTGAGACGGAGAGCCAGACCTCGGGGTAATTGTCGCGGATGTAGGTGGATACGGTGCCTTTGCCAACAGCTGTCGGACCTGCGAGGACTGTCAGTCCGGGTTTCTTGCTCACGTATTCCTTTGCCGAGGTTTGGGGGTTTCGGGTGGGCCGGCGCCGGCCGGCCCTAATGTTCGTCTATAAAATCTACCAGCGCCCGCCGCTGGTGAACGCCGAGGCCCCGGACGCGGCGGGACGCGGCAATGCCCAGTTGTTCCATGATGGCGGCCGCCCGCACCTTGCCAATGCCCGGCAGCGCTTCGAGGAGTTCGGACACCCGCATCCTCGCCAGGGCGTCGTCGGCGGCGGCCGAGTCGATGATGTCGGCTGCGGACCGTGTGCCGTTCTTGAGGCTTTCCTTGGCGGCAGCCCGGGCTGCCCGTGCGGCTGCCGCCTTGCCCAGGGCCTCGGCCCGTTCCGACGCGGATAACGGTCGCAGTACCATGGCGCATACCCCCGGAATCGGCGGAATTTATCCAAGGGCGGCCGCCCTTGGACCTGTCCTGAAACTACCCTCTGGTGCTGGATGAATCAATGGATGGGCGCAAACCGGAACTATTCCCGGCTCAGCCCTGGCGCAGGCCTGCCAGGGTCCGCTGCGCGGCTTCCTGCAGTCCCCGGTGTTCCGGGCCCGCAGCCAGGATGTCCCGGCTGGAGGTGCCCAGGACCAGCGGATAGGCATCCCCGAAGGTGGCCCGCAGGTCAGCCGGCGTTGCCCCCTGGGCGCCCAGCCCGGGAGCCAGGATGGGGCCCCGGACGGCTGCGAGGTCAAGGTCAAGGTCCACCAGGGCGCTGCCGACGGTGGCCCCCACCACCAGGCCCACCGAGCCCAGGCTTCCTTGGTACCGCTCGTTCTCGCGGGCCGCTGCGGACGTGATCCGGCGTGCCACCGAGTCTGCTCCCCCGACGTGCTGCACGGAGGCACCCTCCGGGTTGGAGGTCAGCGCCAGGACGAAGACGCCGCGCCCGGTCTCGGCCGCGAGGTCCAGCGCCGGGCGCAGGGACTCGAAGCCGAGGTAGGGGCTGAGGGTGACAGAGTCTGCAGCCAGCGGGGATTCGTCACGCAGCCAGGCGTCAGCGTAGGCGGCCATGGTGGAGCCGATGTCGCCGCGCTTGGCGTCTGCGATGGTCAGGACGGACTGGTCCCGCGCCTCAGCCAGGACTTCTTCCAGCACCGCCATGCCGGCGGAGCCATGGCGCTCGAAGAGCGCCACCTGCGGCTTGACCGCGGCAGCGAGCGACGCCACCGCCTCCACCACGGTGAGCGAGAAGCGGCGCAGGCCCGCGACGTCGTCGGCCAATCCCCAGCTCTTCAGCAGTGCCGGGTGCGGGTCGATGCCCACGCACAGCGGGCCGCGGGAGGCCATGGCGGCGCCGAGCCGGGAGCCGAACGACTCCCGGCCCCGCGCTTCAGCTTGCGCTGGTACCTGCTCAGGCATGCTGCAGGTCTGCCTTCGCGGCTGCCGTCTTCTGGGCTTCGCCCAGGGCTGCGGCGTGTTCCTGGAGGCTGGTGACGGACCATTCGTACGTGCGCATGGCCTCGATCGCCTGCACGGCCGCGTTGAACTCGGCCACCGTGGTGATGCAGGGAATGCCGATGGACGTTGCGGCTGCGCGGAGTTCGTAGCCGTCGCTGCGGGCTTCTCCGCCCGAGGGGGTGTTGAAGACCATGTCGATCTCGCCGGCGATCACCAGATCCGCGATGGTGCCTTCACCCTCGGCGCTGGAGCCTTCGGCCACCTTGCGCACGGGGGTGGCCTGGATGCCGTTACGGCGCAGGACGTCCGCGGTGCCGCCGGTGGACACGATCTCGAAGCCGAGGTCGGAGAGCCGCTTCACTCCCATGATCACCGAGCGCTTGTCGCGGTTGGCCACCGAAACAAAAATCTTTCCCTCAGTTGGTAGGGCGTTGTTCGACGCGGCCTGGCTCTTGGCAAAGGCCGTGTCGAAATGCTTGTCGATGCCCATGACCTCCCCGGTGGACCGCATTTCGGGGCCGAGCAGGGAGTCAACCACTTTGCCTTCCACGGTGCGGAAGCGGCTGAACGGCAGCACCGCTTCCTTGACCGCCACGGGCGCGTCAAGGGGCAAGGTGGAACCGTCACCCGTTTCCGGCAGCATCTTGTAGGCGGTGCGAAGCTGGTTGATGGTGACTCCGGTCCCGATCAGGGCGGCCGCCTTGGCCATCTGGACGCCGGTGGCCTTGGAGACGAACGGCACCGTGCGGGAGGCCCGCGGGTTGGCCTCGAGGACGTACAGGACGTCGGAGGCCAACGCGAACTGGATGTTGATCAGGCCGCGGACACCGACTCCCTCGGCGATGGCACGGGTGGCGGTCCGGACGCGATCAAGCACGTTGGTGCCAAGGGTGATGGGCGGCAGAACGCAGGCGGAGTCCCCGGAGTGGATTCCGGCTTCCTCGATGTGCTCCATGATCCCGCCCAGGTACATGTCGGTGCCATCAAAGAGGGCGTCGACGTCGATTTCGACGGCATCTTCCAGGAAGCGGTCGATCAGGACCGGGTGGTCCGGGGTGATCTCGGTGGCGTTGGCGATGTAGCGGGACAGGTTGGGCTCGTCGTAGACGATCTCCATGCCGCGGCCGCCGAGGACGTAGGACGGGCGGACCAGCACCGGGTAGCCGATTTCGTCGGCGATCTTCTTGGCGTCCTCGAAGGACACGGCGGTGCCGTTCTTCGGGGATACCAGGCCGGCCTTGTCCAGCACGCGGGAGAAGGCGCCGCGGTGTTCGGCAAGGTCGATGGCCTCCGGGGAGGTGCCGAGGATGGGCACGCCGGCGTCGGCCAGCTGCTGGGCCAGCTTCAGCGGGGTCTGGCCGCCGAGCTGCACGAAGACACCCATGACGCCGCCGGTGCGTTCCTCAGCTGCAATGACCTCCAGCACGTCTTCAAGCGTCAGCGGCTCGAAGTACAGGCGGGTGGAGACGTCGTAGTCCGTGGAAACGGTTTCCGGGTTGCAGTTGACCATGACGGTCTCGTAGCCGGCCTTGCGCAGCGCCATGGACGCGTGGACGCAGGAGTAGTCGAACTCGATGCCCTGGCCGATGCGGTTGGGGCCCGAGCCGAGGATCAGGATGGACGGCTTGGAGTGCAGCGCAACCTCATCCTCCTCGTCGTAAGCCGAGTAGTGGTACGGCGTGTACGCGGCGAACTCGGCGGCGCAGGTGTCAACGGTCTTGTAGACGGGGCGGATGCCCAGGGCCTGGCGGACACCGCGGACCACTGCCTCGGAGTTGTGCGTCAGGGCACCGATCTGCTCGTCGGAGAAGCCGTGGCGCTTGGCGCGCTGCAGCATGTCCGTGGTGAGGGCGCCTGCCTGGCGGATCTCCCGGGAAACCTCATTGAGGAGTTCGAGCTGGTCAAGGAACCAGGGATCGATCTTGGTGGCCTCAAAGAGCTGTTCCACGGTGGCGCCGCCCAGCAGGGCGCGCTGCACCTGGTACAGGCGGTCCGTGGTGGGGCGCTTGGCCTTTTCGATGAGCTCGGCGACCTCGTACTCCGGGACGGAGCTGAAGTCCAGCTGCGAGCCCTTCTGCTCCAGGGAGCGGAGGGCCTTCTGCAGGGCTTCGGTGAAGTTGCGGCCCATGGCCATGGCTTCGCCTACCGACTTCATGGTGGTGGTGAGGGTGTTGTCCGCAGCCGGGAACTTCTCGAACGCGAAGCGGGGAACCTTGACCACCACGTAGTCGAGCGTCGGTTCGAAGGACGCCGGGGTCTTCTGGGTGATGTCGTTGGGGATCTCGTCCAGCGTGTAGCCCAGGGACAGCTTGGTGGCGATCTTGGCGATCGCGAACCCGGTGGCCTTTGACGCCAGGGCCGAGGAACGGGAAACGCGGGGGTTCATTTCGATGACCACCACGCGGCCGGTGGCGGGGTCGATGGCGAACTGGATGTTGCAGCCGCCGGTGTCCACGCCCACTTCACGGATCACGGCGATGGAGACGTCACGGAGCTTCTGGTACTCGCGGTCGGTGAGGGTCAGGGCCGGCGCCACGGTGATGGAGTCGCCGGTGTGCACGCCCACGGGGTCGAAGTTCTCGATGGAGCAGACGACAACCACGTTGTCGTTCTTGTCCCGCATCATCTCGAGCTCGTATTCCTTCCAGCCGAGGATGCTCTCTTCGAGCAGGACCTCGCTGGTGGGGCTGTACTGGAGGCCCTGGCCGACGATGCGGCGGAGGTCGTCCTCGTTGTAGGCCAGGCCGGAACCCAGCCCGCCCATGGTGAAGGAGGGGCGGACCACCATCGGGTAGCCAAGGTCCTTGGCTGCCTCAAGGGCTTCGTCCATGGAGTGGATGATGTGGCTGCGGGCGGATTCGGCACCGCAGCGCTCCACCACGCCCTTGAACTTTTCGCGGTCTTCGCCGAGCTCAATGGCGGCGATGTTCGCGCCGATCAGTTCCACGTTGTACTTCTCGAGCACACCGTTCTTGTCCAGCGCGATAGCCGTGTTGAGCGCCGTCTGGCCGCCCAGGGTGGGCAGCACAGCGTCCGGGCGTTCCTTGGCGATGATCTTCTCCACCACCTCGGGGGTTATGGGCTCGATGTAGGTGGCGTCGGCGAACTCGGGGTCGGTCATGATGGTGGCGGGGTTGGAGTTCACGAGGATGACGCGGAGGCCTTCCTCCTTGAGGACACGCAGTGCCTGGGTACCGGAGTAGTCGAATTCGGCGGCCTGGCCGATGACGATCGGGCCGGAACCGATGACCAGGACGCTCTTAAGGTCAGTTCTCTTGGGCATTACTTCTTGTCCTCAGTCTTGGTGTCAGAGTTTTTCGGCGCGGCGGATTTTGCGCTGCCCGCTGCTGCTTTGTCAGCCGCAGTGTTGTCCGCGTTCGCGGGGTGGGCGGAGTCCACGGGATCCTTGGACTCGTTGGCGGTCTTCCCGTCCCGGGTGCCTTCCATCAGGTCGATGAAGCGGTCGAACAGGTACGCGGCGTCGTGCGGGCCGGCCGCGGCCTCGGGGTGGTACTGCACCGAGAAAGCCGGGATGTCGAGGCAGGCGAGGCCTTCCACGACGTCGTCGTTCAAGCTGACGTGGCTGACCTCCACCCGGCCGTAGCGCTCCTCCGGGGCCTGGGTGGCGCCGTCGAGCGGTGCGTCCACGGCAAAGCCGTGGTTCTGGGAGGTAATTTCCACCTTGCCGGTGCGGCGGTCCATGACGGGCTGGTTGATGCCGCGGTGGCCGTAGCGGAGCTTGTAGGTGCCGAATCCGAGGGCACGGCCCAGGATCTGGTTGCCGAAGCAGATGCCGAAGTACGGCAGTTTCTCGTCCAGGACGGAGCGGAGCAGCTTGACCTGGGCGTCGGCGGTGGCGGGGTCGCCGGGTCCGTTGGACATGAAGAAGCCGTCGGGGTTGACCGCCTTGACGTCCTCCAGTGTGGCGGTGGCGGGCAGGACGTGGACGCGAACACCGCGCTCGGCGAACCGGACGGGGGTCATGGCCTTGATGCCGAGGTCAATGGCGGCGATGCTGAACCGGGGTTCGGCGTCCCAGCCGTGGTCCTTGGGTTCCACCACGTAGGCTTCGTCAACGCTGACTTCCTCGGCCAGGCGGGCGCCTTCCATGGGGGCGCTGGCGAGGACGGCGTCCACCAGTTCCTTGTCGGTTGCCAGGGCGGCGTCGCCGGAGAAGATGCCGGCGCGCATGGTCTTGTGTTCGCGGAGGTGGCGGGTGATGGCGCGGGTGTCCACGCCCTGGATACCCACGATGCCCTGCTCGACGAGTTCTTCGTCCAGGGACCGTTCGGAGCGCCAGTTGGAGGGACGGCGGGCGGCGTCGCGGACGATGTAACCGGCCACCCAGATGCGGCGCGATTCGGCGTCTTCGCTGTTGACGCCGGTGTTGCCGATGTGCGGTGCGGTCTGGACCACCAGCTGCCGGGCGTAGGAGGGATCCGTGATGGTCTCCTGGTAGCCGGTCATGCCCGTGGCGAAGACGGCTTCGCCCAGGGCGGTTCCGGTGGCGCCGTAGCTGGTGCCGCGGAAGATGCGTCCGTCTTCGAGGACGAGCGCAGCGGGGGCTGCCGGGGTGGCGGTGGTTGAAGTCACTGTATTCGCTTTCACTGTCTTACTTTCCACTGGTGGCGTCAGCCGCCGGGGCTGAGGAGATCAATTCCTGGAGTGCTGTGTACAGGGTGTCCTTGTCCGCCGCGCGGCGGGTCCGGAATCCGGTGTCCAGTTCGTGGGAGCCATGCAGCCAGGTCAGGACGAGCAGGCCGTCCTTCTCCACGAACTTGCCGGCCATCCCGCTTTCCTGCCGTACGCCGGTGAGCGATGCGGCGGGGATGTAGAGGGCGGGGGCGCCGGCGCGGTCGAACAGCACACCGTCCGGGTATACGGCCAGGGTTGCGTTGGTGCGGATGCCGAGGCTGTGGACGGCCACACGGTCAAGCCAGTCGCCGCCGGTGGTGGTGGCAACGTACTGTCCCTCCGCTTCGGCGGACGGCTCACCCGGTTCCGCGGGCGCCTGGGGCAGGGGCCCGACGTCGGACTGGCGCTTCAGGCGGTTGCGCCAGCCTATGCCGAGGAGGACAAAGACGACGGCGATAATCGCCAGCATCGCCAGTCCCGGAAGGATTTTTTCCATCAGGCGGCGCCTGCCTCGACTGCGGCGTGCGGGTAGGGAGTGTTGAGTTCGCCGTCCAGGACGGTGGGGTGGCCCTTGAAGAACGTGGCCACCACCTTGCCCGGGAGCTCGCGTCCCTTGAAGGGCGAGTTCCGGCCCATGGTGGCCATCTTGAACGGGTCCACGGTCCAGCGGGCGGCGGGGTCCACCAGGATGACGTTGGCGGGTTCACCGGCTTCGAGCGGACGGCCCTGGTCTTCCAGCCGGCCGATCTGCGCAGCCGCCGCGGAGGTGACGCGGGCGAAGTCGGCCCAGGTCATCAGGCCTGTCTCGATCATGGTGTGCTGGACCACGGACAACGCGGTTTCCAGGCCGGTCATGCCCATGGCCGCCTGTGCCCATTCGCATTCCTTGTGCTCGCTGGGGTGCGGCGCATGGTCGGTTCCCACAACGTCGATGGTGCCGTCTGCCAGCCCGGCGCGCAATGCCTGGACGTCGGCGTCGGTGCGCAGCGGCGGGTTGACCTTGAAGACGGGGTCATAGCTGCGGACCAGGTCGTCGGTGAGGAGCAGGTGGTGCGGGGTGACCTCGGCGGTCACATTGATGCCGCGTTCCTTGGCCCAGCGGATGATCTCCACAGAACCGGCGGTGGACACGTGGCAGACGTGCAGCCGGGAGCCGACGTGCTGGGCGAGGAGCACGTCGCGGGCGATAATGCTTTCCTCGGCAACGGCGGGCCAGCCGGTCAGGCCCAGGACGGCGGACACCTCGCCTTCGTTCATCTGTGCCCCGGCGGTCAGGCGCGGTTCCTGCGCGTGCTGGGCCACCACGCCGTCGAACGCCTTGACGTACTCCAGCGCCCGGCGCATCAGGACGGGGTCGTGGACGCAGATGCCGTCGTCGGAGAACATCCTGACCCGGGCCCGGGAATCGGCCATGGCACCCAGTTCTGCCAGTTGCTCCCCCGCAAGGCCCACCGTGACGGCCCCCACCGGGCGGACGTCAACCCAGCCTGCGGCGCGTCCCAGGGTGTAGACCTGCTCCACCACACCGGCGGTATCGGCAACGGGAGTGCTGTTGGCCATGGCGTGGACGGCCGTGTAACCGCCGAGGGCGGCTGCGCGGGTTCCGGTTTCCACGGTTTCCGCGTCCTCCCGCCCGGGCTCACGGAGGTGGGTGTGGACGTCCACCATGCCGGGAAGGGCCACCAGGCCCGCGGCCTCGATAACCGTGATGTCCTCGGCCTGTCCTTCCGGCGAAAGGCCCGTGCCCACTTCGGCGATGATGCCGTCACGGATCAGCAGGTCCGCCGGCGCGCCGCCCAGGATGGAGGCGCCTTGGATCAAGTACGTTCCGGTGTTGCCGGCCATCAGATGCTCTCCTTGGTGGAATGGGCGGTTCCGGCAGCGGCCAGGACCGGGGTTGCGGCTGTTTCCCGGGTGTCCCCGGAGAGCAGCAGGTACAGCGCAGCCATCCGCACGGACACGCCGTTGCGGACCTGCGCGAGGACGGTGGAACGGGGAGAGTCTGCTGCGGCTGCGCTGATTTCGAGCCCCCGGTTCATGGGGCCCGGGTGCATGATGATGGTGTCCTTCATGCCCAGGTTGTCGAGGGCGCGCAGGCGGTTGTCATCGAAGCCCCAGCGGCGTGAGTATTCGCGGGTGCTGGGGAAGAACGAAGCGTTCATGCGTTCGCCCTGGACACGGAGCATCATCACGGCGTCAACGCCCAGGGCGAGTGTCTCGTCGAGGTTGTAGCTGACGCTGCAGGGCCACTTTTCGACGCCGATGGGCAGCAGGGTGGGGGGAGCTACGAGGGTGACTTCCGCACCCAGCGTGCGCAGGAGCCAGACATTGGAACGGGCCACGCGTGAGTGCAGGACATCGCCGGCGATCGCCACGCGCATCCCATTCAGGTCCGCGCCTTCGGACGGGGTACCCGACAGTTTCGCCCAGTGCCGGCGCATGGTGAAGGCGTCCAGCAGTGCCTGGGTGGGGTGTTCGTGGGTGCCGTCGCCGGCGTTGATCACCCCGGCATCGATCCAGTCCGTCGCGGCCAGCCGGTGCGGCGCACCGGAAGCCCAGTGGCGGATGACGACGGCGTCCGCCCCCATCGCGGACAGCGTCTGGGCGGTGTCCTTGAGGGATTCACCCTTGGAGACCGATGATCCCTTGGCGGCGAAGTTGATGACGTCCGCGGACAACCGCTTGGCCGCCGCTTCAAAGGAAATCCTGGTGCGGGTGGAATCTTCGAAGAAAAGGTTCACCACGGTGCGGCCGCGCAGGGCGGGCAGCTTCTTGACTTCGCGGTCGCCTACAGCCGACATCTCCTCGGCGGTATCGAGGATGCGGATGGCGTTGTGCAGGCTGAGGTCCTGGGTGGAGAGCAGGTGCTTCACAGTCCACCCTCAATCACGACTTCGTTGACGGGGGCTCCGCCGGCGGGGGTGTCGGTCTCTTCGAGCCGGACCCGGACTTTTTCCACTGAAGATGTGGGCAGGTTCTTGCCCACATGGTCGGCGCGGATGGGCAGCTCGCGGTGTCCGCGGTCGATCAGGACGGCGAGGCGGACGATGCGCGGGCGGCCCAGGTCCACGAGGGCGTCCAGCGCTGCCCGGATGGTCCGGCCGGAGTACAGGACGTCGTCGATCAGGACCACGACTTTGTTGTCGATGCCGGTACGGGGCAGTTTGGTGGGGTACGGCGGGCGGGTTCCCTGGTGCGAAAGGTCATCCCGGAACATGGTGACGTCCAGTTGGCCGACGATGGCGGCGGCATCAACGGTGTTGTCCGCGGCGGCGATCTTCTCGGCCAGCCGGACTGCCAGCGGATATCCGCGGCGGGGAATGCCCAACAGGACCAGGTCCCGGGATCCCTTGTTGGCTTCGAGGATCTCATGGGCGATACGAGTGAGGGCACGGTCTATGTCAGCCTGGCTGAGTACTACCCTGGCTGGAACCGGTGCGCTGGTGACAGATGTCAACGCTCGTCTCCCCTTTCCCCGCCTCACAGGACGGAATTAAAAAAGGAACATGTGCGTTTCAAAATTACCATAGGCCCGCGGCCCGGCGGCGCCGGATCAACGCGTTGATCGTCACGTTGGAACGCGGCGTGCAGACGGTCCTTGGAGCGGGCCAACCCGCCACCTAGGCTTGCGGATATGTCAATGCATCCCCACCAGCCGCCGTCGGGCCCGCCCTACGGTCCCCACCCGGGCGCCTCCAGTCCCCTGCCCGGCGCAGCGAATCCCAGCTGGATGGGCCAGGTGGCACCGCAGCATTACCTCGCTGCCCCGGACCACCGCGGCCGTCCCGTCAGCAGCGTCCTGCCTCCCCCGGACCAGGGAGCGGCACTCAGGCCGGGAAGGCTCAACGGCGGACTGGTGGGCCTCACGGTGGCGGGCGGCGTCCTCGCGTTCCTCAGCCTGTTCCTGGTGGTGCCGTTCCTGCTGGCCAACACGGGGACTGCCGGCTTCGTGGGTGGCTTCGTCGCGTCCCTGATACCGCTGTCCCTGGTACTGCTGGCCGTTGTGGTCATCGATAGGTGGGAGCCGGAGCCGAAGCGGCTGCTGTTCTTCGCCTTCACGTGGGGCGCGGCGGTGTCGATTGCCGTGACTTTGCTGGTGCAGCCACTGTTTGTGCTGACGTTCCAGTTCTCGGATGAACCGGACCTGCGGACGTACATGGCAACGGTGCAGGCACCCATCGTCGAGGAGTTCGCGAAGTCCCTTGGCCTGCTGGTCCTCCTGCTGCTGGCCAGGAAACATTTCGACGGCCCGGTGGACGGCGTGGTTTTCGCCTTCACGATTGCCGGCGGCTTCGCGTTCACCGAAAACATCCTCTACTTTGGCCGCGCCATCGCCGAGGCGCCGGGTCCGGGCGGAGATTTTGCCCAGGTGTTCTTCCTCCGCGGCGTGATGTCCCCGTTCGCCCACGCCATCTTCACCGGGACCACCGGGCTGGTCATGGGCTTCGCGGCCCGGCGATGGCACACCGGAGCTTCCATCCTGGCCTTCTTTGTGGGGCTGCTGCCGGCGATGTTCCTGCACAACCGGTGGAACAGCATGGGCAGCGGCTTCCTGGTGGACTACATCGTGGTGCAGGTGCCCATTTTCTGCCTCGCAGTTGCCGGGATCGTTGCGCTGCGGGTGGCGGAAAAACGGCTGACCCGGCAGCGGCTGCTGGAGTACTCCGCCGCCGGCTGGTTTACCCCGGCGGAGGTCGAATTGCTGGGAACCATTGGCGGCCGGCGGACCGTGCTGAACTGGGCAGCCGGCTACGGCCGGAAACAACAGATGAAGGATTTCCTCAGGGCGGCCACTCTGCTGGCCAATATCCGCCAGCGGATCCTCAGCGGCCGCGATGTGCAGCTCCACCAGGCTGAAGAGCGTAAGCAGCTGCAGCGGGTATTGGCGCTCCGGGCAGCAATCGTCGCGTAGCCCGCACCTGGTGCGCTGGATTCCTTCGTCCCGTCCCGGGCTTGTTCGCGGAACCGGACCTTGCAGGTTCTGGCCCGCGAACAGGACAGGGTTCGACGGCGGCCGGCCGCCTTAACGCCGGAAGGCCGCACCCCTGGGGGTGCGGCCTTCATGGCTGGTTCGTGGGTCAGGCCAGCAGCGACGGCTTCAGCTGCTGCAGGCGTCCCAGGAGCCCGTTGATGAACTGGGGCGACTCGTCCGTGGACAGGGTCTTGGCCAGGGTCACGGCCTCGCTGACGGCAACGCCATCGGGGACGTCGTCGTTGTACAGCAGTTCCCAGGTGCCGATGCGCAGGATGATCCGGTCCACCGAAGGCATGCGCTCCAGGCTCCAGCCCTGCGAATAGGTCTCCAGGAACTCGTCGATGGCTGGCTGGCGGGACACCACGCCCTCGACGATTTCCAGGGTGTAGGGGTTGACGATCTGGTCGGTCTTTTCGCGCCGTGCACGCAGGACGTCAAAGGCGGAGACGGAGCGCTGCTCCGCTTCGAAAAGAACATCCAGTGCCCTGCTGCGGGCTTTACCGCGTGCGCTCACTACTCAGAGACCCGGCCGAGGTAGCTGCCGTCACGGGTATCCACCTTGACCTTGGTGTTGTTTTCGACGAACAGCGGAACCTGGATCTCGTAGCCGGTTTCCAGCGTGGCAGGCTTGGTGCCCGCGGAGGAGCGGTCGCCCTGCAGGCCGGGCTCGGTGTAGGTGATTTCCAGGACAACGCTCGGCGGCAGTTCGATGTACAGCGGGTTGCCCTCGTGGATGGCGATGTTGACCATCTGGTTCTCGAGCATGAAGTTGGTGGCGTCGCCCACGGTGGCGCCGGAGACGGTGATCTGGTCGTAATCCGAGGTGTCCATGAACACGAAGTCGGCGCCGTCCTGGTACAGGTACTGGTAGTCCCGGCGGTCAACCGTGGCAGTTTCGATCTTGAGGCCGGCGTTGAACGTCTTGTCCACAACCTTGCCGGACATCACGTTGCGCATCTTCGTACGCACGAAAGCGCCACCCTTGCCGGGCTTGACGTGCTGGAACTCGATGATGTTCCAGAGCTGGCCCTCGAGCTTCAGGACCGTTCCGTTCTTAATGTCGTTCGTGGTTGCCACTGGGTTTCCTTAGGTTTCTCAGTCTGGCGCGTGGTCAGACGTTCTATGCCGGGCAGTCCGCCGCATGGCGTGCCTGCACGTTTTTGTCAAAGATCCGGGGAGCTGGGAAAAAATTCAAAAACTATTCTACCGGCAAATGGACGCGGACTTCCCCGGCGGCCCGAAGCGGGGTATCAGCAGGCCAGGTCCAGTACGTCCCGCGCGCGCTGCAGGGCCACTGTTGACGAGTAGATCAGCGCCGCATCAGCGGACTGTGCTACTCGCAGGTCCAAGGCGCGGGCAAAGGATTCAACGGCAGCGGAGGTCTGCCCGGCCGTGTACTGGGTCTTGCCGAGGAACTGCAGTGCCAGGGCTTCCTTGGGGGTCCCCTGGACCTCGTGCAGCAGTTGGCGGAACAGCTCCACGGCCCTGTCCAACCGGTTCGAAACCCGCAGGACCTCTGCTTCGAACGCACGCAGCCGGAAGGATTCAGGGTCCTTGAACCGGGCTTCGGCCAGCAGTTCGGCAGCTTCTGCCCCGTGGCCCTCGACCAGCAGGACGAAGACGTGGTCGGCGGGATCGGTGGAGGCTGCCAGCGCTTCCCTGCACGCATCGTCGTTGACGATTTGCGGCAGCAGGGTTTCAGGGTTGATCCGGATTCCCGGGAAGCCGGCCTCGGGCCACTCGGCCGTGCCTTCCATGTCGCCCTGCATCAGGAAGCGACTTCCTGGTAGGCGGCGAACAGGAGGGACGTGTCGGGGACATCCAGGATGCCCGGCTTGGCCACACCGTCCAGCACCACGAACCGCAGGAGGTCGCCGCGGGACTTCTTGTCCCGCCGCATACCGTCCAGCAGGCCCTGCCACCGGTCCCGCCGGTAGGTGACCGGAAGCCCAAGTCCTTCGAGGATGCTTCGGTGCCTGTCGGCGTCGGCGTCGCTCAGGCGGCCTACGCTGCGGGCGAGTTCCGCGGCGAACATCATGCCGACGGAGACGGCAGCGCCGTGCCGCCACGAGTAGCGTTCCACCAGTTCGATGGCGTGGCCCAGGGTGTGGCCGTAGTTGAGGATTTCGCGCAGCCCGGATTCCTTGAGGTCTTCGGAGACCACTTTGGCTTTGACGGCGATGGCACGTTCGATGAGCTCGCGGAGCGTCTCGGACCGCGGATCGGTGACCGCAGCAAAGTCCTTCTCCACGAGTTCGAGGATGGCGGGGTCCGCGATGAAGCCGCACTTGACTACCTCGGCCATGCCGGAAATGAGTTCGTTCTTAGGCAAGGTGTCCAGCGTGTCCAGGTCCGCCAGAACGGCTGCGGGCGGGTGGAACGCGCCCACCAGGTTCTTGCCTTCCGCGGTGTTGATGCCGGTCTTGCCACCTACGGAGGCGTCCACCATCCCCAGCAGGCTGGTGGGCATGTGGATGACTTTGACGCCGCGGAGCCAGGTGGCGGCCACGAAGCCGGCCAGGTCGGTGACCGCTCCCCCGCCAACGGCGACGATGGCGTCTGAGCGGGTGAAGTCGTTCTGTCCCAGGACCTGCCAGCAGAAGGCGGCAACCTGGATGTGCTTGCCTTCTTCGGCGTCGGGGATTTCTGCGGTCAGCGCGGTGAAGCCTGCGGATTCAAGGTCATCACGGACGGTGTCGCCGGTGAGGCGCAGGGCCCGGGGGTGGATGACCAGCACGCGCCGCACCCGCTCCCCCAGGATTTCCGGAAGGGTTCCCAGCAGGCCCCGCCCCACCACAACGTCGTAGTTGTTGGCGGCCGATTCACCGGTGACCTTGATGACTGTTGATGAGGTGTTCACTTTTCAACTTCCTGTTTGGCAGCTGCGTAGTTGTGCAGTGCTGCTTCCAGCCGGTTGCCGAGCTCGGATATGGAGCCCTGGCGCACGTCCAGGGTGATGTCTGCAAGCCTCTCGTAGACCGGCTTGCGGGTGGCGAACATTTCTGTCCAGCGTCCCATGGCGTCCCCTGCCAGCAGGGGACGTCCGGAGTTGCGGGCAATGCGGGCAGCAACGGTGTTCGCATCGCATTCGAGGTAGACCACTGTGCAGCGGCCGATCAGCTGCTGCGTTCCGGAATCCAGAACAGCACCCCCGCCGAGCGAGATCACCGTGGCCGTGCCTTCGGCCGCTTCAACGGCGGAGGCAACAGCACGGGCCTCGATCTCGCGGAAGGCGCGTTCGCCCCGGCCTGCGAAAATGTCGGCGATGGAGCCATGGCCCGCCACGATCACGGCATCCGTGTCGACGAACGGTGCACCGAGTTGCTGGGCCAGTTGCTGTCCGATGGCGGATTTGCCCACGGCCATGGGGCCGATCAGGACGATCGGCCGGATACCGACGGGCCCGGTACTGCTCTGGGCGGGCACTACTGGCCGATCGAGTCCAGGGACGCCGGAATGTTGTCCAGGTAACCCTTGATGTTGCGGGCGGTCTCCGCCACGGAGTCCCCGCCGAATTTCTCTGTAACGGCTTCAGCCAGGACCAAAGCCACCATGGCCTCGGCCACCACGCCTGCGGCCGGAACGGCACAGACGTCGGAGCGCTGGTGATGGGCCTTGGCCGGTTCGCCGGTGCTGACGTCGATCGTTTTCAGGGCGCGGGGCACCGTGGCGATCGGCTTCATCGCGGCGCGGACACGCAGGACGTCCCCGATGCTCATGCCGCCTTCGATGCCGCCTGCGCGGTTGCTGGCACGCACGATCCGGCCGTCTTCATCGCGCACGATTTCATCGTGGGCCGCAGAGCCGCGGCGTGCAGCGGTCCGGAATCCGTCGCCCACTTCGACGCCCTTGATGGCCTGGATGCCCATGAGGGCAGCAGCCAGGCGGGAATCCAGCCGGCGGTCCCAGTGGACGTAACTGCCCAGTCCGGGCGGCAGGCCGTACGCCAGGACCTCCACCACGCCGCCCAGGGTTTCGCCTTCCTTGTGGGCGGCGTCAACCTCGGCAACCATGGCGTCGGAGGTTTCCCTGTCGAAGCAGCGCAGTGGATCGGCGTCCAAAGCGATGACATCTGCCGGTTCGGGGAGCGGCCGGCCGTCGGGTACGGAAACGCTGGCGATGGACACCGTGTGGCTGACGAGCTCGATGCCGAGGTGCTTGAGGAACTGGGCGGCGACAGTACCCATGGCCACCCGGGTGGCGGTCTCGCGGGCGCTGGCACGTTCCAGCACGGGACGGGCTTCATCGAAGCCGTACTTCTGCATGCCGGTGAAGTCCGCGTGGCCGGGACGCGGGCGGGTCAGGGGCGCGTTGCGCGCCTGGTCGGCGAGGAGTTCCGGATCCACCGGATCCGGCGCCATGATCTGCTCCCACTTGGGCCATTCGGTGTTTCCCACCTGGACGGCCACGGGGCCGCCCTGGGTCACACCGTGCCGGACGCCGCCCAGGATGGTGACAACGTCCTGTTCGAACTTCATCCGGGCGCCTCGGCCGTATCCGAGCCGGCGGCGGGCCAGGGAGTCTGCGATGTGCCCGCTGGTGATCTCAACACCGGCGGGGACGCCTTCAATAATTCCCATCAGAGCCGGACCATGGGATTCACCGGCAGTCAACCAACGCAACATATCTTCCATCCTGCCACGTAGGGCGGTTACAAAGCCCGTCGGGGAAGGCCGACTGAGGCGCACATCACATCTATGACAGCTGCATTAACGTCATCCCCGCGGCCCGTGAAAAGGCGCACCTGTTCCACTGCCTGGTACAGCAGCATCTCCAGTCCGGGGACCACGGCACCGCCGCCCGTCTGCCACACCGAGGCGATCAGGCTGGGCCAGGGGTCGTAGGCAACGTCCAGAAGGACGCCCGGGGTTTCCGTCTTCAGGGCGGCTATCTCGGCGGCCAGGCCGTCCGCCGCCCGGGGCGGCAACGTGGAAATGACGACGTCGGCAGCAGCCGTGGGCAGCACGGCTTCTGCCAGCGTCAGCACGTCCAGGTCGATGCCGGCACCTGCGGCCGCTGCACGGACGTCTGCCGTGCGGGCAGGGTCCCGTACGAAAATCTGCACACGGCGGGTTCCGAGTTCCCGCAGTGCGGCGACAGCGGACGCCGCGGTGCCGCCGCCGCCGAGGATGACCGCGGAGGGTGCGGTATCCGCTCCCGCGTGCCGGAGGGCGTTAACGATTCCAGCCACGTCGGTGTTGGAGCCGATGGCACGTGGTCCGTGTCCGTCGTCCTCAAAGGAGACGGTGTTGACCACGCCGAGGGTCCGGGCGATGCCGCGGACCTCGTCCACGTGGCCCAGCATGGTGGTCTTTAACGGCATGGTGACCGAAAGTCCGCACCATCCCGGCTGGTGGCGCACCTGCCCCATCAGGCCCGGGAGGAGCTGCTCCGTGACGTCGATAGCTGTGTAACTGATGTCTGCACCCAACTGCCGGTAGGCAGCAAGATGCAGGGCCGGGGACTTTGAATGACTGATCGGGTGCCCCAGCACTGCTGCCCGCAGGGTCATGTGCAGCGGCCCACGTTCGCCTGGCACCAGGAGTTGTACTGCTCAACGTAGACGTTGTGTTCGGCCAGGGTTTTGGCGAACTTGGTCTCCTTGGTGTCCAGGTTGACCGTTACCCAGAAGAGGTAATCGTTGGTCTTGGGCCTGGCGGCGGCGTCGATGGCAGTCTTGCCCGGCGAGCCAATGGGTCCCGGAGGCAGCCCGGGGTTCGCATACGTGTTGTACGGGTTGGACTTGTCCTGGCGCTGCTCGTCCGTGAAGTTGTAGCTCTTCGTCCCAAGCCCGTACGTCACGGCCGAGTCGACCTGCAGGAAGCCGCCGGTCTGGTCGTTGGGTTTGAGCCGGTTGTAGATGGCTCCGGCGACATCGCCGTATTCGGCCTGGCCGCCTTCGGCCTGGACGATGCTGGCCACGATCACGGACTGGTACTGCTTGGCAGGATCGGTGATGCCCTGGGACACCAGCTCGTCCACGGTCACCTTGACCAGGGCTTGCAGGATGTCCTTGGCGGACGTGCCCAGCGGGAAGCGGTGCTCGCCCGGTGCAAGGTAGCCCTCCAGGTTCTTGGCGTTTGCCGGCAAGCCGAACTGCGCCGGATCGTTGCTGAGCGCCTGGAGTTGCTGGATCGATACGCCGGACCCTTCGGAGATGGCCTGGAGGGATTCGTTGACCCGCAGGCCCGCACTGAGGGCGAAGTAGATCACCTTCCCCTTGTCCTGGCCCAGGAGGACATCTACTGCGTCCTTGTTCTTCATTTCAGACTTGAAGGTATAGTCACCCGGGGCCAGCGTGCCGCCCGAAGCGCTGAAGGCCTGAAGGAACGTGTCAGCGTTGGCCACGACGCCTTTGCTTTCGAGGTCCATGGCCACGGAACGGGTGCCTTCCCCCTTGTCCACCGTTACCTCGACCTGGCCGGAGCCGGGGCCCGGGAAGTCGCTGGCTTTGGTGCTGCCGAGGAGGGGCTTGAGGAACTGCGCGCCAACGGCCACTGCAGTAACGAAAACAGCGAGGGTGAGGAAGAGGGCCAGCAGCCTGCGGCGGCGGCGCACTTTCTTGGAGGGCCTGCCCACTACCTGGGTTGCCGGTGCACCTGCGATGAGGCTGTGCGCTGCGGTATCGGCATGGTGTGCGTCTTCCGGGTGGCCGGCGTGGTGGCCGGCCTCATCGGCGTGCAGGTCGTGGTGATAGTCGGCGTCGCCGTGGGCCTGACCGTAATGGGCGTTGTCGTGGTACTCGTGACCGTCCGGGTACTGGGCCGGGTCCGCATAGTGGGGGTCGCCCGCGTACTCATGAACGTCCATCGCCGGGTGTTCCCCGGCCGCATGCAGGTCCTGGTGGTCGTCGGCGGCGAACACGTCGCCGTGCCCGTGGTCGGGTTCGTGGGGGCCACTCACGTTGTCCGCGATGGGTTCAGGTTGCTCAGGCGCACCGTGCGCGGCCGGGTCCTGCGGTGCGGCACCATGGTGACCTCCGTCGTCGTGCGTTCCGTTGTCCACGGTCCCGTTGTCAGGCGCCCCGTTGTCAGGCTCCCTGTTGTCAGGGGTTGCCTCCTGGATGGAAGGGGGCGCGGCCGGTGCAGCCGGCAACGGCCCTGCAGCAGTGGGGCCGGTGGCCGGCTGCGCAGGGACGGCGGGGGGATCTGCGGGCTGCGGGGGCACGTCGGCACCGGTCTCGTAGGCCTGCTCAGGGACAGCGCCCTGGCCACCGGTGTCGAGGCTCTTCTCCCGTGCCCGGATCTCCTTGCGCGTCAGCGGCCTCCCTCCCCCGGCGTTCAGGGGCCCTGAGGCGTCGTCAATGTTGGCAGGGCTCACTGTTGCCTTCCATTATCTGAAAATCGGGCCGTATCCGGGGTGGCGCGGACGGACTCATCCGCCCCGCTGACCCCCAGGTCCACGGACGGGGATGGCGCTGTCACGCGTGAGCCGACATCCGCTCCCCGGGATTTCTGCATGTCGATGGCGTGCTGCAGGATGCCTGCGGCCGCGACCTGATCAACTACTTTACGGTGGTTCCTGCTGCTCATGCCAGCTTCATGCAGGTTGCGGTGCGCCGTGACGCTGCTGAGCCGCTCGTCAACCATGTTGACCGGCACGTGCAGGCCGCGGGCTGCGAGCTCGGCCGCCAGCAGGCCGGCATAGTCGGAAGCCATCCTGGCCGACGCGTGTTCCTCGCCTTTCATGGTCCGGGGCATTCCCACGATGACCTGCACAGCACCCAGCTCCTCCGCCAGCTTCGCGATCAGGCGGACGTCTGAGTTCTTTTTGGTGTTCCGGTCCAGGGTCTTGTATGGCGTGGCCAGAATGGAGTCACGGTCGCAGATGGCCACCCCCACCCGGACCGTGCCAACGTCTACCCCCAGTTTGACGCCCTGGGGGTAGCCGCCGGCGGTTGCGGGATCGGCCATGTCAGGACTGGCGCCGTTCGACGGCGTCCAGGATGGCTGCCAGCGCGGCGCCCACCTTGCCTGCATCGGTGCCGCCGCCCTGGGCGACATCGTCCTTGCCGCCGCCGCCGCCGCCGAGGACTCCGGCAGCCAGGCGAACCAGGGCTCCGGCCTTCACTCCGGCGTTCCGGGCGGCTTCGTTGGTGGCCACCAGGACGAGCGGACGGTCGTTGGCCACGCCTGCAACAGCCACCGCGGCAGGGGCCGAACCCAGCCGGTTGCGGAGGTCCAGGGCCAGGCCGCGGATGTCGTCGGCGCCGCTGACGGAACCGGCGTCATGGGCAATGAGGCTGACGCCCGCAGCGTCCCTTGCGCTGTTGACCAGCTGGGCTGCTGAAGCTGCCAGCTGTTCCTTGCGGAGCCGGTCCAGTTCCTTTTCCGTGGCCTTGAGCTTGGCAAGCGTTGCGGAGATCCGGTCGGCCAGCTGCCCCGACGGCACCTTCAGCAGGTCGGTCAGCTCGGTGACGAGTGCACGTTCGGCCGCCAGGTGCCGGAAGGCCTCCATGCCCACGAAGGCCTCCACGCGGCGGTTTCCCGACCCCACGGACTGCTCGCCCAGGAGGGAGAGGCTGCCGATCAACGAGGTGTTGGCTACGTGGGTTCCGCCGCACAGCTCACGGGACCAGGCGCCGTCGATCTCGACGACGCGGACCTCGCTGCCGTAGTTCTCGCCGAACAGGGCCATGGCACCCAGGGCCTTCGCCTCCGCAAGGCCCATGACCTTCGTGTCCACCGCGTAGTTGTTGCGGATGGCCAGGTTTGAAACCTCTTCGATTTCTGACCGAGTGGCAGTGCTCAGGCCCTCGCCCCAGGCGAAGTCGAACCGGAGGTAGCCGGCTTTGTTGAAGGATCCGCGCTGGGTGGCTTCCGGGCCGAGGATCTGGTGCAGGGCGGCGTGCACGATGTGCGTGCCCGTGTGCGCCTGCTCGGCGGCATGGCGGCGTTCGCGGTCGACGGCGGCGCGCACCAGCGAGTCGGCGCCGATTTCACCTTCACGGACAATCGCCTTGTGCACGCTCAGGCCCTTGACGGGGCGCTGCACGTCCAGGACCTCGACCACGAAGCCGTCACCGGTGATGAGGCCGGTATCGGCGGCCTGGCCGCCGGCCTCGGCGTAGAACGGTGTTTCCGACAGGACAAGTTCGATCTCGTCGCCGGTGGCTGCCTGCTGGACCGGACGGCCGCCGGTGAGCAGGCCGCGGACGCGGGATTCGCCGTCGAGCTCGGTGTACCCGGTGAAGACCGTCTCGCCCTGGGCCAGGATCTCCTGGAAGGCGCTGAGGTCCGCATGGCCGCCCTTCTTGCCCTTGGCGTCGGCCTGGGCACGCTGGCGCTGCTCCTGCATCAGGCTGCGGAAGGCGGCCTCGTCAACCTTCAGCCCGGCTTCCTCGGCCATTTCCAGGGTGAGGTCAATGGGGAAACCGTAGGTGTCGTGGAGGGCGAAGGCGTCTTCACCGGAAAGCTGCTTGTTGGCGGCCTTGGACTCCTTGACCGCGTCCTCGAGCCTCGCCGTGCCGGACGCAATGGTCCGCAGGAAGGCCTTTTCTTCGGCGTAGGCAATCCGGCTGATCCTGGCGAAGTCCGTGTCGACTACGGGGTAGACGCCCTTCATGGCGTCGCGCGAAGCCGGCAGCAGGTCCGGGAGGCAGGCCTGTTCGACGCCGAGGAGGCGCATGGAGCGCACGGCACGGCGGATGAGGCGGCGCAGGACGTAGCCACGTCCCTCGTTCGAGGGGGTCACGCCGTCGGAAATCAGCATCAGGGCGGACCGGATGTGGTCACCCACAACGCGCATCCGGACATCGTCCGTGTGGTGGGGGTCATCCGGGGTTTCGGCGGAGGTGTATTCCTTGCCGGAGAGTTCGGCGGCTTTGTCGATGACGGGACGGACCTGGTCCGTCTCGTACATGTTCTCGACACCCTGGAGGATCATGGCCAGACGCTCCATGCCCAGGCCGGTGTCGATGTTCTTCTTGGGCAGCTCACCCACGATGTCGAAGTCGTCCTTGGAGCGGACGTTGTCGATCTGGTACTGCATGAACACGAGGTTCCAGATTTCGATGTACCGGGTCTCGTCAGCGAGCGGGCCGCCTTCGATGCCGTAGGCGGGACCGCGGTCGTAGTAGATCTCGGAGCAGGGGCCGGCCGGGCCGGGCTGGCCGGTGTTCCAGTAGTTGTCGGCTTTGCCCATCTTCTGGATGCGCTCCGCGGGGACGCCGGTATTCTTCAGCCACAGTTCCTTGGCCTCATCGTCTTCCTCGTAGACCGTCACCCACAGGAGCTCGGGCGGCAGGCCGTACCCGCCGTCGTCAACGCTGGTGGTGAGCAGCTCCCAGGCGAACTTGATGGCGTCTTCCTTGAAGTAGTCGCCAAAGGAGAAGTTGCCGCACATCTGGAAGAAGGTGCCGTGCCGGGCGGTCTTGCCCACTTCCTCGATGTCGCCGGTGCGGATGCACTTTTGGACGCTCGTGGCCCGGGTGTAGGGCGCCTCTTCGCGGGCTGTGAGGTAGGGGATGAAAGGCACCATGCCGGCCACAGTGAACAGCAGCGACGGGTCGCTGGACACCAGCGATGCGGAGGGAACCGCCGTGTGGCCCTTGCTGACAAAAAAGTCCACCCAGCGCTTGGTGATCTCCTGCGATTTCATGAGCTGTTTCATACCCTTCTTGGTCCGCGGTTGACGACGCGGAAAGTTCGTTCAGGCGGCAGGGCCTGGTCGGGTTCCCTGCCGGGTTGTTGCGGGCTGATGGCCCGGGGCGTCAGCTGCGGACCAGGTCCGCGGTTTCGACGCCGAGCGCACTGCGCAGGTCGGTTTCGCGTTCCTGCATTCCGGCTCGGACGGCGTCGGCGAAGTCGTAGACGCCGTCGGCCAGCCTGCCTACAGCCCTGTTGAGGCCTTCCGGGCCCAGGGCGGACTGGGCCTCAGTGACCTTGCGGAAGGCGATAACGCCGATGGCCACGCCGATTCCCATCCAGACAAGTCGTTTCATGGTGTTCTTTCGGGGCTTAGCGGCTGCGGCGGCCGGTGGCGGGCTTCTTGCGGTTGGAGAGCGCACTGCGGACGCCGTAGCTGAACGCGGCCACCTTGATCAGCGGTGAACCGACGGTGGCGGCCACCAGGGACGACAACGCGGAAAGGTTGGCCGAAGCATCAGAGACATTGGACGAAATGCCGTCCACCTTCTTCAGCTGCTGGTTGGTGGTGGTCACGGTGGCCGTGACCTCATCCATCAGGGGCGTCGCGCCGTCGCTCAGTGACCGGATGGACGTCCGCACCTCGTCCAGCACCTTGCCCAGCTTGAGGATGGGCACGGCGAGCAGCAGTACCAGGAGTGCAAACACTCCGGCAGCGACCAGGCCGGCGATATCGCCACCAGTCATAGACGTTCATCTCCTTGAAATTCTGTGGTCCGGAACCATCCTGCGCACCCCGCGAACCGCGTTGGGCAGATGTCCCCCAAGTACCTTACATACAAAGAAGCCCGTGGCGCTTGCCACGGGCTTCTTTGTATACGCTGCTGGGATTTAGCGTGCGTAGAATTCGACGACGAGCTGCTCTTCGCAGGTCACCGGGATTTCGGAGCGCTTGGGGCGGCGGACCAGGCGGGCCTGCAGTGCCTCAAGCTTGACGTCCAGGTAGGCCGGGACGGCAGGCAGGACATCGCGGTGTGCGCCGGCTGCTGCAACCTGGAGCGGAACCATGGTCTCGCTGCGGCTGTGGACGTGGACCAGCTGGCCCTCGCCGACGCGGAACGACGGACGGTCAACGCGGATGCCGTCAACCAGGATGTGGCGGTGCACAACCAGCTGGCGGGCCTGGGCGATGGTGCGGGCGAAGCCGGCACGCAGGACCAGGGCGTCAAGGCGCATTTCGAGCAGTTCGATGAGGTTCTCACCGGTCAGGCCCTTGGTACGGCGGGCTTCCTCGAAGGCACGGGTCATCTGTGCTTCGCGGATGCCGTACTGGGCACGCAGGCGCTGCTTTTCGCGCAGACGTACGGCGTAGTCGGAGTCCTGCTTCTTGCGGGCACGGCCATGCTCACCGGGGCCGTACGGGCGGCGCTCCATGTACTTGGCGGCCTTGGGGGTCAGAGCAATGCCGAGGGACCGCGAGAGGCGGGCCTGACGGCGAGCACGAGTGTTGTTAGCCACTTGTGTCCTTCCAATATCTGCGGTGTGTCAGTGTTACTGGCCTCCTTGATGGAGAGCATCGGCCAACCGCTGCCTTTTGCTACTGGGCGCAGGGCGCAGCTCCATCAAACGAAAATTCGGTGGATTGTGCGCCTGTGCCTTGCCAGACAAACATCTACCTTAGCACGGCGGCTACTTGCCCCTGACAATCTTCCGCAGCCGCTCCAGCCTGGCGGCGATGTCGCGTTCAGCTCCGTTGCCGGTGGGCTGGTAGTAGTCCCGGCCCACCAGGTCGTCCGGCGGATACTGTTGTGCAGCCACGGCGTGCGGGGCGTCGTGGGCGTATTTGTAGCCTTTCCCGTGCCCCAGTTGTTTGGAGCCCGGGTAGTGCGAGTCCCTCAGGTGGGGCGGGATGCCGTTGCCCATACCGGCGCGCACATCGGCGATGGCCTTGTTGATGCCCATGTAGGCGGCGTTCGATTTTGGCGCCGTGGCAAGGTGGACCACCGCCTCGGCCAGGATGATCCGGCCCTCCGGCATGCCGATCAGCTGCACTGCCTGGGCGGCGGCCACGGCTGTCTGCAATGCCGTGGGATCGGCCATGCCCACGTCCTCGGCGGCTGAGATGACGATGCGGCGGGCCACGAACCGCGGGTCCTCGCCGGCCTCGAGCATGCGCGCCAGGTAGTGGAGGGCGGCGTCAACGTCGGAGCCGCGGATGGATTTGATGAACGCGCTGGCGACGTCGTAGTGCTGGTCTCCCGCCCGGTCGTAGCGGACGGCTGCGACGTCGAGGGCCCGTTCGGTGTGCTTGAGTTCCACGGTTACCGGCCCGGTTCCGGCGTCGTCGGCATCACCGAACGCCACGCCGGCCGCGGCTTCCAGGGCGGTGAGGGCACGGCGGGCGTCGCCGCCGGACAGCCGGACCAAATGGGCCAGGGCTTCGGGGTCCAGTTCCGCTTTGCCGTCAAGTCCCCGGGGGTCCGCTACGGCACGGCTGAGCAGCCCTTCGATGTCGGCGTCCGTGAGCGGCTTGAGGGTCAACAGCAGGGAACGGGAAAGGAGCGGCGACACCACCGAGAAGGACGGGTTTTCGGTGGTGGCGGCCACCAGCACCACCCAGCGGTTTTCGACGCCGGGAAGGAGTGCGTCCTGCTGGGCCTTGTTGAATCGGTGGATCTCGTCCAGGAACAGCACGGTGGTGGTCTTGTACAGGTCACGCGCAGTCAGGGCGTCGTCCATGACGCGGCGGACGTCCTTGACGCCGGCGGTGATGGCTGAGAGCTCCACGAACTTGCGGCCCGGCCCCCGGGCGATCACATGCGCCAGTGTGGTTTTGCCGGTCCCTGGCGGCCCCCACAGGATCAGCGAACTTGGCCCGGCCGGCCCGGCGGCGTCGGCTCCGGCCGCCAGCTGGCGCAGCGGCGATCCCTGGCCCAGCAGGTGCTGCTGGCCCACCACGTCGTCGAGGGTGCGCGGCCGCATGCGGACAGCCAGCGGACTGCGTGGTGAGGAGCTGGCGGCTGCGCTGCCCGCGGCGGCCGAATCGCCGTCGTCGTCATTGCCCTGCCCCGGCCCAAAGAGATCATCCACATAGATAGGCTACTTCCAGTCGCCCGGCGATCCCGCCACAGCTATCCGGAAGGAACCCGAACCTGCCATGACCACCCATGACGCCGGCAGCGGCCGCTCCCCCTCGGTCCGGACGGCGTTTGTTTCCGGTTCCCGGCTGGCCGGCTGGACCGGGCGGTTCGCCGGCAGCCATGACGGTTTCGCAATACGGGAAGACGACGACGGCGTGCGGCTATTGGCAGGTGACGGCGCCGAAGCGCTCCTCGAAGCTCCCTGGCCCGCCCATGGGCGGCCCGGACGGGGAGCCGACCCGCTGGAACGCCTGGCGTCGCTGGCCGCACAGCCGCGCCGGTGCGGCCTGCTCCTGGTGCGGCGCGGCGGCTATGGTGTCGGCATTGCTGCCGAGGGCCTCTTGCTGGCTTCCAAAGCGGGCACCCGGTATGTCCAGTCCCGCACCGCGGCCGGCGGCCAGTCACAGCAGCGGTTTGCCCGGCGCCGCTCCAACCAGGCCGACGCCCTGGTGGATGCCGTGGCGTTGCAGGCCGCCCAGGTGTTTGCGGCCGAACCCTTCGAATATGTCGTCCCGGGTGGGGACAGGGCCCTCGCCGAAGCAGTCCTGGGGCACCCAGCGCTGGCCAAGTGGGCCGGACTGCACCGCCTGGCATACCTGGATGTGCCGGAGCCCCGGGCCGCCGTCGTGAAGAAAGCCGCCTCCGACGCTTGCTCCATCCGGATCACAGTCAGTGATGCGCCGGGGAAGTAGACCCTGGAGCCTGCTCAGCAGCCGGTCAGGTGCCGCTTGGGCCGTTCCTGGCGGTAGGCGTAGCGGCCGGTTTCCCGGAATCCAGCGTTGGCGTACAGCGCCTGGGCTCCGTGGTTCGCTGCGGTGACGAGCAGCCAGTAGCCTGCAAGGTCCCGCTCTGCCCCCTCCGTGAGCAGCGCGTCCAGGACGGCGGTCCCGTAACCGCGTCGGCGTGCCTCGGGGCTCGTCGCCATGGAGTAAAGTCCGCCCCTCGCCTCGGGCCCGGTGTCCGGAAGGGCAAGGCGTCCGACGGCGGCGGGCCGGCCCGCGCTGTCCCGGGCCATGGCATACACGGCGGGGCAGCCCTCGAGGATGGTGCGCGCGATGGCCAGGGCGTCGTCACCGCCGCGTCCGTCCACCGCCCACCACACGGCAAGCCACTCGGCAGAGGGAGCAGATGCGAGATCGACGGCGGGTCGCGACTCCGTAACCCGGGCGTGGCGCGCCGGCCCCCGGGTCATGATCAGGGTTTCGGACTGCGTGGTAAAGCCCTCCGCATCCAAAAAGGAATTGAGGGCAGCCGCTTCGGCGGTGGCGGTGACCTGGAAGATCAGGGGAAGCCGGCGGCTGCGGTACCAGGACCGGGCATCCCGCAGCAGCCCGGCCAGCTCCGGCTCCCCCGCACCGCTGGCGGGCCTCGGCCAGATCGAGTTGGCCCGCTGGGTCACTCCCCCGGCGGCACGAAGAACCCACGGACCCAGGTCGTGGTGTTCCGGCGCAGGCCATGCCGCGTCCATGGCGGCTTCGAGGCCAGGGAATCCGGCCAGGTGGTCGTCAACTTCGGTGGTGGACACGGCATTCTCCTCCAGGGTGGGTTAAGCAGGGGCAGGAGGCGCCCCGACGAATCGGGGAGCCTCCTGCCGCTCAGCAAGGTGCGTTACTTGACCGCTTCGGACTTCCTGGCCTCGACGGGCTTGACCGCCTCAGGCTTGAAATCGACACCGGCTTCCTTGCGCTGCTGCGCAGTGATGGGTGCCGGGGCAGCGGTCAGCGGATCGAAACCGCCACCTGACTTCGGGAAGGCGATGACGTCGCGGATCGACTCGACACCGGCCAGCAGCGAAACCACGCGGTCCCAGCCGAACGCGATGCCGCCGTGCGGGGGCGCTCCGTACTTGAAGCCCTCGAGGAGGAACCCGAACTTGGTCTGCGCGTCTTCCTTGTCCAGACCCATCAGTTCGAAGACGCGTTCCTGCACGTCCCGCTGGTGGATACGGATGGAACCGCCGCCGATCTCGTTGCCGTTGCAGACGATGTCGTAGGCGTAGGACAGCGCGGACTCGGGGTCCTTGTCGAACGTGTCGAGGAACTCCGGCTTGGGCGAGGTGAAGGCGTGGTGCACAGCGGTCCACTGGCCTGCACCCACGGCGACGTCGCCGGAAGCCACAGCAGCGGCAGCCGGTTCGAACATCGGCGCGTCGACAACCCAGCAGAAAGCCCAGTCCGTGGGATCGATCAGGCCGGTGCGGTGGCCGATTTCGACGCGGGCGGCACCCAGCAGGGCGCGGGACGGGGTCTTTTCGCCGGCGGCGAAGAAGATGCAGTCACCGGGCTTGGCGCCGACGGCGTCGGCCAGGCCGGCGCGTTCGGTGTCGGTAAGGTTCTTGGCGACCGGACCGGCGAGCTCGCCGTCTTCCTTGTACAGGACGTACGCCAGACCCTTGGCGCCGCGCTGCTTGGCCCATTCCTGCCAGGCATCAAGGGCACGGCGCGCCTGCGACGCTCCGCCGGGCATGACCACGGCGCCAACGTAGGGAGCTTTGAAGACGCCGAAGTTGGTGTCCTTGAAGAACTCCGTGAGCTCCGTCAGTTCCTGGCCGAAGCGAAGATCGGGCTTGTCCGAACCGTAGCGGGCCATGGCGTCCGCGTAGGTGATGCGCTGGATGGGCGTGGGGATTTCCACGTCGATGAGCTTCCAGACAGCCTTGACGATGTTCTCGCCGAGGCGGATGACGTCGTCCTGGTCCACGAAGCTGGCCTCAATGTCCAGCTGGGTGAATTCCGGCTGGCGGTCGGCGCGGAAGTCCTCGTCTCGGTAGCAACGGGCGATCTGGTAGTACTTCTCGAAACCGCCCACCTGCAGCAACTGCTTGAACAGCTGCGGGGACTGCGGCAGGGCATACCAGGAGCCAGGTGCCAGGCGGGCCGGAACCAGGAAGTCGCGGGCGCCTTCGGGCGTGGAACGGGTCAGCGTGGGCGTCTCGATCTCCACGTAACCTTCGCCGTGCAGCAGGTCGCGGGCCACCCGGTTGGCTTCGGAGCGCAGCCGGAGGTTGCGGCTGGGGCCGGGGCGGCGGAGATCGAGGTAGCGGTGCTTGAGGCGCGCTTCCTCGCCGACTTCCACATGCTCGTCGATCTGGAACGGCAGCGGGTCGGAGGTGTTGAGCACCGTCACGTCCTCGGCGATGACTTCGATCTCACCTGTCCCGAGCGCGGGGTTTTCGTTGCCCTCGGGACGCTTGGAGACGGTGCCGGTGACCTGCAGGACGTACTCGTTCCGCAGCCCGTGGAACACTTCCTCCTCGCGAACCACAATCTGTGCCACGCCGGACGCATCACGCAGGTCCACGAAGGCCACACCACCGTGGTCACGGCGGCGGCCTACCCAGCCGGCCAGGGTTACGGTTTGTCCAATGTGCTCGGAACGAAGGGATCCGAGGTCATGTGTGCGGAGCACAGCACACCTTTCTAGAGGAAACAGCGGGAAAACTTAGGGAATAGGTCCCGATGATGCCGGGACCGGTCCCGTCCGAGTTTACCCGTAGGACCGAAGCCGGCATCCACGGGCAAAGCTCCGACAGAACGGAAGGAGCGGAAAGGCCTGTTCAGGAGACCTGGGCAGGAACCGCGCCGGCGGTGGCTACCTGCACCACGAGGTCGGCGGCCGGCGGCATCCACGTCTCCGGGGCGGCGACTACCTGTTTACCGGACCGGATGTCCTTGACCTGGTGGGTGCCGTCGTCGTCCGTGAACCAGACGAACGGGATGCCCCGGCGGTCGGCGAACTTGATCTGCTTGCCGAACTTTTCCGCCTTGGCGGCAACCTCGGTGGGAATCCCCCGGCTGCGCAGCTGGGCGGCGACGTCCTGCGCAGCGCCCCAGTTGTCGTCGTTCGCGAGGGCCACCAGCACCGCCGTGGGAACCGAACGGGAGGCCTTGGCCAGGTCCTGGCTGAGGATGCGCGAAACCAGCCGGGTCACGCCGATGGACAGGCCGACGCCGGGGAACTTCCGGTTGCCCTTGGAGGCCAGGGCGTCGTACCTGCCGCCGGAGCAGATGGAACCCAGCTGTTCGTGTCCCACCAGGACGGTCTCCACCACGGTGCCCGTGTAGTAGTCGAGGCCGCGGGCAATACTGAGGTCCGCCAGCACCTTGCCGGGTGCGCGCTGGACGGCGGCGTCGATGACCTGCTCCAGCTCGTTAAGGCCCTCTTCGAGCAGGTCATTGCTGACGCCGAGGGCACGGACCTGGGCCACGAAGGACAGGTCCCCGGTGCGGATGCCGGCAAGCTGCAGGGCCTTCTGCGCCTGCTCGTCGGTGGCGCCAAGTTCGGATTTCAGGAGTTCGGCAACCTTGGCAGGACCGATTTTTTCCAGCTTGTCGATGCTGCGCAGGACCCCGGCCGTGTCCGTCAGGCCGATGCCGCGGTAGAAGCCCTCCGCCAGTTTGCGGTTGTTGACCCGGAGCTGGAAGTCCGGGATGGGAAGCGCACTGAGTGCCTCGGCGATGACCAGGGCGATTTCAACGTCATAGCGGAACGGCAGCTCACCATCGCCCACGACGTCGATGTCCGCCTGGGTGAATTCCCGGGCGCGGCCTTCCTGGGGGCGTTCGCCGCGCCAGACCTTCTGGATCTGGTAGCGCCGGAAGGGGAAGGCCAGGTAGCCGGCGTTTTCGACGACGTAGCGGGCGAAGGGCACCGTCAGGTCGAAGTGCAGCGCCAGCGCGTGCTGGTCGGCTTTGCCGCCCCGGTCCGGGGTCCCGCCCTCATCGTCCTGGAGCCGGCTGAGCCCGTACACTTCCTTGTCGATCTCACCCTTGCGCAGAAGCTGTCCCACGGTCTCCACTGACCGCGTCTCTATCGAGGCGAAGCCGTGCAGCTCAAAGACGCGGCGCAAGGTATCCAGGACGTGTTGCTCCACCAGCCGCTCCTCGGGAAGCCACTCGGGGAATCCGGACAGGGAGGCGGTGCGTGCCATGGAAGTTCTCTCCTCTTAAGGGTGCCGGACGGCGGCCGCGTCCCGCCCGTCGGGGGCGCCCTGCGGCGGCTGTCCAGCCAGTCATGCATAAACTATGTGCGGCAGTCAGTTTATGCGTCATCGGTGTGCATCTCTAATACGCCGGACCTGCAGGGCCTGGCAGTCAGGGGACTGTACCCGGTGCCATCAAGGCCCCTGGCGCAACCAGGCAGTACAGAGACATCACAGCCACACATGAGGAGGAGCCTTGGCGGCCAGTTCACGCAGTGCCCGCGAAGCAAAACGGCGTATCCAGCAGATGGAGGCCAAACGCGAGCTGAGGCGGGACCAGGAACAGCGTCGCAAACGCGACAACCTGATCGCCGCCGGTGCCGGAACCGCCGCCGTGGTGCTCGCCGTCGTGCTTCAGCTGACGGCCTTCGCCGGCAACCCCACCGAGGATGAGTTCGCTGCCACCGAGGCGGGCCTCACCAACCCGTCGGCGTCGGCCACTCCGTCAGCCCCGGCAACGAACGGGTCCAACATCCCGGCCGCCGACACCGCGGCGGGAAAGACGTTCACCGGGGACCTCGTGCTGAACGGCAAGCCGCTGGGCGTTGAACTCAACGGAACAACGGCACCGCAGGCCGCGGCGGTCTTTAAGTCCCTCAGCGACGAAGGCTTCTACAACGGCAAGAGCTGCCACCGCCTCACCACCTCCGATGCCTTCGGGGTACTGCAGTGCGGCTCCGCGAACGGCGACGGGCAGGGCGATCCCAACTACACGTGGGGTCCCCTGGAAAACACCCCGGCGGACAACTCCTACCCGGCCGGAACCATAGCCGTGGCACGGAGCGGCAACAACGCCTACGGCAACGGAACGCAGTTCTTCATCGTCTACAAAGACACGAACATTCCGGCTGATTCCGCCGGCGGCTACACAGTGGTGGGCAAGGTGACCTCGGGCCTGGACGTGGTGACCGGCATCGCTGCCGCAGGGATCACCCCGGGCAGCAGCGACACAGACGGCGCGCCCGTTCAAGCAGTCACGATAGACTCGTTTTCTCTGAAGTAGGAAGCCCGGCCATGGCGGCCGCGGTGCAGGACGTGAGCAGTTCCCTCCAAGCGAAAGACTTTTAGCGGTGACAGACAGTCAGAAATCCGACGAAACAGCAGCAGACGTGACCGAAGCGGCGGCCCCCGCCACGGACGCAGAACCTGCAGCAACCAGCGCAACGGCCCCGGAGGCCGCCACCGAAGGCGTGGAGGAGGCCGGCGCACAGCCGGAACAGCACGCCTTGGCTCCTGCCCCGGACGCAGAAGCGGCAGCCCCTGCCCCGTCCCCGGCGCCCGGACCCCGGCCTTCGGCCCCGTCCCCCGCAGCTTTCGCGTCACGCCCCAAGCCGGCTGCGGCCGCTCCGGCCGCTGCCGTGGCACCCGCCGCCCCCGCCACCTCTCCCGCCGAAGCAGCCAAGTGGGGACGCGTGGAAGGCGATGGCCACGTCTTCCTGACGATCGACGGCGGAGAACACGCCGTCGGGCAGTACCCGGGCGTCAGCGATGACGAAGCACTGGCTTACTTCGCGCGGAAGTACGACGACGTCGTGGCCCAGATCGTGCTCCTGGAACAGCGCGTAAGCTCCAAGGCCCCCAGCACGGACATGCAGAAGACCGTCACCCACCTGCACGAACAGCTTGCCGAACGCAACATGGTGGGCGATCTCCGGGCGGCAGAAGCCCGGTTGGACACCCTGGCAACCCACATCGCCGAGCTTGAAAAGACGGAAAAGGCAGAGCACGACGCCGTCCGGGCCGCCGAACTTGCAGCCCGCGAAGCGATCGTGGCCGAGGCAGAGGAGATCTCCGGGCAGGACCCGGCTCAGACCCAGTGGAAGACCTCCAGCGCCCGGATGAACGAGCTGTTCGAAAACTGGAAGGCCGCACAGAAGAGCGGCGTCCGGCTGGGCCGCAGCAACGAGGACGCCCTCTGGAAGCGCTTCAGGGCCGCCCGCACCGTTTTTGACCGGCACCGCCGGGCCTACTTCTCCCAGCTGGACAGCAACAATTCCGCTGCGAAGACCGCCAAGGAAAAGCTGATTTCCGAGGCAGAGGCCCTCTCCAGCTCCACAGACTGGGGCTACGCCGCAGGCGAATACCGCCGCCTCATGGACCAGTGGAAGGCATCTCCGCGCGCCAGCCGCAAGGACGATGACGCGCTCTGGGCACGTTTCCGTGCCGCGCAGGATGTCTTCTTCACGTCCCGGCAGGCTGCCAACGACGAAATCGACCAGGAGTACGCCGCAAACCTGACGGTCAAGGAAGCCCTCCTGACCGAAGCCACCACGATTCTCCCCATCAAGGACCTGGCGGCTGCCAAGAAGTCGCTGCAGTCCGTCCGGGACAGGTGGGAAGAGGCCGGAAAGGTCCCGCGCGCCGACATGGGCAGGATCGAAGCCGGCCTTCGCAAGGTCGAAGACGCCGTCCGGCAGGCCGAAGAAGAGCAGTGGCAGCGTTCAAACCCCGAACGCAAGGCGCGTACCAACAGCGCCCTGTCACAGCTCGAGAGCGCCATTGCCGGCCTGCAGGATGACCTTGCCAAGGCGGAACAGAGCGGCGACGAGCGCAAGATCAAGGCAGCCAGGGAAGCCCTCGAGGCACGCCAGGCATGGCTGGACCAGATCCAGCGTTCAGCCAGCGAACTGAGCTGACGCCACTTTCCTGTTCGACGACGCCGCAGGCCCGGTTCCGGTTATCCACATAACCCGAACCGGGCCTGCGTGTTTCAGGACCTCCTTGGCAGGATGGAGGAATGGCCTCACCATCTGATTCCACGCCGGCCGGAGCGGGGATGGAGCATCTGCCGCCGCACCCCACGGCTCCGGCGCGGTTCCCGGAACTGTATGCACCCGGGCGGCCTTTCGCCAGGCCGGAACTGCAGTCACTGGCTGCTGACGGGATCCTGGCCCGCTTCCACCAGCATGGCTACACCCTCCCGGGATCTGCCGCCTCTGCCCAGTTGCGCGCCCGTGCTGCCGCCGGCTCCGTGCCGCCCCAGGTCCGGCAGCGGGTCGTGGCCGGACGGATGACTGCAGCCTGGATCTACGGCTGCGCTGACGAGCCGGACCGCCTTGCGCTCCTGGTGGACGCCAAGCGCCGCGTTTCGAGCCTGCGGAATACCCGGGGCTGCACGCTGCACGAGGTGAAGCTGGGTCCCTTCGATGTGGTCAGCCTGGGCGGACTCATGGTGTCCAGCCCGCTGCGGACCGCCCTGGATATCGCCCTGCACGTAGACGCAGAACGCGCCGTTCCCACGCTGGCAAACCTCCTGGCCCGCCCCGAAAAGGACGTGCGGTTGCGGCTGCTGGTGCTCGCTATCGAGGCCACCCCGCGCGTCCCGCATAAAAAGGCGGCACTGGAAAAGCTTTCCCGGCTAGCTCCGGCGCTTGTTCCCGGTGGTGCGGTAAACGTCAAAGACCCCGTCGATCCGGCGGACGGCGCTGAGGACGTGGCTGAGGTACTTGGGGTCCCCCATCTCGAAAGCAAACTTTGAAATGGCCACCCTGTCGGTGGAGGTGTGAACGCTGGCAGCCAGGATGTTCACATGGTTTTCCGACAGGATCCGCGTCACGTCCGAGAGCAGCGACTTGCGGTCGAGCGCCTCAACCTGGATCTCCACCAGGAACACGCTGGACTGGGTGGGTGCCCAATCCACGTCAACAATCCTGTCCGGCTGATCCTTGAGGTCCGAGATGTTGGTGCAGTCTGTGCGGTGCACAGACACCCCTGATCCACGTGTGACGAAGCCGAGGATGGGGTCCGGCGGCACGGGAGTACAGCAACGTGCCAGCTTGACCCACACATCTCCCACACCGCGGACCACAACACCGGAATCAGAGAAACGGGCCTTGGTGACCTGCGTGGGAATGCTGACTTCGCTGATGTCGTCGTCGGCGTTTTCGGTGCCGCCGAGGCTTTCGACGAGTTTCTCCATGACGGACTGCGCGGACGTGTGGCCGTCTCCCACCCCGGCGTACAGGCCGGAAATGTCCACGTATTTGAATTCTTCGGCGACGGCGGCCAAGGCCTCGTGCGTCATCAGCCGCTGCAGCGGAAGGTTCTGCTTCCGCATGGCACGGGTCAGCAGTTCCTTGCCGCGGTCAATCGCCTCTTCGCGGCGTTCCTTGCTGAACCACTGGCGGATCTTGTTCCGTGCCCGGGCACTCTTGACGAAGTGTTGCCAGTCCTGGCTGGGCCCCGCGCCCTCAGCCTTGGAGGTGAAGATTTCCACCCAGTCGCCGTGGTTGAGTTCACTGTTGAGGGGAACCAGTTTGCCATTGACGCGGGCACCGATGGTGCGGTGCCCCACCTCGGTGTGGACTGCGTAGGCGAAGTCCACCGGTGTAGACCCGGCAGGCAGCGCCATGACCTCACCCTTGGGCGTAAAGACGAAAACTTCGCGGGCGTTGATCTCGAATCGGAGCGAATCGAGGAATTCGCCCGGATCGGAGGTCTCCTGTTGCCAGTCAACCAGGGAACGCAGCCACCCCATGTCGCCGTCCCGGGGGCTCCCCGGGCCCACCGCCGTGCGGTTGGGCTGGTCCTTGTACTTCCAGTGTGCCGCCACGCCGTACTCTGCGCGGCGGTGCATTTCATGGGTGCGGATCTGGATCTCCACGGGCTTGCCGCCGGGGCCGATGACAGTGGTGTGCAGGGACTGGTACATGTTGAACTTGGGCATCGCAATGTAGTCCTTGAACCTGCCGGGCAGCGGGTTCCAGCGCGAGTGCATGGTGCCAAGTGCGGCGTAACAGTCCCGGACGGAGTCAACGAGGACCCGGACGCCCATGAGGTCATTGATGTCGTCGAAGTCCTTGTCCCTGACGATCATCTTCTGGTAGATCGAGTAATAGTGCTTCGGACGGCCCGTAATGGTCGCCTTGATCTTCGCTGTACGGAGGTCGTCGGTGATCTGGTCGCGGATGACGCCGAGGCTCTTCTCACGCTCCGGGGTCCTGTCCCCCACCATCCGGACAATTTCTTCGTAGACCTTCGGATACAGCGCTGCGAAGGACAGGTCTTCGAGTTCCCACTTGATGGTGTTCATGCCCAGGCGGTGTGCCAGTGGCGCGAAGATTTCGAGTGTCTCGCGGGCCTTGCGGGCGGACGATTCGGCGGAGACGAACCGCCATGTCCTGGCGTTATGCAGCCGGTCCGCGAGCTTGATCATGAGCACCCGGATGTCCTTGGCCATGGCGACAACCATTTTGCGGACGGTCTCGGACTGCGCCGCTTCGCCGAAGCTGACCTTGTCCAGCTTGGTCACGCCGTCCACGAGCATGGCCACTTCGGGACCGAAATCACGCTTCAGGTCCGCCAGGGTGTAAGGGGTGTCCTCAACAGTGTCGTGCAGGAGTGCTGCGGCGAGGGTGGTCCCGCTCAAACCGAGTTCGGCAAGAATGGTGGCCACCGCCACCGGGTGGGTGATGTAGGGGTCGCCACTCTTGCGTTTCTGGCCCCGGTGGCTGCGTTCAGCAACGTCGAACGCGCGCTGGATGAGGTCGAAGTCCTCTTTGGGATTATTTGCCCGGACGGTGCGCAGCAGCGGCTCAAGGATGGGTGAATAGGTGGCGGCGCCGCGGCCGGTCAGGCGGGCCAGCCTCGAACGGGTGCGCTCCCTGCGGCCGGGGAACGTGGCGCGGGTGCCGGAGTTGTCCACCGGCACCAAGGAACCGGGGCGCGCAGATGCAGCCACCCCGGTATGGCCACCGGTGGAATTGTTTTCTCCCTGAGCCGTTGGCGCCGACGCCGAACGTTCTTCCAATGAAGCACCCCTCACCACCGTCTTAATTACCTCAGTCTATTCCTCACGAGGCAGAGATTTATAACCGGGACACTTAAACGACCACGGGCCGGACAGCGTGATTTCCACACTGTCCGGCCCGTGGACGGGAACACCGGCACGACCGGCGCACATTACCTCAATCAGGCCTGGGCAGGCTCCGCTGAAGCATTGCGTTCGGCGGTGCTGCTGCGGCGCTGCTCCACGCGCCGGGCCTGCTTGACCAGGTCCGGTTCGTTCTGCCGCAGCCAGGCGTACATCGGCGCCGCCACGAAGATGGTGGCCGCCGTACCGATCAGGATTCCCACGAACAGTGCCAGCGACAGGTCACGCAGGGTTCCCGCGCCCAGCAGGCCGGCACCGATGAACAGGATGGCGCCCACCGGGAGGATCGCCACCATCATGGTGTTGATGGAACGCACCAGCGTCTGGTTCACGGCCAGGTTGACTTCCTCAGCGAACGTGCGGCGGGTTGAGGAGTCAATCTCCGCCGTGTTCTCACGGATCTTGTCGAAGACCACCACGGTGTCGTAGAGGGAGTAGCTGAGCACCGTCAGGAACCCGATGATGGCGGACGGTGTCACTTCAAAGTCGCTGAGGGCATAGACCCCGGCGGTGATGAACATGGTGACCAGCATGCCGGCGAGGGCCGAAACGGACATCTTCCATGTGCGGAAGTACAGGGCCATCAGCACCGCGGCCAGGAGGACGAACACCACCAGGCCGATCAGGGCCTGCTTGGTGACATCGGCACCCCAGGTGGGTCCCACGAAGGTGGAGGTAACCTCGTTTTCGGTCACGCCGTAGGCGGTGTGCAGGCCTTCCTTGATGCGGAGCGTCTCGTCGTCCGTGAGCTTGTCCGTCTGGATGCGCATGGTGGTTCCGGCCACGTTGGCCACACGCGGGATGCTGCCGGCCACAACGTCCGTGACGGCCTTCTCCCCCACGGTTGCGTCCGTCGTCTTGACGTTGGAGACGGTGAATTCGGAGCCGCCCCGGAACTCGATGCCCAGGTTGAACCCGCCCTTGGCCACCGGGATGATGATGGACAGCGCGACAGCCGCCAGCGCGATCAGGAACCAGATCTTCTTGGATCCCACGAACTCGTAGGAGCGCTTCCCGGTGTAGAGCTCATTGCCGAAATTGGCGAAGCCTGACATTACTTGTTCTCCTTCGCAGCGGTCTTCGAGGAACCGGCCAGCTGTTCCTGCTTCTCCGCCAGCCGCCGTTCGGCAATAGTCATCCGGCGTTCCGCTTCCGCGGCGGCTCCCGCGTTCTTGGCACGGACGTTGGCCGGACGGTCTTCGGGGGTCCGGATACGGCCGGCACCGCGGTACAGCGGTACGGCGCCGAGGCGCTTGGGGTCGAGCCCGGAGAACCGGTGGCCTTCGCCGAAGAAGCGCGTCCGCGCCAGCAGCTGCAGCGTCGGGTGGGTGAACATGAAGACCACAATGAGGTCGGCGATGGCTGTCAGGCCGAGCGTGAAGGCGAAGCCCCGCACGTTGCCCACCGCCACGAAGTAGAGGACCAGCGCCGCCAGCAGGTTAACCGCCTTGGAGGCGAGCACGGTGCGCTTGGCCCGCTTCCAGCCGTTCTCGACGGCCGAGACCAGGCCGCGTCCTTCGCGCAGCTCATCGCGGATACGTTCGAAGTAGACGATGAACGAGTCAGCCGTCTGGCCGATGGCCACGATGATGCCCGCGACACCGGCCAGGGACAGCCGGTAGTTTTCCGTCCAGCCCAGGATTGCGATGGCCAGATACGTCAGGACGCCTGCCACCACCAGCGAGGCGATGGTGACGAAGCCCAGTGCCCGGTACTGGAAGAGCGAATAGACCACCACCAGGAGCAGCCCGATGAGGCCGGCCAACAGGCCCATACGCAACTGCTCGCCACCGAGGGTCGCCGAGATCTGCTGTTCGCTCTGGATCTCGAAGCTGATAGGCAGGGCGCCGAAGCGCAGCTGGTCAGACAGTGCCTTGGCCGTCTGCTCGGTGAAGCCGCCCGTGATCTGCGGACGGCCGTCCGTGATGACAGCCAGTGAACGCGGAGCGGAAATGACCTGGTCGTCGAGGACGATGGCGAACTGTGCCTTGGGGTCGTTGCCCGATTCGCCGCCTGCGGCCACGTAGAACTGGTTGAGGCGCTCGGTGACCTCCTTGAACTTCGCGGTACCTTCCTCGTTGAACTGGATGTTGACGGCCCAGTCGTTGGTGACGGCTCCCTGGGCGCCCTGCTGCAGCTGGAACGAGGAAGTGACGATGTTGCTGCCCTTCACCTCGACCGGCCCGAGGATGTACTTGATGGCCGGGCTCTTGTCCGTTGCCGGTTCACAGGTGACCAGCGGCTTGGTCGGATCAGAACGCTCTGCCTTCTCGGCTGAGGCGTTGTCACAGTCCAGGGCCTCGAACTCACGGTAGATTTCGGGCGTGATCCAGTTGATGTCACTGCTGTTGGCGGGCGCCGCCGTCGGCTTGGGCAGCTGGTCCTCGGGAGCCCGGGACTCCTCGGGAACAGCAGCTCCGGCTCCGTTCAGGAGCACGGGCCGGAAGTTCATGTCCGCGGATGCCTGGATCAGGTCGCGGGTGGCAGTGGACGGCGTGCCCGGGAGGCTCACCACCACGTTGCGGCCCGACTGCGTGCTGATTTCGGCTTCGGCTACGCCGGAACCGTCAACGCGCTGGCGGATGATCGCCACGGCCTGGTTCAGCTGTTCTTCATTGATGTCAGAACCGCCCTCAACCTTCGGCGCCAGGATCATCTGGGTACCGCCTTCGAGGTCAAGTGCCAGCTTGGGCGACCAGCTTGCCTGCCCGGCGACGGTGCCGGCGGCCAGGACGGCTGTCAACGCGGCGATGATTACGCCCAGCCAGACCAGGACCCTGAGGCCGGGCTTCTTGGGGCCAGTTCGTGCCATTGTCGATCTTTCTCTTATTCACGGAGGAACCGCCGGTGCGCATGGGCACCGGCGGTTGTCCGCAGCGGTAGAGGGGTTAAGGTGCCGGAAGGACTAGCTGTCCTTCTTGCCCTCATCGTTGAGGCGCTTCAGGGTCTCGTCCGGGGTCTCAGCCGGGAACGCGGTGGTCTCAGCGGCAGTGGCCGGCGCAGCCGTGGTGCCGGCCGTGGTACCCGCCGCCTCCGGAGCGGTCAGGGACGAAGCATCGTCCGGTACGGCGGGGGCAGCGGCTTCCGGCGCTACCGCCGGTTCCATCACCTTGGTGACGGACTGCCGGTGCACGGTGGCCAGGTTGCCCGGGGAGAGTTCCAGGGTGACCTTGTTCTCGGCCTCATCGATGTCCACGATCCGGCCGTAGAGGCCGAAGCTGGTCATGACATCGACGCCTGGGCCGAACTTCGACTGGAGCTCCGCCTGCTGCTGCTGCGTCTTCTTGTTCCGGCGGAACATCATGAAGATGAATACGCCGAGCATGACGAACAGGAGAATTGACATTGGATCCAAGGGGAATTCCGTCCTTTGTGGTACCTGGCTGGTTTTCCGGCAGCGCCGGACTTTGTCTGTGCCGGGCGGAACAGTCATGGAAGCCGATCCCTGACGGACCTCCTGCACCGGCGGCGCGGCCGATAGGCCATGCGCACAACAAAGACCCGAACGTGCCGAGCGTCATACCAGTCTAAGGGGAAAAGCTGGAGGGAGCCTGTTATTGGCTCTCCGGGGCCCAGTCCCCCGTGACCTCGGCACCCGTTACGCGGTCAAAAAGATCCAGCTGTTCCTGGCCGAACACGCCTGCAGGGATGGCATAGCCCAGATGTGTCCAGGCCGGCGCCATGGCGATGCGGCCGCGTGGGGTGCGGCCCAGGAGCCCTTCGCGGACGAGGAAGGGCTCCGCGACAGTCTCCACTGTTTCGGTTTCTTCGCCGACGGCGATCGCAAGCGTGGAGAGCCCCACGGGCCCTCCGCCGAACTTGGTGATGAGCGCCTCGAGGACGGAACGGTCCAGCCGGTCGAGCCCCTTCTTGTCCACTTCGTACATGTCGAGCGCCGCCGACGCGGACCGGGCATCGATCTGCTCTACGCCATGGACCAAAGCCCAGTCGCGCACGCGGCGCAGCAGCCGGTTGGCAATTCGGGGCGTTCCGCGGGACCGGCCGGCGATCTCGCTGAAGCCGGCGGAATTGACCTTCAGGTCCAGCAGGCCGGCGGAGCGCCGCAGCACAAGTTCGAGTTCCGGAACCGAGTAGAACTCCAGATGGCCTGTGAAACCGAAGCGGTCCCGCAGCGGACCGGGAAGCAGCCCGGCCCGGGTGGTGGCGCCCACCAGTGTGAAGGGGGGAAGTTCCAGCGGGATGGCAGTGGCACCCGCACCCTTACCCACCACAATGTCCACACGGAAATCCTCCATGGCCATGTAGAGCATTTCTTCAGCCGGCCTGGACATGCGGTGGATTTCGTCGAGGAAGAGGACTTCGCCCTCGGACAGCGATGACAGGATGGCGGCGAGGTCGCCGGCATGCTGGATCGCAGGGCCGCTGCTGATGCGCAGCGGAGCGTTCATTTCCGCCGCCACGATCATGGCAAGGGTGGTCTTGCCGAGACCCGGAGGACCCGAAAAGAGCACATGGTCGGCGCTGCGGCCGCGCATGCGGGATGCCTTCAGGACCAGGGACAGCTGCTTCCGCACGCGGTGCTGGCCCACGAAGTCGTCCAGGTTCTTGGGGCGGAGTGCGGCTTCGATGGCGCGTTCCTCAGGCTCCTCCCCTGCTGCCACCAGTGACGGTTCAGCCACGGCTGCCTACGCGGTTGCCCGCCCGCGCGCCGTCCTGGCCGAGCCAGCGGAGGGTGGTCCGGAGGATCTCCGGGACGTTGCCGCGGAAGGAAACTTCGGGCTCGTCCGCCAGTGCCTTGTCGATGCTCGACGACGCGTCCTTTTCGGACCAGCCCAGGCTGGTCATGGCGGCGACCACCTGCGGCTTCCAGCTGGCCTCCGCCGCGGTGGTGGCCGCAGCGGGAGCCGTACCGTGCGGAACAAGCTTGCCGGCCAGCTCAAGGACAATCCGCCCCGCCACCTTCGGACCGATCCCGGGAACCTTGGTGAAAGTCTTGTTGTCGCCGGTGTGCGCGGCAACGCGGATCGCTTCAGGATCGTGGACGGCCAAAACGGCCAGTGCGAGGCGCGGACCCACGCCGCTCACACTCAGCAGGACCTCGAAAACTTCACGTTCGTCGTCGTCCGCAAAACCAAACAGCGTCATCGAGTCTTCGCGGACGATCAGGGAGGTGAAGACCTTTCCCTCTTCGCCCACGTGGAGCCCGCTGAGGGTCTGGGGGGTGGCGTAGACGTTCATGCCCGCACCGTTCAAGTCGATGACGGCCGTGGACAGGCCTACGTGCGCTACGGTTCCGCGGAGGAAACTGATCAAGGCCTGGCTCCTGCTTGTGCTGCCGGGCCGCCGCCTGGCAAGAGGCGGAGCCCGGTTATCCGAACATATTTACGAATACCCTAGCAAGCTGCGGGGACATTCAGCGTGCGCGGCGCGCCTTCGCTTCGGCCTCGGCCCACGCCCGCTGGGCCGGTGTCAGCGCCGAACTGCCCGGACCGGTAGTGGCAACCGAGGCACCGCTTCCGGCGCGCCAGGCGTGCGTGATGGCCAGTGCCAGGGCGTCCGCGGCATCGGCCGGACGGGGCGGCGCGTCGAGGCGAAGGATCTTGGTGACCAGCTTGGTCACAGCGTCCTTGTTCGACGTGCCGCTGCCCGTAACGGCGGCCTTGACCTCCGACGGCGTATGGAGCGCCACCGGGATCCCGCGCCGCGCTGCCGCTGCAATCACCACGCCGGACGCCTGCGCCACACCCATCACGGTGCTGACGTTCAGCTGCGAGAAGACGCGTTCGACGGCGAGCACCTGGGGCTCGTAGCGGTCCAGCCATTCGTCGATGGCCAGCGCAATCACGAGCAGACGCTGGTCCAGGGATTCGTCGGGCGAGGTTCCGACGACGCCGACGGCCACCATGGTGGCCCGCCGGTTCCGCTCGACGTCCACCACCCCGATGCCGCAGCGGGTCAGGCCGGGGTCCACTCCCAGGACACGGAGCGTCATGGAGATGGACTGTGTCGCGATGGGGTGTGCTGCGACGGGCGCAGGTCAGCAGGCAAAGCCGCCGGTCACTCTGATTCCAGGGCGGCCTGGACCTCGTCGCTGAAATCGGCGTTGCTGTAGACGTTCTGGACGTCGTCGAGCTCCTCGAGGGCGTCGGCCAGCTTCATGAACTTCCGCGCTCCGTCGACGTCCAGCCCCACCTGCATGGACGGAACGAATTCCACTTCATCGGTGTCGTACTCGATGCCGGCGTCCTTGAGGGCTTCGCGGATGGCCGGAAGATCGCCCGGTTCGGAGTGGATCTCGAAGGATTCGCCGTTGTCCTTGACCTCTTCGGCGCCGGCGTCCAGGACGGCCATGAGGACGTCGTCTTCGGCCAGGCCGTTCTTGGGCAGGTTCACCACGCCCTTGCGGTTGAACAGGTAGCTGACGGAGCCGGGATCGGCGATGGTGCCGCCGTTGCGGGAGATGGCGAGGCGGACCTCGGATGCCGCGCGGTTCTTGTTGTCGGTGAGGCACTCGATCAGCAGGGCGGAACCCTGCGGGCCGCGGGCTTCGTACATGATTTCGGTGTAGTCAACCACTTCGCCGGTGAGCCCGGCGCCGCGCTTGATGGCGCGGTCGATGTTGTCGTTGGGGACCGAAGTCTTCTTCGCCTTGGTGACCGCCAGTTCGAGGCCGGGGTTGCCGGCCAGGTCCGGTCCGCCCATGCGGGCAGCAACTTCGATGTTCTTGATCAGCTTGGCGAAGGACTTTGCACGGCGGCTGTCAATGATCGCCTTTTTGTGCTTAGTCGTCGCCCATTTGGAGTGGCCTGACATGCTTTACGCTTCTCCTCTGATCATGCGGATAAAAAGTTCGTGTACGCGTTTCTCCCCGGTCACTTCCGGATGGAAGGAGGTGGCCAGCAGCCGGCCGGAACGCACTGCGACAATTCTAGCGGCCCCGGGCAGCCCGGCGGTGTGGGACGCATGTTCCGGATCGGCCGGTTCAACCTGGGCCAGGATTTCCACGCCGGGGCCTACGCGCTCCACCCACGGTCCGCGGATGAAGACGGCATGGACCGGAGCCACACCGGCGTCGGTGGCGCTGAACTCCAGGCCCTTAAAATACAGGTCCGTCTCGAAGGACTCGCGCTGGCGTCCGAAAGCGTTGCGGCGGACGGTCATGTCCAGCCCGCCGAACGTCTGCTGGGGGGCACCCGAAAGGTCCGTGGCGGGGTCGGCAATGTCCGAGGCCAGCAGGATCATGCCCGCGCAGGAACCGTAGACCGGCAGCCCGCCGGCAATGCGTTCACGCAGCGGCCCGGCCAGCCCGAAAGCCCTCGCGAGCTTGTCAATGGCCGTGGACTCGCCGCCGGGGATGATGAGCCCGTCCAGGCCGTCGAGTTCCTGCGGACGCCGGACGCTGACCCCCTCGGCGCCGGATTCAGCGGCGGCACGGAGGTGCTCGCGGAAGTCGCCCTGGAGCGCCAGGACGCCGATCCGGAGGCCCGAGCCCACGCGTGCGGGATCGGCGGAAAGGGAGTTTGTCATCGTCCCAGCATACGGGCACCGGTGCTGCCCGCCCGGCCGGGCGGGTCATACTCCGGCAGTTCCATGCCGCGGCTGGGATATATTCGGACAATGCCCTTTTACACTGTTCCGCTTGGCAAACTGGTGCGCCGGATATCCCGGCTCCGAGGCGGCGGGTCCGCGCTTCCAGGGCTCGTCGTCGAAAAAATCGACCCCGGTTTCATGCGGCGGACACTCACCACGCTGCCGCACGGCGTGGCAGTTGTCAGCGGCACGAACGGGAAGACCACCACCACCAAAATGGTGGTGGAGCTGCTCGAAAGCCAAGGCCTGAAAGTCTTCACGAACCGCACCGGCAGCAACTTCACCCGCGGCGTCGCCGCGGCCCTGCTGGGCGAGGTTGACTGGCGCGGGCGGCTGGACGCCGACGTCGCGGTCCTGGAACTCGACGAGGCACATGCCGTGCACTTCGTAAACAGCGTGCCGCCGAAATACTGCCTGCTCCTGAACGTCCTGCGGGACCAGCTGGACCGTTTCGGCGAGATCGACAAGACAGCCCAGCTCCTCCAGCACATCGCCGCCAAAACCACCGGGACCGTGGTGCTGAACCGTGAAGACCCCAGGGTGGCCAGGATCGCGGAAACCCTCACGGGCCAGGAGGTCCGGTATTTCGGGCTGGACGACTCGCTGCTGGGCACGTTCCCCAACGACGACGATATGCGCGCCGCTCCCGGCAGCCCCGCACCGGCGGGCCTCCCGGAGAAGCCCGCGGCCGACGTCGTGCTCCGCAAGGTGGGCGCGGACACCGCCGAATTTGAGTACGACGGCGGGACCGTCAGTACCGCGATGAAGCTCCGCGGGGTGTACAACATCTTCAACGCGGCCGCGGCGCTGACCCTGGCGCGGGCCATTTGCGGCGGAGCCGCGGCGGACACCAACCACGAAACCCTGCTGGAGGCGCTGTCCCAGGTGGCGCCCGCCTTCGGCCGCGGTGAGAGCCTCACGGTGGAAGGCCAGCCCCTTGACCTGGTGCTGGTGAAGAACCCCAGCGGTTTCCGCCTCGGCCTGAAGTCCTTTCCTGCAGGCGGTTACGCCACCATGATCGCCATCAACGACAACTATGCCGACGGCCGGGATATGTCCTGGCTGTGGGACGTGGAGTTCGATTCCCTCCGGGCCGAAGGCGTGGACCAGCTGACCGGTTCCCGCGCCTACGACATGGCATTGCGCCTGCAGTATGACGATGTCCGCATCGGTGCCGTGGATCCTGATATCGCGCCGGCCCTCGCAGCGTTCATCCGGGGGGCGAAGGGCCAGCCCAAGCGCATTTTCTGTACGTATACGGCCATGCTTGCCATCCGCCGCGAACTGTCGAAGATCACCACTGTGGAGGTTGTCTCTTGAGCCAGGAAACTCCGGGCACGTCCGGTCCGTCAACCGCCGGCGGCAAGGGCATCCTCAGGGTGGTCCAGCTCTACCCGCGAGACATGAACATCTACGGCGACTGGGGCAACGCCCTGGTGCTGCAGCAGCGGATCCGGTGGCACGGGTACACACCCGAACTGCTGGAATACAACGTGGGTGACCCCTTCCCTGACGATGTGGACATCATTGTGGGCGGCGGCGGCCAGGACAGCGGGCAGCTGGTCATCCAGGACGACCTGCAGGGCCGGGCGGATTCCCTCAAGGAGCTCGCCGAGGACGGGACGCCGATGCTCGTCATCTGCGGCCTGTACCAGCTCTTTGGCCGGTTCTTCAAGACCAGGACCGGCTCGGTGATTCCGGGAATCGGCATCCTCGACGTCGAAACGCACGGCACCGATGAGCGCCTGATTGGCAACGTCAAGGTCGCCACGTCCGAATTCGGTGAGGTGCTGGGTTACGAGAACCACAGCGGGCAGACCACCCTGGGTGGCGGGGTCCGCCCCCTCGGCACCGTGGCGAAGGGAACGGGCAACAACAGCAGCGACGGCCACGAGGGCGCCCGCTACCGCAACATTGTGGCCAGCTACCTGCATGGCTCGCTGCTTCCGAAGAACCCGGCCATCGCGGATTTCCTGATCCGTACAGCTGCTGAACGCAAGTTTGGAACGTTCGAGCCCGGCCTCCCGGATGACCGGTACGCGGTACTCGCTCGGGACCACGCGGCACGCAGGCCGCGCTGATCCGTCGGGTTGAGGGGCTTTTCCCTTAGCTTCGGGGCGGCCGCCGCTTCTTAACGGCCGTCAGGGTTCGAGGGTAATGAGGAGTTCATGCGCGCCAGCAGTTGCGGCGCCCATGGAGTTCACCACTCCAATGGTCCGCTGCCGCGTGGCGTCGTCGGCCGGCGCCCCGGCGCAGGGCCCCTGCGGCGCATCTGCCGCCACCGAACACCACCGGTAGGGATTCCCGGCCATAACGGTCGGCGTCCAGGCCAGGTCCGTGACGGTCCAGGTTCCGGCAGCGTCCTGGCCGAACTGCGCGCGGACCAGCAGGCCCTCGCTCTTGGCTGGATGGGCAGGGGAAACGTCCGTCATCCCGTTGCCCAGTCCGTAGGCGATCCAGGTGCCCTTGTAGTTCTCGATGGGCAGCACTGATGGGGAGTGGCCGTAGACCAGGTTGAACTGCCCGCTGTCCGCCAGCGCACGGGCTGCGTCCGTTTGTTGGGCGGTCGGGGTACCGGTGTTCCCGCCGTTGCCGTCCCCTGCATGCATGGCACCAATCACGACGTCGGCGCCCAGCATCCGCGCCTTCCTGGCCTTGGCAATCATGGTGCTGGAGTCCAGCGCGTCCACCTGCCAGGGGTATTCCGGGCTCTTCCCGTTGAGGCCGAAAGTTGCCTCGATGACAGCCACCTTCGCCGCAGGGGTCTGCAGGATGAGGATCTGTTGGGACTCCGTGGCGGTGCGGTAGGAACCGGTGTGTTTCAGGCCGGCCGCGTCCAGGGCATCCACGGTCCGCAGGAGTCCGTCGGTACTGCGGTCAAGAATGTGGTCGCCCGCGGTGGTGCAGGCCTGGTAGCCCACGTCCTTCGCAGCGGTGACGATCTGCGGCGGCACATTGAACGAGGGGTGGCCCGCAAACGGCCCGTCCGATTTCGCCACAGGGCTCCCCTGGTGGCAGATGGCGAGGTCAGACCTCTCCAGGTAGCGCCGTTGCCCCTCCAGCATCGGCAGGAAATCCAGGCCCGGCTTCCCGGCCTCAGCGGCATCCTGCTGTGCCTCCTGCCAGATGCTGCTGTGGACCGGCATGCCGCCGGTGACCACCACCGACGCGCAGCGCAGCACCGGGCACCGAGAACCCTTGCCCGGTGTGGGCGAAGGTGCGGGGGTTGGCGGGGCACTGGAAGCCGAGGCTGTACCGGACGGCATTCCGGGGTGTGGACTCTGGGTGGACCCGGCGGTGGACTCACCGCTGCCAGCCCCTTGCGCCACAAGACCGCACCCGGCGAGCGGACCAGCCACGAGCAGCAGGCCTGCCACCGACACAGCGCGCATCCACTGCTGCGGCCCGGCACCCGCGCGGGAGCGCGCAGGAGCCCTCCCGGTACTTTTCCCCATACCGCCAAGTCTAGGAATGGCCAGCCTTCGGCACGGGTATTTGGCCGCATTGAGAAGCGTGCCCTCATGTGAAAGGTTTTCATCATGACGAACCCCCTGCTGGCTCCCAGCTCCCTGCCGTATGGTCTCCCGCCCTTCGCCCGCATCGAGGCCGCCCATTACGCCGAGGCCATCGAAGCAGGCCTGGCTGAGCACCTCGCTGAAATTGACCGCATTGTGCAGAATCCGGAGGCACCCACCTTCGAGAACACCGCGGTGGCGATGGAGCAGTCGGGGCGGTTGCTGGACCGCGCAGCCGCCTCCTTCTTTACCCTTGTTTCGGCGGATGCTTCACCGGAGATCAGGGAACTGGAAACGAAGTTCTCGCCCCGGTTTTCGGCCCACCAGGATGAGCTCTTCCTGAACCCTGATCTGTATGAGCGTTTCCGGGGCATCGATACCTCTGCATGTGATCCCGAGTCGGTCCGGCTGGTGGAGGAGTACCTGAAGGAGTTCCGGCAAACCGGTATCCAGCTCGATCCCGCCGGACAGGACCGGCTCAGGGCCGCTAACGCAGAGCTCTCCCGGCTGGGCACGGAGTTCGGCCAGCGGGTCAAGGAAGGGATGAAGTCCGCTGCGCTCCTCGTCGAGGATGCGGAAGAACTTGACGGCCTGCCCGCCGACGACGTCGCCGCCGCAGCTGAAGCGGCCCGGGCAGCAGGACATGAGGGGCAGTTCCTGCTGGGGCTTATCCAGCCAAGCAACCAGCCTGCCCTTGCCTCACTTTCGGACCGGGCCGTCCGCCGTCGGCTGTTCGAAGCGTCCGTTGCACGGGGCAGCAGCGGCGGCCCCCTGGACGTCCTGGACCTGGCCAGGTCCATGGCCCGGCTGCGTGCAGAGAAGGCCACGCTGCTGGGTTTTGCGAATTACGCTGAACTGGTGGCAGACCGCCAAACGGCGCCTGACTTCGGGGCGGTGCAGTCCATGCTGAACCGCATGGCCCCCGCCGCCGTCCGCAACGCGGACCATGAAGCGTCCGCCCTTGCCGAGTCCGCCGGGCACGCCCTGGAACCGTGGGACTGGGCCTACTACTCGGCGAAAGTCCGCCGGGAGAAGTACAGCGTGGACGAGCAGGCCCTCCGCCCCTACTTCGAGCTGGAGCGCGTGCTGCGGGACGGCGTCTTTTTCGCGGCCGGGTCCTTGTACGGCATCAGCTTCCATGAGCGGGAAGACTTGGCTGGTTACCACCCTGACGTGCGGGTCTGGGAGGTCAGGGATTCCGACGGCGGCGGGCTGGGGCTGTTCCTCGGTGACTACTATTCCCGCGAATCCAAGCGGGGCGGCGCATGGATGAACTCGCTGGTGGACCAGAACGCCTTGCTGGGTACCAGGCCCGTGGTGATGAACACGCTCAACATCACTAAGCCCGCGCCCGGTGAACCGACCCTCCTGACACTTGACGAGGTGCGGACGGTCTTCCACGAGTTCGGCCACGCGCTGCACGGGCTCTTTTCCGATGTCACCTACCCGCGGTTCTCCGGTACTGCTGTCCCCCGCGATTTCGTGGAATTCCCTTCGCAGGTCAACGAAATGTGGATCATGTGGCCGGAGGTCCTCGCGAACTACGCCCGCCACCACGCCACGGGCGAACCGCTGCCGCAGGATGTTGTGGACCGGCTGGACGAATCCAGGCTCTGGGGCGAAGGGTTTGCCACCACCGAGTATCTGGGCGCCGCCTTGCTGGACCTGGCGTGGCACGTGCTGGAGCAGGATGCCGTCCCGGATGACGCCCTCGCGTTTGAGGCGAAGTCCCTCGCCGCGGCGGGCATCACGCACGCGCTCATCCCGCCGCGGTATCGGACCGGCTACTTCCAGCACATTTTTGCCGGCGCGGGCTACGCCGCCGGCTACTACTCCTACATCTGGAGTGAGGTCCTGGATGCCGAGACGGTGGACTGGTTCTCGGAGAACGGCGGGCTTACCAGGGCCAACGGCGACCGGTTCCGGCAGGAACTGCTCTCGCGGGGCAACAGCCGCGACCCCCTGGAGTCCTTCCGGATCCTCCGCGGCCGGGACGCCAAACTCGAGCCCCTGCTAAAGCGCCGCGGCCTGGAGTAGACCACACCCCCCCACACCTTAAAAAACGACGGCGGCGGGTCCCACACAAGGTGACCCGCCGCCGTCGTGCTTACCAATGCAAGGCGACCAGAAGCGTCGGACGGCGTTATCCGGCAGCGCGCGTAAAAGGGCCCCCGCGCCCCAACCAGCTACGTAGCTGCAGACAATGCGCGGGGAATAGCGCGCCGAGGATGGCGCCGTCCGGCGCACCCAAGGCGACCAAGGCGGGAGTTACCAGCCGCGCTCGGCGAGGCGGTGCGGCTGGGGGATTTCGTCGACGTTGATGCCCACCATGGCTTCGCCGAGGCCGCGGGAGGCCTTGGCGATGACGTCGGGGTCATCGAAGAAGGTGGTGGCCTTCACGACGGCGGCCGCGCGCTGGGCGGGGTTGCCGGACTTGAAGATGCCGGAGCCAACGAACACGCCGTCGGCGCCGAGCTGCATCATCATGGCGGCGTCGGCCGGGGTGGCGATGCCGCCGGCGGTGAACAGCACCACGGGGAGCTTGCCGGCAGCGGCAACTTCCTTGACCAGTTCGTACGGGGCCTGCAGTTCCTTGGCCGCGACGTACAGTTCGTCCTCGGGAAGGGCTGCGAGCTTGGCGATCTCGGCGCGGATCTGGCGCATGTGGCCGGTGGCGTTGGAAACATCGCCGGTGCCGGCTTCACCCTTGGACCGGATCATCGCTGCGCCTTCGTTGATGCGGCGCAGGGCCTCACCAAGGTTGGTGGCGCCACAGACGAAGGGAACCTTGAAGTTCCACTTGTCGATGTGGTTGACGTAGTCGGCCGGGGTGAGGACCTCGGACTCGTCAATGTAGTCCACGCCGAGGGACTGCAGGACCTGGGCTTCGACGAAGTGGCCGATGCGGGCCTTCGCCATGACCGGAATGGACACGGCATCGATGATGGCGTCGATCATGTCCGGATCGGACATGCGCGACACGCCGCCCTGGGCGCGGATATCGGCCGGAACGCGTTCCAGGGCCATGACTGCAACAGCACCGGCGTCTTCGGCGATGCGGGCCTGTTCAACGTTGACGACGTCCATGATGACGCCGCCCTTGAGCATCTCAGCCATGCCGCGCTTCACGCGGTTGCTGCCCGTGACGCTGTTCGCGGACGAACCGGCCTCGTTGCTTACATCTGGTGTAGACACAAAAACCCCTATGGGTAGATAGACGATCTTCGCCGGGTGTGCAGGCGGGCATGCTGATGCCGGACTGTACACACACGGATTGCCGGGTCCATTGACCGGGCAATCCTTATAGTAGTCCCCCGGCGGCCAGCCGCGGCAATTACGTTTCGTCCGCGGGAAGCGGTTGTGCCAGGGCCTGCCGGCGGACCGAAGCAACACGCTGGACGATCGTCGTGAAGCTGGCCAGCGCCAGCAGCACCAGCGTCACGAGCAGCACCACTGACGGCAGTCCCAGCCCGGTGAGCCCAGTGACCACCAGGACGGAGACGAGCCGCTCGGCCCGCTCCGCGATGCCGACATTTGCCGTGTATCCAAGGGACTCGGCTTTGGCCCGGGCATAGGAGACCACCATGCCCAGGACCAGGCAGACCATGGCCGCCACGGCGATGGCAGTATTTTGCCCGCCCGTGAAGAACCACACCGCCAGTCCGGCGAAGAGCGCGCCGTCCGCGACGCGGTCCAGGGTGGAGTCCAGGAAGTTGCCCCAGCGGCTCTTGACGTCCTGCATGCGGGCCATGATGCCGTCCAGGACATCGGAAAAGATGAAGGCCGTAATGAAGACCGTGCCCCAGAACAGTTGCCCGAGGGGATAGAACACCAGGGCGCCCAGCGCGACGCCCGCGGTTCCGATGACTGTTACGGCGTCGGGCGAGACACCCAGGCGCAGGAGCCAGCGGGCCAACGGGGTGAAAAGCGCGGTAAAGAAACCGCGGGCGTGCCTATTCAGCATCAGTCTCCCCGGGCCAGGCGTCGGCCACCATCTGCCGGACCTCATCGAGGGTCTGCGTGATGGCCTTGGTCTGGGCAATGATGGGGAAGAAGTTCCCGTCGCCTCCCCAGCGCGGAACGATGTGCTGGTGCAGGTGGGCGGCGATACCGGCACCGCCCACCACACCCTGGTTCATGCCCAGGTTGAATCCGCCCGGGTTGGACACCTTGCGCAGGACGCGCATCGCCGTCTGGGTCAGGTCGGCGAATTCGGCAGTTTCCTCCACCGTCAGGTCCGTGTAGTCCGGGACGTGCCGGTACGGGCAGACCAGCAGGTGCCCGGGGTTGTACGGAAAGAGGTTTAGCACGACGTAGCAGGTTTTCCCCCGGTACACGATGAGGGCGTCCTCGTCGGTTCGTCCCGGGCCCACGCAGAACGGGCAGTCATTCTCATTCTTGAACTGGTGCTGTCCGCCCTTGATGTAGGCCATCCGGTGCGGAGTCCACAGGCGCTGGAAAGCGTCCGGGACACCGGCCAGGGCAAAGTCGTCGGTTACACCGGCATCCCCTGGATACCCGGCGCCTGTGTTCTCCTCCACGGTGCTGTTCCGTTCGCTAGCTGGTCCGGTTACGGACGGCTTCGGTGATCCGCTTGACTGCCTCTGCCACCGGCACGCCGTTGTCCTGGCTGCCGTCCCGGAACCGGAAGGAAACCGCGCCGGCTTCGGCGTCGTCTCCGCCGGCGATCAGCACGAACGGGATCTTGTCCTTGCTGGCGGTACGGATCTTCTTCGGGAAACGGTCCGAGGAGGTGTCCACCTCGGCACGGATACCGGCCGCCTTCAGCTGGTCGACGACGTCGAACATGTACTCGTTGAAGGTTTCGGCCACCGGGATGCCCACCACCTGGACGGGTGCCAGCCATGCCGGGAAGGCGCCGGCGTAGTGTTCGGTGAGGACGCCCATGAACCGCTCCACCGAGCCGAAAAGTGCACGGTGGATCATCACGGGACGCTGCCGGCTGCCGTCTGCAGCCTGGAATTCGAGTTCGAAGCGTTCGGGCAGGTTGAAGTCCAGCTGGATGGTGGACATCTGCCAGGTGCGGCCCAGGGCGTCCTTGGCCTGCACGGAGATCTTGGGGCCGTAGAACGCGGCTCCACCCGGATCCGGTACGAGTTCCAGTCCCGATTCCTGCGCCACTTCGGCCAGGGTGCGGGTGGCTTCCTCCCACGCAGCGTCCTCGCCGACATACTTCTCCGGGTCCTTGGTGGACAGCTCCAGGTAGAAGTCGTTGAGGCCGTAGTCCTTGAGCAGGTCCAGGACGAAGGTGAGCGTCTTGGTGAGCTCGTCCTTCATCTGCTCGCGGGTGCAGTAGATGTGGGCATCGTCCTGTGTCATCCCACGGACGCGGGTCAGGCCGTGGACCACGCCGGACTTCTCGTACCGGTAGACAGACCCGAATTCAAACAGGCGAAGCGGAAGTTCGCGGTAGGACCGGCCACGCGAACGGAAGATCAGGTTGTGCATGGGGCAGTTCATCGGCTTCAGGTAATAGTCCTGGCCGGGCTTGCGGACGGTGCCGTCCTCATTGAGCTCGGCGTCGACGTGCATCGCCGGGAACATGCCCTCCTTGTACCAGTCCAGGTGCCCGGAAACTTCGTACAGGTGGCCCTTGGTGATGTGCGGGGTGTAGACGAACTCGTAGCCGGCCTCCACGTGGCGCTGGCGGGAGTAGTCCTCCATTTCCTTCCGGATGATGCCGCCCTTGGGGTGGAACACCGGAAGGCCCGAGCCCAGCTCATCCGGGAAGGAGAACAGGTCAAGCTCGGAACCGAGCTTGCGGTGGTCACGGCGTTCGGCCTCCGCGATCCGTTCCTGGTAGGCCTTAAGGGCGTCCTTGGTGGGCCAGGCGGTGCCGTAGATGCGCTGCAGCTGCTGGTTCTTCTGGTTGCCCAGCCAGTAGGCGGACGAGGAACGGGTCAGGGCGAAGGCGTTGGAAATGAGCTTGGTGTTGGGCAGGTGCGGGCCACGGCAGAGGTCGCACCAGACAGTGGTGCCTTCCTTGCGCTCAACGTTGTCGTAGATGGTGATGTCGCCGGCGCCGACCTCGACGTTCACGCCTTCGCCGGCCTCGGCAGCTTCGTTCTTCTTGCCCAGCAGCTCGAGCTTGTAGGGCTCGTTCTTCATGGCTTCGCGGGCTTCGTCCTCGCTGACAACGCGGCGGACGAACTTCTGGTTCTGGTTGATGATCTTCTGCATCATCTTCTCGAGGGTTTTGAGGTCCTCGGGGGTGAACGGTTCGGCGACGTCGAAGTCGAAGTAGAAGCCATCAGTGATGTAGGGGCCGATGCCGAGCTTGGCGTCGGGGCGCAGCTGCTGGACGGCCTGGGCCATGACGTGTGCGGTGGAGTGGCGCAGGACGTTCAGTCCATCCGGGGATTCGATGGTGACGCCTTCCACCTCGGCACCTTCGGGCAGTTCCTGGTCCAGGTCCTTGAGTTCGCCATTAACGCGGGCCACGACAACATCGCGGCGCTCAAAGAAGAGTTCCGCACCGGTTGTCCCGGTAGTCACCTTGGTCTCTTCGCCGTCGACGAGAAGGGTGATCTGCTGGGCATCTGACACGGGTGTCTCCTATTCAAAGTTGAGGCTTCATAGCTTGCGGCGTACGGGGACCACAGCCAGCCACCGTCAATGCTATCGGTTCGGCGGAGGGCCGACCAACGCGGCTCACGGCAGCGGGAAAGCCGAAGTCAGCCGTTGAAACCGGTGATGGCGAGGCTCCTGGCAATGCCGTCCAGTGGGTGCGCCACGTCCTGGAAGGAAGTTTCCGACGGCGGGAACGGCAGCGTTTCGGGCCTGCTGAGGTCCCAGGCCATGCTGGCGCTAAGGCTGATTCCCCGCGGACCGGTCCTGCGGGTGGTGCCCCGGATCAGCAGCATCCGGGTTCCGAACAGGAGCGGACCGGCGCTTTCCTGGGCTTCATGGAAGAACACTGAATCGATGCAGCCGGTACCGTCGTCGATGCTGATGAACACCACCCGCCGGCCCCCACGCATGGGTGGCGTCTGGGTGGCTACCCGGACGCCGGCCACCAGCACTTCGGTTCCGTTCCGCAGTCCCAGCAGCTTGTCGGCCGTGGTGACGCCCAGTTTTTCCAGGATTGGGCGGTGGCTGTCCATCAGGTGGGTGCTGACATCCACAGCCATCAGGTCAAGTTCAGCCCGGACGGTTTCCACCAGGGTCGGTTGGGGCAGCCCGGGTTTAACGTTGCGCAACTCAATATCGCCTAGCGGGAAGGACAGCTGCCCTTCCACTACGTCGGTGCCCTTCCGGCTTCCTGAGACCTGGAGTTGCTGCAGGTGCTGGACGAGGTCGGCCCGGTTGGCAGTTCCTCCTGCCTCCCGGTGGAGGGAGTCGAACGCGCCAAGCTGGGCAAGCCGCTTGATGCTGGGCTTACTGATCCTGGAACGCGACCGAAGGTCCGCGAGCGAGTCAAAAGGCTGCCCGGCGACGATCCTTTTCAGTTCAGTACCCGAAAGCCCGTAAATGCCTTTCAGGCTGAGACGTATCCCCAGCTTTCCGGAATCGGCTCCGGTCAGGATCCGCTCTACCCGGTATTCGTCCTTGCTCCGGTTGATGTCCAGCGGAAGGATGGGGATGCCCAGGCGCCGTGCTTCAGCTACCAGCAACCGTTTGGGGTACATGCCGGGATCGTGTTCCCACAGCCCAGCCAGGAAGGCCTCCGGGTGGTGCGTTTTGAGCCAGGCGGACTGGTATGTGGGAACGGCAAAGGCTGCGCCGTGGGCCTTGCAGAACCCGAAACTTCCAAAGGCCTTCAGGGTTCCCCAAACTTTGTCCACCACCTCGTGGGCATACCCTTTGGCGCGGGCTGCCTTGCGGAAGAACTCCTCCACAGCGGGTTCGCGGTTTTCATTGCCCAGGGCACGCCGGAACTCGTCGGCACGGGCAAGCCCGCAGTGGGTCATGACATCGAAGGTCTTGAGGATCTGTTCATGGAACACCGTGACCCCGTGGGTTTCGGCAAGGACTGGCTTGAGGTCCGGGTGGGGATATACCTCGGGGGCGAAGCCGTGCCGGTGCTCCAGGAAAGGCCGGACCATGTCTGATTTCATGGGCCCCGGCCGGAACAGGGAGATGTCGATGATGAGGTCGTTGAATTCCCGGGGTGCCATTTTGCCGATCAGTTCCCGCTGCCCGGGAGACTCGATCTGGAAACATCCGAGTGTATGGGTACTCCTAATGAGTTCGAACGTGGCTTCGTCGTCCAGCGGAACAGCATTGAGATCGATGTGCCCGTTATCCGCGATGTAGTCAGGGCCGGCCCCTTCCGGACCGGGAGCATGGTGCCCTGCTGCTACAACGTCGCTCTTGGAGGGATGGATCCGGATGATTTCACGGACGGCAAACGCCATGGCGCTCTGCATCCTGACGCCCAGGACATCAAGCTTCAGCATTCCCATGGGATCCATGTCATGTTTGTCGAACTGGCTCATGGGCAGCCCCAACCCGCTGGGCTGGACCGGGGTGCGGTCCAGCAGGGTGGCGTCACCCAGGATCACTCCGCAGGGGTGCATGGAGATATGGCGGGGCAGCCGATCAAGGCGTTCAGTCAGGTCCACCAGGAGATCCAGTTGCTGGTTGCCGTCTGTGTCCCGTTGTTCCACCCGTCCGGCGAATTCGCGCAGTTCTGGTTTTTCCTGGAGCGCTTCACGGAATTTCCCTGCGGAAAAGCGCCACAGCTGCTTGGCAATCTCCCCCACCTCGTCGCCGTCCATTCCCAGGGCGAGGCCGGCATCGCGGACTGCTCCCCTGGCCCGGTATCCGTTTTGCATGCTCATCAGGGTGACCCGCTCAGCCCCGAACCGTTCGAAGATTTTGCGGTATACATTGTGGCGCTCGGCGCTTTCGACGTCGATATCGATATCCGGCAGGGTGGCCCTGTCCTGGGACAGGAAACGCTCAAATATCAGATCATGCTGCAGCGGATTTACCTGGCTGACGTCAATCAGGTAGTTGACCAGGCTGGATGCACCTGAGCCTCTTGCTGCGGCACGAACTCCCATGTCCTGGATCATCCTGGAGACTTCAGCCACGGTCAGGAAGTAGGAGGAGAAGTTGAGGTTGCGGATGATCCCCAGCTCATGCTCGAGCCTGGTGAGCATGGTTTGCTCAGCGGTACCGGTAATACCCGGGAAGCGCCTGGCGATTCCGGCATGGCACCGTTGGACCAGTTCCAGGGCGGGGTCCTGGTTGATCCCGATGATGGACGCTTCCGGAACGACCGGCTGCTTCCACCCCATGTCACTGGCAGGATCGATGCGGCAGGCATCGGCGAGCGCCTCGGTCTGTGCAAGGAGCTGCGTAAGGTCTGCGGCGCCGTAGCCTGCAGCGGAAATGACTTCCTGGGCAAGCCGGCGCATGTGGTTTGAGGTTTTCAGCCATCCCTGGCCGGTGGGCTGCAGGAGGGGTTCGCCGGCCAGTTCGGGAAGGGATTTGAGCGTGCGTGCGGAGTCGAGGACGTCGGCAGTGGGCGCTCCGTCCGCTCCGCAATACCTGACGGCATTGGTGAGGACCGCAGGAACACGGTGTTCTTCGGCGAGTCGAAGCATCCTTACCGCGTGGGCGGTGCTCAGGGGTGACCCGGGGGCGCTGAGCTGGGAAACAATCTCTGCCACCACTGTCCCAGCGGGCATGGCATCGAGCCATTGCTTGAACAGGGTGCGTGGACGCAGGTATCGCCTTCCTCCCATGGCACGCCCCACGTCGGAGTCTGGCCCGATGAGGACCACCAGGACTGGTTTGAGCGTTTGGGGGTCGAGGGTCCTTGAGGCCAGTTCTGCCCGGGTCACTGCCACGGGGATGGCACCCCCGGCCTTGCCGGACGTCCGGGAGTGGGCATCTGAGATCAGCCGGCAGAGCGCCCTGTAGCCGGCACCGTTGTTGTGCCCCTTGGCGAGCACCACAACCCGTCCGGCGACCTCGGTGCGGCGATCGCCGTCGTCGTCCAGCACCGCAAGGTCCACCCCAACGATGGGGTCGATCCCCGCGGCCATGCAGGCCTTGAGGTGCTTAATGGTGCCGTATAGCCCGTCGCGGTCTGTGCAGGCCAGCGCGGAGGCGCCGTCGTCAGCGGCGGCCTGGGCCAGTTCCTCCGGCCAGGAGACTCCATAGTGCGCGCTGAAGGCGGTGGAGACATGCAGGTGCGTGAAACTCATGCTGTTCTGGGTCGAAGGGCGTCGTGGATGCGCAGCAGCCGCCACCTGCCACTGCGGATGTGGCGGGTGAGGTCAAGCGTGAGTGGTTCCATGGGCTGGCTTTCCCTGCCGGGCAGATGTCCTGGCGAAGCCTGGGGCAGGACCTGGATCCGCCAGATTTCGTGATCCACCATCCCGGGGCCGCTCCCCAGGGGAACCCGGCTTTCCTCAGCCCACCATTGGCGGCGTTCGTACCATCGGAGGGGTTCGGCGCAGATGTCATAGGTACACCCTGCCCATACAAGGCTCTGGGGAAGACCGTCGGAGGTGCAGGCGACATCAACTGATTCGCTGAACATGCCCATGGCGCCTCCGGGACTGGCTGGTACTGCAAACTGGGGAAAATATTCGAATATGTGTTCGAATATCTCCAGTCTACGCCCGGCCCCACCCAATGCATAGAATCGTGGTTCAGGGGGTGGACTGACAGTTCTGCAGGGAGCAGGATGGGTGCATGAGCACCTCTGACGCACTCCTCAAACAAGTCAGCATCAAGGCACAGGACTCCACGCTGGTGGCCACGTTCGATATAGACGGCAACATCCCCGGTTCCGGCGCCTACGTGGTGGGTCTTGTGGCGGCGAGTCCGGACTACTCATCCCAGCGCCGGCTGGGCATTGAATTCATGAACGGGGAGGCCATAGCCTTCTTTTCGTTTAACCACGAACAGAACTGTGAGGAGAACTATGACCTGGGCGGCGTCAGCCATTCAGGCAGCACCATCACAGGCAACTTCCCCATGGCAGCAATCAATGGCCTCGGCAAGGGCCATGTGATGACAGGCTTCAGCGAGGCTGACGGGCGGGACTTCCAGTCCGGCGTGAAGGTGGACGAAAACCTCTAGGGTTCCCCGCAGCGTTGCAGCTGCAGGGTAAGGAGGGGTGGCCCGGGCGGGTCAGCCGTTGTCTTCGTGGTGGACCCGGAGCTCCAGTTCGATGAATCCGGAGATCATTGCCCGGTACGTCGCTTCCACGATGTCCGGGTCGATGTCCTTCTTCTCAGCTGCCGAGCGGACATGCTGGATGATTTTCTCCACGCGGTCCGGTGCGCGGACTTCGGCGTCGTCACCCTTGAGGGTGCCGGCGATCCTGATCAGGCGTTCGCGGCGCGCAATAAGGGTGACGATCTGGTCGTCCACCTCATCCACGGCAATTCGGACTGCGGCGAGCTGTTCCTTGTCGGCCAGTGCATCCCGGTCGTTTCCTTGAATTGTTGCCATCTTCTGACAGTATCGAAGCATGCAACCCAGAGTCGACTTCATCTCGCTAGGTGTCCGCAGTGTTCCGGCCTCCCGGGCCTTTTATGTCGACGGTCTCGGGTGGCCCGTGCACCGGGAGGTCCCCGGCGAAGTCGTTTTCATCCAGGCCAACCACGGGCTGGTGCTTTCCCTGTGGGATGCGGGCCAGATGCACGCCGAGGCCGGGGTGGACGCTCCCGGACCGGTCCCCTGCATCACCCTGAGCCATAACGTGCACGCCGCCGATGAGGTGGACCGGGTCCTGGAGGAGGCGAAGGCCGCCGGGGCTGCAGTTACCGGCGAACCGGTCACCCAGCCGTGGGGCGGCTACACGGGGTACTTCTCCGATCCGGACGGTTTCCGCTGGGAAGTTGCGTACAACCCCACCTGGGCAGTGGACGACGACGGGACGGTCACCGTCTGAGTTCCGGTTCCGGCGGTCCGGGCTGCTAGAAGAGGGCCTCCACGGGCCGGATGAGCTCCGGACCGTTGTTGCGGACGTTGCCCACCTCTTTGCCCACGGACTCCACGTGCCAGTCGGCGGCCACATCCTTGACCCCGGACCGCACCATGTCCACCAGGGCGGCGGCGTCATCAGCCTGCGGATCAAGCCAGGCCTGCATGGTGTCCCTGTCCATGGGCAGCGGTACCCGGTCATGGAGTGCGGTCAGTTTCCCGAACACGGTTGATTCGGAGCCCGGCGGCGGGGTGTCTGCCGTCAGGATGGACGTGGAAAGCAGCCACTGGCCGGGCTCGCCCGCCGGCACCGACGGATCGCGCCACCATTCATAGAGGCCTGCGAAGGCCAGCCCCCTTTCTGCGCCGGGGTGCACGTAGTACGGCTGCTTGGACTTCCCGGGGCCCTGCTTCCACTCGTAGTAGCCATCGGCGGGGACGGCGCAGCGCCGTGACTTGATCGCCTTCCGGAAGGCAGGCTTCTCCAGCACTGATTCGCTGCGGGCGTTGATCATTTTGGACCCGATGCCCGGGTCTTTGGCCCAGGAAGGAACCAGGCCCCAGCGGGCGACGTGCAGCTGGCGGACCTGCCGGGCGTCCGGGCCGTTCTCAACCAACCGCTCCAGGACAATGGGGACGGCATCGGTGGGAGCTACATTCCACGACGGCGGAATGCTCACCTCGTCCTCCAGTTCGGCGTCGAATTCTGCCAGGAGGTCCCCCACGGCGCGTGCCATTACGTAGCGTCCACACATGGCTCCAGCATGCCATCGGCGCCACATACTGTCATCCGGGCAGCGCCCCGGCGGCCGGACGCCGGGGAATACCGGCGGGCACGCTACCGTTGACCCGAACGAAACCTTCACCCAACCCAGAGGAGAACCCTGTGGATTTCACTCCCGAAACCGGCACCATCACCATGTTTTCCACCACCTGGTGCGGCTACTGCAACCGGCTGAAGAAGCAGCTCGACGCGCAGGGCATCGGTTACACCGAAATCAACATCGAGGAAGTGGAGGGTACCGCCGAGCTCGTGGAGCAGATCAACGGCGGCAACCGCACCGTACCCACCGTCCTGTTCCCGGACGGCACGGCGGCCACCAACCCGTCCGCTGCAGAGGTCAGGAACCGCCTGGCGGCCTAGTCCAGGACAATGCGGGCGGCCGGGCCATTACTTGCCCGGTGCCGCGCCCGGACACTGGTGATCCAGCAGACGCGGGTCATGCCCCCAGGCTGCCGAACGGCGCCGAAGCCAAGGTGGCATGGCCCGCGTACGTTTCGAGCAGGGCTTCGGTGACTGCTTCCACCGTCAGCCCGGGGACGAGGTCGTCCGCGGCGCCGGCCGTGGCTGGGTCCCAGTCGAGGCCGAGCGCGGCGTAGCTGTCGGTCAGGACCTTCCGGATCGGTGCGGAGTCCTCCACCACGATGACCGAACTGAACAGCCAGCCGCCGGCCACCACCCGCTGCGCAGTGCCTACGAGTTTGATGCGGGACCCGTCAGCCGCGGCCGTGCCGTGCACGCTGAATTCGCCGGGGCAGTATTCCCCCGGGATTTCCCCTACTGCGGCCTGCACACCCACCCTGCGCAGGGCGTCGGCGAAGAGCTCCCCGAAATAGCCGAACCGCCTTTTGGAACCGGCGATGGCATCGTCGTCAGGCTCAATGTGGTCCACCACCAGGGTGCCTTGGTGATAAGCGGCCGCTCGGCCGCCCGCACGGCGGACCAGGGGTTCGAAGCCGTTGTCGCGGCACGCCTGGGCGGCGGCGTCAAACCCGGGCAGCCGGGTGTCACGCTGGCCGAAGGCCACTGTGGGCGCGGGGCGGTACAGCCGAAGGGTGGGGCCCATGCTTCCGTTGCGCACCCTGGCGAGCAGCTCAAGGCCGAACTCAAGGTCCCGGGCGGCACCGAGCGAGACGTCCTGCCGGACCACGGTCAGGGTTCCGGAGTCAGGGTGGTGGGCCATGGCACTGGGCTCCCTTGGTCGTCATGATGCTGTTCCTTGACCCTGCCGCGGCGGTGCCGGACGGGCCCAACCTAGGGTACGCCGTCGTGCGCCCTGCCCGGTGCCCGACCCACCGGCCGGGCGCCCGGCTACCGCCCCCTCCGCCCCACCCAGGCGCCGTGGAGCAGCGGAACCGCTGACGCTGCCATCAGGACGGTGCCGAGTACGGAATCGTCGGCCCGGACCACGGCCCCGGCGATGAGCAACGCGGCGAAGACCACTGCCGACGCCGTCCGGCGGGCCGTGCGGTCCAGCCTGGCCACCTGCCGCTCCAGCCGGGGGTTGGCGACAGACACGTTGCCTTCACCGATCCGGGTGATCAGGTCATCCACCCTCTGCGGCAGCCGCAGCGCAAGTCCCGCAGCCCCGGCCAGCTGCCGGGCGGCGTCCTGAACGATGTTCCCGCCCTCCTCCCGCAGCAGCCGGGCAGCGTAGGGCTCTACCGAGTCCCACAGGTTGAAGCGCTCATCCAGCGAACTGCACACCCCCGAGGTGAGGGACATCGCCCGGATGATCAGCAGGAAGTTCTCGGGAAGCTGGAACGGCAGGGACCGGACCACTTCGCCGAACTCCTCCGCGAAGTCGCGGAACTCGCGCGGATCCACCTCGCGGAGCTCGGCGAAGCCCATCCCGCCAAACCGGGCGAACAGGTGCGTCATGGCCCGTTCCAGCTCCACGGTGTCCGCCGATGGCACCAGCACTCCGACGTCGCGGATGGCGGCAACCAGTCCCTTGCCGTCGCGGGCCGCGGCGGCGATCAGGAGCTTGCGCAGGCCGCTGCGGGTGGAGGGGGTTACCTCGCCCATCATGCCGAAGTCGATGAAGGTCAGTTTCCAGCGATGGCTGCCCGAACCGGGCCGGGTGGGCGTGACGAAAATGTTGCCCGGGTGCGGGTCGGCGTGGAAGAAGCCGTTGGTGAACAGCTGGTCAAACATGACCGAGGCGAACACCGGCGCCACCTCTGCGGGGTCGATGCCTGCCGAACGGAGCGCGTCCGTGTCCGTGATCTTGATGGCTGTGACATCCTCCAGGGTGAGCACGCGGCGGGTGCACCGCTCCCAGGCGGGCCGTGGCACGTGGACCCGGGCATCGCCGGCGAAATCCGCTGCGAACCGCTCGGCACTGGCGGCCTCGTGGAGGTAGTCGATCTCCTCCAGGCTGGTCTGCGCGAACTCCTCCACCAGGGACGGCATGTCGGCGCGGTCGGCCACGATCCGGAAATGGCTGAGCCAGCCGCCCACCTTCCGCAGCGCCGCGAGGTCGACGGCGACGATCGCCTCTATGCCCGGACGCTGCACCTTGACCACCACGTCCTTGACCCCGGCCACCTCCGCGTCGGCGGGCAGCAGCCGCGCCCGGTGCGCCTGGCCGAGGGAGGCTGCGGCCAGGGGCTCCTCCTCGAACATGGCAAACACCTCGTCAAGGGGAAAACCCAGCTCGGAGGAGGCAAGGGCCCGGATGGCCGGGAACGCGACCGGTGGCACCTCATCCTGCAGGCCTTGGAGTTCCTCGGTGATTTCCGGCGGGAGCACATCGAGCCGGGACGACAGGAACTGGCCCACCTTGATCATGAGGCCGCCGAGCTCCACGGCCAGTGCGTGGAAACGGCGGGCGAACCGCTGCATCCTGGCCGGACGGGTCCGCTCGGCGACGCGGGCCAGCCCTATCCGGGGCAGCAGCAGCTCGTACCACCACACTGATGCCAGGTGCCGTGCGGCAAAACGCAGGATTCGGCGGTAGCGGGAACGGACGTGGCCCAGGAATGCAGCCGGGCCCACCTGCGGGCGAGGGCCGGAAGCCACCCCCGTCAGTCCTGGGCGAGGATCGAGTACAGCCGTCGGCGTGCCTCGTCCAGCACTGCCACGGCCTGCTTCACCTGCTCCGGGGTGCCGGTCCGCCCCACCTGCGCGGCGGCCTGGGCCAGCTCGACGCCTGCCTTGGGAAGGGCAGCGAATCCGGTGGTGGATTGCGGGCCCGCCCCGGCCCAGGGATTTGATGCGGCGCTGCCGGCAGCCTCGTCCCGGCCGGCTTCGGTCAGGGAGTAGATCTTCCGGCCGTTGGATTCCTCGGCCCGGATCACACCCTCATCAGCGAGCAACTGCAGGGTGGGGTAGACAGAACCGGCGCTGGGCTTCCAGCTGCCGCCGCTGCGCTCCTCGATCTCGCGGATGATCTGGTAGCCATGCATGGGGCGCTCCGCCAGCAGGGCAAGGACCGCCGCCCGCACCTCGCCTTTGCCGGCCCTGGTGCCTTCCGGCTTTTCGAAGCGGGAACGGAAGTCCTCGATGGCCTGCCAGAGGCCATCGATGTTGTTGCTGCCGAATCCATATCCCGGGTTTGAGCCACGCATAAGGGTCTCCTCTGGAGATCGTGAACGATATACAACGACACAGTTAACGATACGTCTGGAAGGGCGTGGCAGCCATGGGTCCGGCGCCTAGGTTTGGCGCAGGGTGAGGATCTGTTCAGCCCTGCCGAACGGGCCCTGCAGGTCGTGCAGGACCGTTGATGTCAGGCCGATGCCGTCGCGGCCGAACGATACGGCGTTGTCCAGGCCCAGCCACTCCCCCTCGGGCCGGCGGTACATGTGGATCTGCAGGTCCAGGTTGGGGAAGGCGTAGCTGTCCGGTCCCGGCGGAACCCGTGCGGCAATGCCGTTGGCGGTGTCCACCAGCCCCATGAGGCGGGCAAGGTCTCCGCTGTCTTCACGGTCGGTCAGCGGATGCGCCGTGCGAAGCCAGACCTTCCCCGCGCCGGGACGGTGTCCTTCCGCCACCCGCATCTCCAGGGACCGGATGTAGCCGCCGGGCCAGATGGCGGACCCGTCGTAGGGCTTGCAGTCTTCCGGGCCGGGGATGGCGGTGTCTTCAATGGCGGCAACCGCTGAGGTGTCGCTGGTGACCATCCGCCAGGCGGTGGCCCGGATGGCAGTCCTGCCCTGGGCCACAAGTTCAGCCTGGAGCAGCTCGATGGTCCTGCCGGGCCGCAGCACAGTGGCCTCGATGTGGAATTCCCCGCCGGGAATCAGGCCCAGGATCTCGTAGCTCAGCCGCGCCATCCGCATCCCGGGCCGCGGTTGGAGCCGCTCCAGGGCATCCGCCAGCAGGCCGGAGGCCGGTGCCATGTGCTGCTCGTGCGTGTTCCAGGCGCCCTGGGCGTGGATGGTGGAGCGGAAATGTCCGCCGCCAAGGGCCTGGTAGTAGGCGCTGCCTTCGGCCAGTTCGGGGAGTTCGTCAGTCAACAGTGGCCTTTCAGGAAATCCCAGTGAATTGCCACTAACTCTATCCGGACGCCGCAGAATGGTGGCCAGCGGGTCGCGGCGAAATGTTTGAGCGCAGGGTCCGGCCGCGGACTAGACTCAGGAACTGGTCCTGTCAGCAACCCTCGGAAGAGGTGTTTCATGCGCGTCATCAGCTACAACCTCCGCAAGCACGCAGCGAGCGGCGAACTGCTTGCCCTCGCCCGGAATCATGACATCGATGCGCTGTGCCTGCAGGAAGTTGATGCGGCGGACCTGCCGGAAACCCTGGGCCCGCTCCATCTGGCGGACGCCACCAAGGGGAACCGGCTGGGCCTGGCGATCTATTACCGGACCAGCCGCTTCACGGCCCTGGATACCCAGTCCTTTGCGCTGCAGAAATCGATGCATGACCGGGTATTGGCGCCGGCTCATGAGCGGCTGATCGGAACCCGTGTGATGGACAACGAAACGCAGCACGAACTGGTCATCGGGTCCTTCCACGCCGCCCCGCTCACAGCGTCGAATTCATTGCGGCGCAAGCAGATCCACGCCGCCCACGCCGAATTGCTGAGCATGGGCAAGGGCCTGATGACGCTGATGGTGGGCGACTTCAACTACCCGTTCTTCACCAAGAACCTGCATCTGCACATGAAGAATTCCGGCTACGCCCTGTCCCTCAGCAACCGGCGCACCTACACCCGCTACAAGGTCTTCAAGGGCCACTTCGATTTCGCCACGTCCCTGGGACTGGACATCACCAGCGTCGAAACGCTGCCCCGGGGCAAGTCGGACCATCTGCCCATCCTGGTCCACGCCGAATACGGCAAGGACTACTAGGCCAGCCGTTCCCGGAGGCCGGGCCACGCGGCGCCGAATCCGGGATGCAGCTCCTTGTCCGCCACCTCGGGCAGCGGCACCCACAGCAGTTCGATGCTTTCGGGGTCGCTGATCACGGGCTCGAAAGGCTCGCGGACCTTGACCACCACCGTGGTGTAGGACCAGTAGCCCAGGTCCAGGACCGACGTGAACAGCACGTCCACGTGCCCGGCGGGGACGGCAGCCTCCTCGTGGGCTTCGCGGAGCGCCCCGGACACCGCGTCCTCCCCTTCGTGCAGGGCGCCGCCCGGCAACCCCCAGGTTCCCCCGTTGTGGCTCCAGACGGCGCGGTGCTGCAGCAGTACACCCCTGGCCGGGTCCCAGGCCAGGACGCCGGCGGCGCCGAACCGGCCCCAGAAGCGGCCGCGGTCCCCTTCCACCCAGGCATCGCCCGGGTTGCGGGGGCCGGTGCGGACAGGCGGAATCGACGATGCGGCGACGGAAGCGTGGTCCATCGTCCCAGTCTGACAGGTCCGCTGCGCCGGAGGGCGGCCGGCGGAGGGTCAGTTGGCGTGTCCGTGGTCGACGGCGAAATCACCGCCGGGGTACATGACGGTTTCGTGGCCGTCGTCGAAGCGGACCACATACGGCGGCGCGCCGCCTTCGCCCCGGACTTCCAGGATCACGCCGTGACGGTCCGTTGCACCCACAGTCCTTCCGTGCACAATGATGCGGTCGCCCTGTGCAGCCTCCATGGCACTCACCTCCAAGCCCCCAGATTACGACTCCGGGGCGGGCCCGGACAGGTCCCCGTGGCAGGATTTCCCCATGCCGCTGAACATCCTCCTGATCGCCGATACCCACGTCCCCAAGCGCGCCCGGGAACTGCCCGCCCAGGTGTGGTCCGCCGTCGAACGTGCTGACGTGGTCTTCCACGCCGGAGACTGGGTGGACGCCTCGCTGCTTGATGAATTGGAGCAGCGCGCGAGGCAACTGGTGGGTGTCTATGGCAACAACGACGGCGCGGATCTCCGCGCCCGGCTGCCCGAAACGGCAGCCGTCACCCTGGACGGCGTCCGTTTTGCGATGGTGCACGAGACCGGCCAGGCGAAGGGCCGTGAACTGCACTGCGAGGCGCTCTATCCGGACGCGGATGTCCTGGTTTTCGGTCACAGCCACATCCCGTGGGACACCACGTCGCCGCGGGGCCTGCGGCTGCTGAACCCGGGATCCCCCACGGACCGCCGGCGGCAGCCCGCGTGCACGTACATGACGGCCGTGGTTAGCGGCGGCCGGCTCGCCGGGGTGCACCTGGTGGAGGTACAGCGGCGGTAGCCCGGCTTGGCAGCCGGCCCCCGGGTGCCTAGGCTGGAAACGTAAGCATGCTTAGCTTCGAGAATCCAGCCGTACCAGCAGGAGGAAACCATGACAGACCAGTACACATTCCGCGATCCGGTCACCGCCTACGAGCACATCTCCCCTCCCAAGCAGCACCAGCCTGAACCCGGCCTGGACGCCGAACTGGCTCCCAAGGCCGACCTCGGCGAGGAGACCTACCGCGGCACGGGGCGACTCGAAGGCCGCAAGGCGATCGTTACCGGCGCCGATTCCGGCATCGGGGCGGCAACAGCCATCGCCTTCGCCCGGGAGGGTGCCGACGTAGTTTTGTCCTACCTGCCGCAGGAGGAAGAGGACGCGGCCAGGATCGCGGGGATCATCGAGGCGGCCGGGCGCAAGGCCATCAAAGTGCCGGGCGACCTCAAGGATCCTGCAGTCTGCCGCGAAGTGGTGGAAACCGCCGTGGCCGTCCTGGGCAGTGTGGACATTCTGGTGAACAACGCCGGCAAGCAGGTGGCCCAGGAGGACCTGGCGGACATCACCGACGAACAGTTCGACCACACGGTAAAAACCAACGTCTACGCCATGTTCTGGCTGACCAAAGCGGCCCTGGCGCACATGCCGGCCGGTTCGACCATTATCAATACCACGTCCATCCAGGCGTACAACCCCTCGCCCACGCTGGTGGACTACGCCACCACCAAGGCCAGCATCAACAACTTCACCAAGGGCCTGGCCCAGCAGCTGGCGCCCAAGGGCATCAGGGTCAACGCCGTGGCGCCGGGTCCCATCTGGACGCCGCTGCAGGTAAGCAGCGGACAGCCCAAGGAAGAACTGCCGGAGTTCGGCCAGTCCACTCCCCTGGGCCGTGCCGGGCAGCCGGCCGAACTGGCGCCGGCGTACGTGTTCCTTGCGTCACCGGAATCCAGCTACGTGGTGGGCGAGACCCTGAACGTCAACGGCGGCAGCCCCACGCCGTAGCGGCTATTCCGCGTCCTGGTCGGCAAGCAGCGAGTCGGTGGACCCGTCCGGCTGGCCGTCGAAGAACTGGGCGAGGACCGTCTTGAATACCGTTTCGCCGGGCGCGGCGCGGAGGAACAGGGTCATGGACGACTGCAGCTTGCGGGCGTCGATGCCACCCAGGATGTCCTCTGCGGAGCGCCCGGCGTGGTGGGTCAGTGCCTGCGCGGACTCAAGCAGGCGCGGGCCCAGCACGTCATGTTCCAGGTAGGCCCGCGCTTCCGCCAGGGAGGCAATGGCGTATTTGCGGGATGTTGCGCTCTGCCCCAGGCCTGCGATCTGGGGGAAGATGAACCACATCCAGTGGCCTGTCTTGTTCCCGAGCTGGAGCTCGGCCAGCGCCTGGTCATACGTTCCGCCGTTTTGGGCCGCAACGAAACGCTCGAGATTAAAGGGATCGTCCATAGTCATTCTCCTTTGTGGTGGGACAGTGTTGCTGCTGCCGCCCGCAGGTGGGCGTCCGGGTCGGCACCCCATCGGGCCAGCACGGTTTCAGCGCGTTGCCGGTTGCGGTGCTCCAGCCTCTCCAGGAGCGGCCGCAGAACGTCGGTGACGAGCGGATCGGCAAGTTCGGGTGCATGCGCGGAGCGGAGGAATCCCTCAACGCGGGTCAGATCCGAGTGCCGCAGCAGGGCCACCCGCGACTGGAGCAGCACCACCGCGGCCTGGCGGCGTTCGAAGACCGGCCGGGCGCCCGGTTTCGGCTGGCCCCACAGTTCCGAGGCAAGCCGGACCACGGCATCGTGGTCCAGCTCCTTGAACTTGCGGAGGGCGTCGCGGATGGTCCCGCGCACGGCGCCCACTGAGGAACCGTAGGAGCCGAGGGTGCCGCCAAACCTGCTGCCGACGTCGTCCGCGCGGTACCAGGCGCCCTCGTTCTGCAGCGTGCGGTCGATGAAACCGGCCGCCTCGGCGACGGCGTCCGGACCGGTGCTCACGAGCGCCCTGCGGCTGCGTGGTCGATGCAGTACGGCGTCCACGGCCGGGCCTCAAGCCTGCCTTCGGCGATGGGCCGGCCGCATACGGCGCAGCTGCCATACGTTCCGGCGGCGATCCGGGCCAGGGCCGCTTCCACCTGGTCCAGGCCGGCCGAGCTCTGGTTCAGCAGCGCCGAGGCCTGGGACAGCTCGAAGGCGATGGTGGCACCCTCGGGATCGTGTTCGTCATCCACGTTGGCTCCCTGGCGGGCGGAGTTGGCGGCGGCGATGTCCGCCCGCAACGCCGGCAGCAGGGCCAGTTTCAGCTGCCGCTCCTCTTCGAGCAGCAGCCGGAAGCGTTCGTAGTCAGCCATGGGAAAAGCCTAGTCCTGCGTCAGTACCAGTTGTTCGCCATCGAGTGGCTCCAGGCTCCGCAGGGCGAGCCGTACCTGTCGCGGATGTATCCCAGACCCCACTCAACCTGGGTCCGGTAGCTGGTCAGCCAGTCACTGCCGGCGCTCGCGTACTTCCCGGGCGGCAGGGCCTGGGGGATCCCGTAGGCGCCCGAGTAGGGGTTGGTGGCCGTGGTCTGCCAGTTCGACTCCTTGGTCCACAGCTGCGCCAGGCACAGGAACTGATCCTGGCCCCAGCCGTAGGCGCCCAGGCGTCCGGCGGCGTAGCTCTTCGCTCCGGCAGGATCGTTGACGGCACCACCGGGAACGGAGGGTACGACGACGGGCGGCGGCACCGGCTGGGCCGGCGGCGGGGGCGCCGGGGCCGGGTTCGCCGGAGCGGGCTTCACCGGATCCGGGTTCGCCGGCGCGGGACCGGCAACTCCCGGCGGCGCCGCGGCCGCGGGCGGTGGTACCTCCACGCGGGCGTCTGCTGCGGTTTTCGCTGCCCGGTCCGAGTCCCGTTGGGCCTGTTCCCGGGCGGCGGCCCGCTTGGCTGCCTGCGAGGCTTCATAAGCGGCGAGGGCGGCCTGGCCCTGCCGGAACTCCCCCTCAACGGCCGCGGTTATTCCCTTGAGTGAGGCCAGCTGTGCAGTGAGTTCACCGCCGTGCTGCTGCTCTTCACTGATGTGGCGGGCTACGGCGTCCTGCGCCGATCTGGCCCCGGCAAGCCTGGTCCCGGCCTCCTTGGCCAGGTTTTCCCGTTCGGAGCGTGCAGCTTTCTCCTGTTCACCCAGGGACGATGCCACCTTCGCGGCGGACGCCGCGCGGTCCACCAGGCCGGCCGTCTTCGCGCCCACCAGCTCCACCATGTTGAGTCCGTGGACGCTGCCGGACTCAAGGGCGTCCAGGGCCATGAAGAATCCGGCCGTGGTTGAACCCATCTTGTACGACTGCACGGCAAGGGCGCCGATCTCCCTGCGGTGCTGCTGCAGTTCCCCGTTGGCTGCTGCGGACTGCGCCGCCAGGGCTTCGACCCGGCTGTTGGCTGCGGTGAGTGCCGCTTCGGCAGTGGCGTACTCCGCTGCAGCCGTCACGGCCGCGCCGCCAAGCGTTTCTGCATCCGCCTGCAAACCGGCGAGGAGGCTGCCGATCCGGGTGATCCCGGCCGCTGTTCCCGCTTCAGACTCCCTGGCCTGCCGGACGTCTTCCCAGGAGGGGTATCCCTCCGGCGGGAGGTCCGCGGCCGACGCCGGAACCAGGGCCGCGCCCAGCAGGGTAAACACCAGAAGTCCGCCGAGCACCGCGGACTTCAGTTTGGTAACGAACTGGGACATAGTCCCGTAGCCTACGGGCTCAACCACAGGTTGAGGGTTTACAGCTGTGGATTGTTATCCAGCAGAGACGGAAGCCGCGCCACAGCCCTAGACTGTGCCCATGGCCGGCGCCAGCACACCACGCACCACAGCAATCCGCCGCGGCCCCGCCTCCGCACGGACAGCAAGACCGGAAACCGGCGACCGCGTGCTGCCATTCCTGACCGCGGCAGTACTGGCGGTATCAGCCTGCAGCCCGCAGCCGCCCACCCCTGCAGCGTCCCCCGCTGCCGCCGCCCCCGGACCGGTCACCATCGAGGTAAACCAGTCCCGCGACCAGTACGGGCAGCACGCCATCCTGCTCCAGCTCACCAACACCACGGACGTTCTCCTCACAGTGGACCTGGCGCGCGTCACTTCCCCGCTGTTCAACGGGGACATCGCGTGGACCCCACAAGCTGGCAGCCTGGAGCTTCCGCCGCACCAGCCCAAAAGCGTGCCCGCACAGCTTCCACCCCCCGCCTGCGCCGACCTGGCAACGGCATCGCCGCAGGCCAGCGCCACGGTTTCCTTCGCTGCAGCCGGACAGCAGCCGGCAGCCCTTAGCCTTCCGGCGCCGGATCCCTTCGGCGTGCTGCCGCGCAACAACAGCGAGCTTTGCCTGGCCGCCGACGCCGCGAAGGTGGCCGGACTGGCCCTGGACCCGCACCTTGAGGTGGCGGCGGACGGCCGCACCGCCGTCGTCCTCCTTCGCATCAGCCCCCAGCCGACGGCCCCCGGAGGGACTCCGCCCCTCACGCTGCACAGCGTGGGCGGCACTCCCCTGCTGGCGGAGGCCGGGCCCGAGTCCGGGGCTGAGCCGTGGCCGCGGAACGTGACGGTCCGGACGGGGGAAACCGGCACTGCCCTGGCCCTGCGGGTGCGCCCCGCCCGGTGCGATCCGCACGCCGTGGCGGAAGACAAAGTGGGCACCCTGCTGCCCCTCACCGTTACGGTCGGGACCCGGGAAGGCGTCCTGAAAGTGGCCGCCGGCGGGCCGTTGCGTGCGCAACTTTATGACTTTGTTACGCAGGCCTGCCAGACCGGCTAGGCACCGGGCATCATCCGAGGTCACCGCGGCGTTCCGGGCCGCCATCCGGCCGATGGCTTCATCCGAGAGGTCCGCCTCGTATGTTATCCAAATGTGACAATCGGGTGAACGTCGGGTTATGGTCATACACGTGTCCCTCCCAAGCGGGACATTCCCCTCAGCTTGCCGAGCCCTGCCGCTGAACCGGGATTCAATCGCTTTCCAGCTGGCAGGGACGGGGGAACCAAGTTTCCGCGGCTTCACCGAAGCCTTGGGGTTAAGTCGATATCGCCTTCCGTCCCTGACGAAGTGCGTTACCGGCCGGGTATCTCCAGCCCGAACCCGACAGCTCACCCCGCAGGCATGGGAGAGGCGATCAACCGTGTCAAAAAATTTCACCACCGCCCGTCACCGCGCTACTCCGGCCGGCTCCATCGCGCTGCAGGGTTTGGCCGTGACGGCCAAGGCCCAGGCCCGGACCTTTGGACGCCCGGCACTCGCAGTAGCCGCAGCATCGGGCATTGCGTTCGGCGTCGGAGCTCCGGCACATGCAGGCGTGACCGGCCCGGACAGCACCGAAACCACTAACGTCCAGGCATACTCGGCTCCTGCCGCGCCCGTAGCCGCTGCCCCTGCAGCCGCTGCCGGCAACGTCCACACGGTTGCTTCCGGTGACACCCTCGGCGCCATTGCGTCCGCCTACGGGGTTGGCCTGAACGACGTCCTGGCAGCCAACGGCCTCGACGTTTCCTCGATCATCTACCCCGGTGACCAGATTGCCATTCCCGGCGCCGGCTACGCAGCACCGGCCGCTCCGGCCGTTGCTCCGGCAGCGGCACCGGTCCAGACCGCAAGCACTGCTCCCGCCAACACCGGCATGAACCTCGGCTACGCCTCGGCAACGCCTGCGGCCACCGGCTCGGGCACCGGCGCTGCCATCCTCGCCAACGCTTACGGCCAGGTCGGCGTCACCCAGGACTGCACCGCCATGGTGGAGAAGGCCCTGCGCGCCGTCGGCAAGTCCGTCGGAGACCTGGCTCCCGGCCAGTTCTTCCAGTACGGCACCGTGGTGGGCACCCCCGCCCCCGGTGACCTCGTCATCTCCGCCGGCCACGTCGGCGTGTACGCCGGTGACGGCCAGATGGTCAGCGGCGGCGTCAACGGCAGCCAGACCCAGGTGCACTCCGTCAGCTGGGTTGGTGCAGCCTCCTACGTACGGGTCGCATAGCCTGCTGGGCAGGTAGCTTCCAGCGCATAGAGCTGCAAAAAGGGCGGTAGCCGGGACATCCCGGCTGCCGCCCTTTTTACTGCGTAACCAAACTCAGGCTCAGGTGCCGCAGAAGGTCATGTACGTCCCGAAGTCCTCCGGGGCGCCCTCGGCGTACCGCTCCATGCCGGGGCGTTCGCTGTACGGCGCCGTCACCGCTTCCAGCAGCCCGTGCAGTGGATCCAGGTCCCCGCCGGTAGCCGCGGCCAGCGCCTCTTCGACGAGGTGGTTCCGCGGAATGTACGCGGGATTGGTGCGGTCCATCAGCCCGGCATCCGGCCCCAGCTTCTGCCAGCGTTCGGCCCAGGCATCGTACGCAGCCAGGTCCATGACCATCCCGCGGACAGGCCGGCTGTCACCCCGGGCGGCCTTGGCCAGGTTCCTGAAGAAGAGCGTGTAGTCCACCGGGCCGTCCTTGAGGATGCCGGTGACGCCGTCCACCAGGTCAGAGACCTCCTCGGCTGCCGCCGTATCCGGCTTCCCCGCAGCCAGGCCCAGCTTGGTGGCCATGCCGCCAAACCACGCCGCACTGTAATACCGCCGGAACCCGCCCAGCGCCTCCACGGCCACCGGAACCGCCGCCTTTTGGTCTTCGTCGATGAGCGGCAGCATGGCTTCGGCGAGGCGGGCCAGGTTCCATTCGGCCATGACCGGCTGGTTGGCGTACGCATACCGGCCGCCGACGTCGATGGAGCTGTACACGGCGGCCGGGTTGAACGCGTCCATAAAGGCACAGGGGCCGTAATCGATCGTTTCGCCGGAGATGGTCATGTTGTCTGTATTCATCACACCGTGGACGAACCCCACCAGCATCCACTGCGCCACGAGCGAGGCCTGCGAAGCCACCACGGCCCGGTACAGGGCGAGGTAGGGGTTCTCCTCCGCCGCGGCGTCCGGATAGTGGCGGCTGATGGCATGGTCCGCCAGCCGGCGCAGGAGCTCGGTGTTTTCCGTGGCCCGCGCATACTGGAAACTGCCCACCCGAAGGTGGCTGCCGGCCACCCGGGCCAGCACGGCGCCGGGAAGCATGTCATCCCGGCGCACCTGCCGTCCGGTAGCCACGACGGCGAGGGAGCGGGTGGTGGGGATGCCGAGGGCGTGCATGGCCTCGCTGACCACGTATTCGCGGAGCATGGGCCCGACGACGGCACGGCCGTCACCGGCGCGGGCAAATGGCGTGCGGCCGGAGCCTTTCAGGTGGAGGTCCTTCACCCGTCCGCGGGCATCCTCCAGCTCACCCAGCAGCAGCGCGCGGCCGTCACCGAGGAGGGGCGAGTAGCCGCCGAACTGGTGCCCGGCGTAGGCCTGGGCCACAGGCGTGGCACCTTCCGGGACGTGGTTGCCCAGCAGGAACCGCGCTCCCTCTTCCGAGCCCAGGTACGCCGGGTCGAGCCCCAGTTCCGCGGCGAGCGGTCCGTTGAGTACCAGGAGTTTGGGGTCCGGGGCTTCCTCCGCCTCCCAGGGCACCGCCAGCTCGTTGAGTTCGCGGGCGAAGCGGCCACCCAGGGCGACAGTCGATTCTGCAGCAGCGGTCATGGTTTTAACCCTATCCCCGCGGCGGCCGTTGCAGGCCCCCCGCGGCGGTTCGGAAGGCGGATGCGCTGGAGGTCGTCGGCGGCGATCACAGTGGCACCCTTGGCGCGGGCGGACGCCTGCCGGGCCAGGAAGGTGACGTCGTTGCCGTACCGGGACGAGAAGTGCGTGAGCACCAGCGTCCGCGCGCTCCCCTGTCCCGCCAAATCGCCAGCCTGCCCGGCGGTGAGGTGGCGGTATTCCTCCGCCAGCCCGCCGTCGTCGTCGCTGAAGGTGGACTCGGCGACCAGGAGGTCGGCGCCGTCGGCAAGGTCTTCGGCACCGTCGCACGGTGCGGTGTCCATGACGAACGCGAAACGCTGCCCGGGGCGCGGAACGCTGACATCGGCGAGTCCGACGCCGGCAAGGGTACCTTCGCGCAGGAGGCGGCCGACGTCCGGCCCGGCGATGCCCGCTGCCGCGAGGCGGTGGGGCAGGAACGTAAAGCCCTCGGGCTCGGTGAGGCGGTACCCGTAGGTCTCTATCCGGTGCTTGAGCGGCCGGATGTGGAGGCCTTCCGCCACCTCACCGGCGGCGCCATGGGGATGGAGCCACAGGTCCAGGCCGGGCGTGCTGACAGAGACCAGCGCCCGCACCACAGCATCCCCGGAGGCCGGGTAGTGCAGGTGGACCGGGTGGTTGACGCCGTCCAGCACCATTCTGGACAGGACGCCGGGGAGCCCGAAGCAGTGGTCGCCGTGGACGTGGGTGAGGCAGATCCTGGTGACCTGCGTTGCCGAAACTCCGGCGTGGATCATCTGGCGCTGTGTCCCTTCGCCGGGATCGAAGAGCAGCCCCTCCCCGTCCCAGCGGAGCAGGTACCCGTTGTGGTTCCGGGTACGGGTGGGTACCTGCGATGCTGTGCCCAGGACCACCAGTTCACGCACGGCCGCTGCCGTGACGTGCGGCCACCAGGCCTTTCGCGTAGGCTGCCTGGCCCACGTGCTGCAGGCAGTCGGCGAGGGTACTGACAAGCCGGACTCCGAGGGTCACCGGAGGGTCCCAGTTGGTGTCCACGGTCCGGTCAAGGTCTTGGTCTGCCAGTTCACCGAGGACTTGCATGGTCTGCCGGTGGACCGCGCCGTAGCAGTCCCCCAGCAGGCTTGCCGTGGCGCGGACAGAGTCCACCTGCCCGCTGGTGTGCCCGTAGCCGGTGTCCCGGTCCGTCAGCGGGAGGCCGAAGCGGGCAGCGAAACCCGCGTGCGTCCATACCTGCTCCAGGCCTGCAGCGGAGGCAACCTGTGCGTCCTCCACCCGGGCCAGGTGCCAGAGAAGCCAGGCGATGGGGTTGCCGGTGCCGGCCGGGCGATGGTGCAGGGCTTCTTCATCGAGGCCCTTGAGCGTCTCCGCCACGGCATCGCTGATGCGCACGAAGGCATCCTGCAGGAGTTCATTGCTTTTCATGTCCCCGCCTTTCAGCACCAGCGCCGGTGGCCGTGGCTAACGCTCAAGATCGTTGGGGTCGAATTCGCTGCCTTCCCCCGGGACAGCTTCGTCCTGGAGCAGCGGGTCTTCCTGCCAGCGGTCCGGATTGTTTTCGGCCGCACCGGGATAGCTGTCCGGTTCGCCGTGTACGGGGTCAAGCTCCTGTGACGCTGCGCTTCCCGGTGTTTCATCGAGCAGCACGTCATTTTCGTCAACGATTTCCAGGCCATCCTCCGGGAGGTTCTGTTCACTCATAGTCACGCCTTTCCTTGGGGCTGCACCCGGTCTGATGCAGCGCAGAACGGTACCGCCAGACAATAGTAAGCATACTGAGCACCCCTTCGGGTGGGAACTGTCCTCCGATAGCCGTGACTTTCGGCCCTACAGATGGCAGGACTCCGGCGGCCACTCTTGTAGGCAAGGAGACGTGCTGTCGCCGCGCCAGGCTGGGGGCGGCCACCGCCTCCTGCGTCCGCCCACAACTCCACACGAAAGACCAGGAAGCCGGCCATGACATCACGTAAACCGATTGCCGTTGCCACCAACGACTCGGCGCAGAGCCAGGCGGCGGTGCTGTGGGCCGCGCACCGGGCCGAAAAGTCCGGGGCACCTTTGGCCGTCCTCCACGTCGTGGACGACCGCTGGGTGGCCGAGCCCTACCCCTGGTTCGGCGTACTGGAGGAGGCAGGCGACCAACTGCTGAAAATTGCGGCAGGGCGCGTCCGGGGAGCAACACCGGCCACGGTCACCACACGGCTCCTGACCGGGAGCGTGGGCGGGTCGCTGGCGAAGTACTCGGGCAAGGCGTCGATGCTGGTGATCGGTTCCGGCTCCGGACACCTGGGGGGAACCCTGGCAGACCGGGCCCTGCAGGTCGCGGCCTCCGCCAAGGTGCCGGTGGCCGTCGTCGGGACGCAGGACCTTGCCGGACGGTCCGGCGTGGTGGTGGGGGTCGACGGCTCCCGGGAGGCTACGCAGGCAGTCGCTTTTGCGGCTGCGGAGGCCGACCGGGAGGGCGATGAGCTCACCGTTGTCTATGCAGTCAGGATGCCCGACCCCGTGACGGATGCGGGGCTGGCCCCGGCCAGCCTGGCCGAGATGGTCTCCGAAGAAGAACGCGTGGTCCTCTCTGAGACGGTGGCGGGCCTCGAGGAGGACTACCCGGACCTGTTGGTGCACCGGGTGCTGGACACCGAACGGGACCCCGTTGACGCGCTGGTCCACGCGGCAGGCGGAGCAAGGATGCTGGTGGTGGGAAGCCGCGGCCGCGGCGGCATCAAGCGGCTGCTGCTCGGTTCCACTGCCCACGGGGTGCTCAAGCACCTTCCCTGCCCCACTGTCATCACCCGGATCCAGGCCGGCAAGAACAAGGCCTGACCGGGAACGGGACCCGGCCAGGCAGGGGGCCGGATTCCGCCATCCACATTGTCCGCACCATCAGTTCCGGGGGCGACACCATGAGAAAAACCGCAGCAATCATCATGCTCATCCTGGGGATCCTCCTTTCGCTGGTGGGCCTCACAGCGCTCGCCGGTGGCGCCGTAGCCATGGCGGTGGGGTCCGCGCAGGGTGACGGCTTCCTTACCTCCGGTACGGCCCGGCTGTCAGTCGCATCCCACGCGCTGACCTCGCCCCGGCTCGATGCCATCGGCGAGGGCGCTCCGCCCCGCCTTCCCTTTGATCTGGGGACCCTGCGGCTGCGGGCTGCCCCGGTGGACCCGGCCAAGGACATCTTCATCGGAATCGCGTCCCAGTCCGACGTCGAGAAGTACCTGTCCGGCGTCTACCATTCGGAACTGCTCGACGTCGAGATGCAGCCGTTCCGGGCCGAGTACCGTGACATACCGGGAACTGCCGTCCCTGCCGCACCCGCCCAGCAGACGTTCTGGGCTGCGTCCGCAACCGGCCCCGGCGAACAGGAGCTCACGTGGGACCTTGCGGCCGGCAACTGGTCGATTGTCCTGATGAATGCCGATGCGAGCCAGGGCGTGGCTGCAACGCTGCAGGCCGGGGCCCGGTCTGAACTGATCCGGCCGGCCGCCACGGGCCTGCTGGTGGGCGGCGCCATTGCCTTGGTGATCGGTGTTCCGCTGCTGGTTTTTGGGGCCATGGGCCTGGGCCGCCATACCGGCCCGCCGGCCCGGGGGCAGGGTGCGCCGGGTGCGCCGGGACTTCCGGTGCAGGTTCAGCAGCCCACGCAGAACATGGCAGAACTGGCGGACCGGGCACCCTACCCGGCGCGGCTTTTCGGTGAGCTGGACCCCGGTCTGTCCAGGGGCCTGTGGCTGGTCAAGTGGTTCCTGGCGATTCCGCACTTCGTTGTGCTGGTCTTCCTGTGGTTTGCCTTCGCAGTGACCACCATCGTGGCCGGGTTCGCGATCCTCTTCACCGGCCGCTACCCGAGGGCACTCTTCAACTTCAACGTCGGGGTGATGCGCTGGAACTGGAGGGTAGCGTTCTACGCCTATGCCGCCGCCGGCACGGACCTCTATCCGCCTTTCACCCTGGCGCACACCGACTATCCGGCGGACTTCGACGTGGACTATCCGGAGCGGCTGTCCCGGGGACTGGTGCTGGTCAAGTGGTGGCTGCTGGCCATCCCACACCTGCTGATCGTGGCTGCCCTCGCCGGCACGGCCTGGACGTGGCGGGCGGAAACCACGGATCTGGGAACCACGTATGAGCGCACCACCGGGATTTCGCTGCTGGGGATCCTGGTACTGGTGGCCTTGGTGGCGCTCCTCTTCACCGGCCGCTACCTGCGCCCGCTGTTCGACCTGATCCTGGGCATCAACCGCTGGATTTACCGCGTCATGGCCTACACGGCGCTGATGCGGGACGAATATCCTCCCTTCCGGCTCGACCAGGGGCCCGGGGAAGCGCCGCCGCCGGCGGGCCAACCCGCCCGGCAGGAAGTACCCGTGCCCGGGACAGGCACAACGCCCCAGCCCTAGCCGCCGGCCCGGGCAGGGCAACACACGGACGTGACCGCACCAGAAGGAGTTGAGATGGGTTCTGCCGGAGCACCGTTCGGCCGGATCGTCGTGGGAGTCGACGGCTCGGAGGCCTCCATCGAGGCGCTGCGCCAGGCGCAGCGCCTCGCCGTGCCGCTCGGCGCCAAGGTCGAGGCCCGGGCCTATTGGGATTACCCGCAGGCCTACTCCGGCTACATGCTGATGGGCATCGAGGGATTCGAAGAGCGGGCCGGCCAGATCCTCGATGAGGCGGTCAGCGCCGCCTATGGTGACGAAACGCCGTCGAACGTCGTGGCCAGCCTCGTCCGCGGACACCCCCGGGATTCACTGATCGAGGCCAGCCGCGACGCTGACCTGCTGGTGGTGGGCCGGCGCGGGCACGGCGGCTTCGGCGGCCTGCTCCTGGGCTCGGTCAGCTCGGCGCTGGTGGCCCATGCCCACTGCCCGGTACTGGTGGTGCACACGCCGGAGGCACCGGCGGAAACGCCGTGACGCCGGTGCGGAAGGGGACGGCGCGGAACGGGCCGGTGCGGAACTGGCCGGTGCGGAACTGGACCCGGTGCGGTAAAGACCAGGGGTCAGCGCCCGCCGTCGGCCCCTTCTGCCTGGGCCGGAACCACCAAAACCGGGCAGTGGGCATGGCTCACGCAGGCGGAACTCACCGAGCCCGGGACGAACCCGCCGTGCCCATGCCGGCCGACAATCAGAAGCGCAGCTTTCCTGCTGCCGTCAATCAGGAGGTGCGCTGCGCTGCCCCGCAGGAGCCGCCCGCGGATTTCCGGCGGCACCGCGGCCCCGAAGGCATCGGCGAGCGCCTGCTGGAGTGACTGCTTCGCCGCGAACTCGAATCCCTCAATGCCAACGGCCAGGTAGATTCCGAAACCGGCGGGTACATCCCAGCACGCCCATGCCTCCACAGCAGCGTCCAGCGGCCCCGCCAGGGCATGGGCAGTCCGGAGGGCCTGGATCGAGGCGCCCGATCCGTCCACGCCCACAATGATCCTGGGCTGGCGTTCGCCGGCTTCCATGGTGGGCTCCCTTCCGTTTGCCAGTGCACGTCTGTTCCAACCCTGCTGACGGAGCAGCCGGCCGGGTAGGGCCTTTGGTCACCGGGCGGCTGCAGCAATATCAGGCAATTTCCGACTTTGGTCCCTTACATCCGCGGACGGCGGGCGCAAGAATGGTACTTGCCCCTGCCGGGGGCTGCCCGCACAGCGCAGCGGGTGCAGGTGTGGTCCTTATGAAAATGGGAGCGTAACGTGCAAAGTCTTGAGTCTGGCTCGGGGGAAGCTGCAGATCCGCAGGAATCGCTTCGCGTCTTCATCCTCGACGACCACGAACTTGTCCGGCAGGGGTTGAAAGACCTGTTGGAAGGTGAAGGGTTCGTGGTGGTGGGCGAAAGCGGATCGGCTGCCGAGGCCACACGCCGGATCCCGGCGCTTCGGCCGGATATCTCCATCCTGGACGGGCGCCTGCCGGACGGCACCGGCATCGAGGTCTGCCGAGACGTCCGTTCGCTCGATCCGCGGCTGAACTGCCTGATCCTGACAAGTTACGACGACGAACAGGCCATCCGCGGAGCCGTCCTGGCCGGTGCTGCGGGCTACATCCTCAAACAGATCAGGAGCGATGACCTCCTGGCCGGTATCCGCAAGGCGGCCACCGGCGCCTCCCTGTTCGAGCCAGGGGTGCGGGAACGGATTGTCTCCGGACTGACCCGGACCCCGACGGACCCGAGGATGGAGGGGCTCAGCGCGCAGGAGAAGAAGGTGCTGGCGCTGGTGGGGCAGGGCCTGACGAACCGCCAGATCGGCGAAGAGCTGTTCCTGGCCGAGAAAACCGTCAAGAACTATGTCTCGTCCATCCTGGCCAAGCTCGGTTTCGAACGCAGGACACAGGCGGCCGTGTTCGTCACCAGGAACAGCCAGGAAGCGCACTGACGGGGCCGGGCACCGTCAGGTCAGTCCGACGCGCCACCGGACCCGGGTCCCCATGCCCGGTTCGCTGTCTATGCTGCAGCTGCCGCCCAGCATCTCCGCCCTGTGCCGCATGTTGGCGAGCCCGCTGGTCAGCGCCGGCTCTTCGAAGCCGCGGCCGTTGTCCGATATGACCAGCTCCACATCATCCGCGGACGCGGTCACCGCCACGCGGATGTCCGCAGCCCCGGAGTGCCGCGCGGCGTTGCTCAGGCCTTCGGACAGGACGGAGAGCAGGTGGCCGGCCACGTCCTCGCGGACGGTGTCGTCAACAGGGCCGCTGAAGGCTACGTTGGGCACGACGGCGTAACCCCGGGATGTTTCTTCGGCCACCTTGAGGATGCGGCCGGTCAGCGGTTCCTGGTTGCCGCCGGTCCGCAACGAATAGATGGTGTCGCGGAGCTTCCGGATGGTGTCATCCAGCTCCGTGGTGACGGCGGCGATCCGTTCATGGGCCACCGGATCCGGTGTGTAGCGGCGGAGGCTCTGGATGCTCAGGCCTGCGGCGAACAGGCGCTGGATGACCAGGTCGTGCAAGTCGCGGGCTATCCGTTCCCTGTCCGTGAACAGAAGGTTCTGTTCACGGAGGGCGTGGACCCGGGCGAGGTCGAGCGCCAGCCCGATCCGGCTGCCGAACAACGCGCTGGACTCCACCTCTGCCTGGGTGAACGGGCCCGAACCCGACTGTCGGGCAAGGATCAGCACGCCGTTGTCACTTCCGCTGTGGCCAAGCGCGCAGACCAGTACCGGACCGAGCTTTTCGACCACACCGTCGTCAAAGACCTGCTGGGGATCCCGCACCATCACGGACTTTCCCGTCCTGATGACGTCGTCGACGACGCCGGAAGCTTTGATCTCCCGGCCCGCCTGCAGGCTCTGGACGCCCAGCGAGGAACGGCAGCGCAGGGCACCGTCACCGGCCGGCACAGCGATCACGGCGAGGGCTGAATCCGAAACCCGCAATGCGGTCTCCGACACCAGGTCCAGGTTCTCTGCGTCCCCGGGCCTGGGCGTGACAATCAGCCGGCTGCTCAGTTCCATCCCGGCTTCCAGCCACTTCTGCCGGCGCCTGCTGTCATCGAAATGGCGCGCATTCTGGATCGCCACGCCGGCAGCAGCCGCCAACGCCACAGCCAGGTCCTCATCCTCCGGCGTGAAATCCAGCCCGCCGGTCTTTTCCGTGAGGTAGAGGTTGCCGAAGACGACGTCGCGCACCCGCACGGGGACGCCGAGGAAGGTCTTCATGGGGGGATGGTTCTGGGGGAACCCGGAAGCGATGGGGTGCTGGCCCAGGTCGTGGAGGCGCAGCGGCCGCGGCTCCCGGATCAGCAGTCCCAGCACGCCGTGCCCGGTGGGCAGGTCCCCGATGGACCTGATGCCCTGCTCATCGATCCCCACGGTGATGAAGTGGCTGAGGCTGCGGTCCTCACCAATGACCCCCAGGGCGCCGTAGCGCGCACCCACCAGTTCGCAGGCCGAGCGCACAAGCCTGTCGAGCACGGTTTCGAGGCTGAGGTCTTCGGCCAGGCCCACGACGGCGGACAGCAGGCCGTTCATCCTGTCCTGGGTCTGCAGCAGTTCGTCGGCGCGGGAGACAAAGTCGCGGAGGAGGTCTTCGGCGCGCTCCCGCATGGGCGAACGCCACGGCTCAGTACTCACGTCGGACCTCCTGTTGAAGCGGCCCGCGCCATTGCAGGCTTCCAGCAGCTGTGCAGCGTCCAGGGTGATGCATCCCCGGCGGACCCGCCTGCGCCTGGGCACGCAACAGAGGGCTTGGCACCATCCTAGGAGAGGATCAAGGGGCGGGGAATGCCCGCAGCCCGCATAATTCACGCACCGGGACCTTCTTCCCTACCCCGCCCGGATTCCCGGACCTAAGCTACGGCCATGGATACAGGTGCTGTGGAAGCGGAAGCGGAAATTCTGGGCGTTCATGACTGCTGGAAATACCTGCAGTCGACGCCGGTGTGCAGGATCGCCTTCCCGCACGGGGACACGGTCGAAATCCTTCCGGTCAACTTTGTTCCGAGCAACGGCACGGTGCTCATCCGCACCGGCGAGGGAACAACGCTGGATTCGCTGCCAGACGGCCAGGCCGTATCCCTGGAGGCCGACGGATTCAACCAGTACGGCACCATCGCCTGGAGCGTGGTGGTCAAAGGCCGCGCCGAGGCGGCGGACGACGCCGCGTCCCACCGGGAGGCCAGCGACGGCCGCCTGTCCCCCTGGCAAGCCGGGACCAAGGACCGACTGGTCCGCGTCACCCCCGCCGACGTCACCGGGAGGCGGTTCGTCATCGCTCCCCCGTCGAGCTGGGCTCCGCAGGAACCTGCCGGCGAACGCTGACTTTTCCGCTCACCCACACACATTCATCCCCACCCAGGCACCCCCAAGGAAGGTCAGCCATGGATACCACCAAGCCCATCGCCGTCGGCGTCACCGAGTCCGAAGCATCCCGGGCAGCCCTGGCATGGGCTGCGGCCCGCGCCACCCGGCTCCGTCTGCCGCTGGTGCTCCTGTCCGTCCTGGATGACCACTGGATGGCGGGCGAAGCGCTTGAGGCGCTCCCCTACATTGATGTGCTGCGCACCTCCGGGGAGGACCTGCTGAAGAACTCCGCCGACCGGATCCGCAGCCAGGAACCGGGCCTGGAGGTCTCGCACGAAATGCTGGAGGGCAGCATCGGCGCCTCCCTGGGCCGCTATTCCGGGAAAGCGGCGATGCTGGTTTTGGGCAGCAGCGGGCAATCCCGCGGTGCCATGACGGACCGGGCACTGCAGGCGGCGGCGGTCGCCGATTGCCCGGTGGCCGTCATCGGCCCGGGGAAAGCTGATGGCCGCGGCATCGTGGTTGGCGTCGACGGGTCCGAACAGGCCACCCAGGCCGTGGCTTTCGCAGCCTCCGAGGCCGATGCGCTGGGTGAGGAGCTCACGGTCCTCTACGCCTTCACGGGTCCCAACCGGTGGATCAGGGCGGGGCTTCCGTCCGGCAGTTTCGCCCTGCACGTCATTGAGGAGGAGCAGGTGGTCCTCTCCGAGACTGTTGCCGGACTGCGCCAGGACTACCCCGGCCTGGCGGTGCACGATGTCCTCGAGACCGCCCTGGAACCCGCCGACGCGCTGCTCCGTGCCGGTGCCACAGCGAGGCTGCTGGTGCTGGGCAGCCGTGGCCGCGGCAGCTTCAGCAGGCTCCTGTTGGGGTCCACCGCCCACGCCGTCCTGGCCCAGCCGCCATGCCCCACCGTCATCACCAGGCTGAAGAAGCTGGCCTGAGCTCGGCCGGGGTTGCGGAACGGACCGCCAGGGGCGAAACGAACAGCGTCCCCGCCGCCACCAGCCGCAGCCTGTGGGAGATCGTCCGGGCAAATGTTTTCACCCTGTTCAATGGCATCGTGGCAGGCAGCTTCGTCCTGCTGTTCGTGCTTGGCCAGTGGCGGGATGCGCTCTTTGGCTTTTCCGCCCTGGGCAACGCCGTCATCGGCATCGTCCAGGAGTACCGGGCCAAGAAATCCCTTGACCACCTGGCAATCCTCCAGGCCGCCCGCAGCAGGGTCATACGGGATGGGGTCCCGCAGTGGATCCCGGCAGAAGACCTGGTCCCCGACGACGTCGTCCTGCTCAGCGCCGGAGACCAGGTTTCGGCGGACCTGCGGCTCCTCGACGACGGTTTCATCGAGGCGGACGAGTCGCTCCTGACCGGCGAATCGGAGCCGGTACCCAAATCCGCCGGAGCGGACCTGCTGTCCGGGTCGCTGATCCTCGCCGGCAGCGCGCGGGCGGTGGTAACCAGGGTTGGGGCAGGGACGTTCGCCGCGCGGCTCGCCGCCGAAGCGAAACGCTTCTCGCTCGTCACTTCCGAGATCCGGGCCGGCCTGGACAGGGTCCTCAAGGTCATCACCTGGCTGCTGCTCCCGACGGCGGCACTCGTCGCGAACGCACAGATCCAGGATGCGGGCGGCTGGGCCGGGGCCTTCAGTTCCGGCCGCTGGGTAACGGCTGCGGTGGGCGTGGTGGCGAGCCTGATTGCCATGATTCCCCTCGGCCTGGTCCTGCTGACCAGCATCGCCTTCGCGGCGGGCGGATTGCGGCTCTCCCGGCAGATGGTCCTGGTCCAGGAACTGGCAGCCGTGGAGATACTGGCCCGGGTTGATGTCCTGTGCCTGGACAAGACCGGAACCTTGTCCACGGGTGCCATCGCTTTTGACGCGCTCCACGATGCCGGGATGCCACCAGCCGAGGGATGGAAGGATGCGCTGGCGTGGTTTGGAGCCAGGCCCGAAGCCAGCACCACGGCAGCGGCCATCGGGGCCGCCTTCCCCGGGGACGGACTGCTGGCCGAATCCTCGTCCGTGCCATTCGACTCAACCAGGAAATGGAGTTCGGTCACCTTTCCCTCCGCGGGCGGTGCCGGAGGCAGCTGGGTGCTGGGGGCTCCCAGTGCCGTCCTGGGAGCATCAGCCCTGCTGGGTGAGGCGCACCGGAGGGCCAATGCCCTGGCCGCCACGGGGCTGCGGACACTCGCACTGGCGCACGTGCCCGGTTCCCTGCCACCGGGCGCGGCAGAGGGTGGTGGCCTCCCTGACACCCTTGAACCGGAATTGCTGCTGACCTTCCGCGAAGACATCCGGAAGGATGCGGCGGCCACGCTCGACTACTTCCGGGGCCAGGGAGTCACCCTCAAGATCATCTCCGGCGACGACCCCCGCACAGTGGCCGTCCTGGCCCGCACCATGGGAATGGGTGGTACCGGAGCCTGCGATGCCCGCACCCTTCCCACAAACCCTGCCCTCCTGGAGCAGGCCATGGAGGACTACGACGTCTTTGGCAGCGTCACCCCGGCGCAGAAGCGCGACATGGTGCAGGCACTGCAGCGGCGCGGCCACACTGTGGCGATGACCGGGGACGGCGTCAACGACGTCCTTGCGCTCAAGGAGGCCGATCTGGGGATCGCCATGGACACGGCATCGCCGGCGACGAAGGCAGTGGCCCGGCTGGTGCTCCTGGACGGCCGCTTCGACAGATTGCCGGCGGTTGTTGCAGAGGGACGGCGGGCCATCAGCAACGTGGGGCGGGTCTCCGTGGTCTTCCTCAGCAAGGCGGTCTACATCACCGCCATCTCCCTCGTCTTCGCGCTGCTCCTGTGGCCGTTCCCGTTCCTGCCGCGGCAGCTGTCCATCCTCGATGGCCTGACCATCGGGCTCCCCGGGTTCTTCCTGGCCTTGCAGCCCGGCGGAGAGCGGTACACGCCGGGCTTTCTGAGACGGTCCCTGTCTTTTTCGCTGCCCGCAGGACTGTGCGCAGCCCTGTGCGTGGCCGGAGTCAGCGGGTACGCGGGCACCATCGGCCTGGCGGGAACAGCTGCCGGCCAGTCTGCTGCCATCATCACCCTTGCCCTGCTGGCATCGTGGATCCTGGTCACGGCGTCGCGCCCGCTCACCTGGACGAAGGGATTGATCCTTGCGGGTATGTACGCCGGCCTTTTCGTGCTGTTCACCGTACCTCCGGCCACCGAATTCCTCCGGCTTCAGTGGCCGCCACCGGACCTTCTGGCAGTATCGGCCGCCACCGGCATGGCAGGCAGCGCGGCGGTCCAGGCGTTCGCGGCACTGCAGCGGAGGTGCCCGCCGCGCCAGGCGCCCAGAGCAAGGGAGTCTTCGTAACCGGCGTTCAGCCGAACAGGACAGCTGCCTCCAGGTACCGTTCCTCGGGTACCAGCTTCAGTGTTCCGAGGGCCTCCTCCAGCCCCACGGGCACAATGTCTGTGCCCCGCAGGGCCACCATGGTCCCCCACCTGCCGTTGGCCGCAGCGTCCACGGCGGCGATGCCCAGCCTGGTGGCGAGCACCCTGTCGTAGGCAGTCGGCTCGCCGCCGCGCTGGATGTGTCCGAGGACGGTGGCCCGGGTCTCGAGGCCGGTCATGAGCTGCAGTTCCTCTTCAAGCAGGCGCCCGATACCTCCGAGCCGGGGCCGGCCGAACGTGTCCAGGCCACGGGGAGCGTACGGTGCCGCCTGTCCGGTGGGGGTGAACGCCTCGGCTACAACCACCAACGGTGCCCGCCCGCGGCCGTGGGCGGACATAACCCAGGCGGCAACCTGGTCCAGCGTCACGGGATGTTCCGGGATCAGGATGGCATGGGCGCCGGCGGCCATGCCGGCGTGCAAGGCAATCCATCCGGCGTTGCGTCCCATCACCTCCGCCACCATGCACCGGTGGTGCGATTCCCCGGTGGTCCGCAGCCTGTCGATGGCTTCCGTTGCCGTCTGGACCGCCGAGTCGAAGCCGAAGGTGTAATCAGTGGCGCCGAGATCGTTGTCGATGGTTTTGGGGACGCCAATGACCTGCAGTCCCTGGCTGCACAGTTCCCTGGCGGCGGCCAGGGTTCCCTCGCCGCCGATGGCAATGAGCCCGTCCAGGCCGTTGCGCCGGAACCCTGCCCGGACACGGTCCACCCCACCGTGGCTAAGCGGGTTGGTCCGGGACGTTCCGAGGATTGTGCCGCCCCGGCGCGAGATGCCGCGGACGCTGTGCCGGGGCAGGGGCACTACGTCCTGTTCCAGGAGTCCCCGCCAGCCGTCCCTGAACCCCATGAACCCGCAGCCGTGGACGATTTCTCCGGCGAGCACAGCCCCGCGGATCACGGCATTCACGCCCGGACAGTCGCCTCCACTGGTGAGGATGCCGAGGCGCCTCATGGCACGGCCGGATCCGCGGCGGCCGCCAGCCGGAAGTTGCCGGCCTGGCCCGGCATCAGGGTTGTATCCCTGCCGTTGACCCGCACGCCGATGGGCTCGGCGTCCCCGGGTGCCGACACCACATGAAGGTGCCCGCCCCTGAGCCTGATGTTCAGGTGGTGCCCCCGGTACCGGATGTTGAAGGCGACGCTCCGGAGTCCCGTGGGCATACTGGGTGCGAAAACGATGGTCTCCCCGCTGAGCCTCAGCCCGGCGAAGCTGCGCTGGATGACGTCCACTGTCCCGGCCATCGCGCCCAGGTGGATTCCCGCCCTGGTGGTGCCGTGCTGGGTGTCGTCCAGGTCGGCGTCGAGCGCTTCACGGAAGCTGTCCCACGCCCTGTCAGCGTCGAGTGCGGCGAGGACTGAGGCATGCGCCACCCGGCTCAGGGTGGAGCCGTGGGCTGTGCGGCCAAGGTAGTACTCGATGGTCAGGTTCAGCTGCTCCGCGGTGAACGTGTAGCCCAGCTCGGCCAGGAGTCCGGTCAGTCCTTCCTGGCCCAGGAGGTAGGGAAGCATCAGGACATCGGCCTGCTTGGCGAGCTTGTACCGGTTGGTGTCATCGCCCTCGGCCTCCAGGATGAGGTCCAGCCGCTCGATGCTGTCATAGGTTTCCCGGTAGCGGTCCCAGTCCAGCTCGCTGAGCTGCGCGTAGCCGGCGAACTGGCTGATGACGCCGTCGGCATGGAACGGCACGAAGAACGCCCGGCCCACGTGCTCCCAGCCGGCGGCCTCGTCGGCGCTGATGCCCAGCCTCGCAGCCAGCTCAGCCCGTTCTTCGCCCTGGAAGATGGCAGCGATGTCCGCCGCCCGCAGGCAGGCCCAGGCAGCCATCACGTTGGTATAGGCGTTGTCGTCCAGCCCCGGCTCAGGGTTTCCGGGATACCGGGTGTGGTATTCGTCAGGCCCCACCACGCCCCTGAGGTGGTAGCGGGAGGTGTCCTGGCTGAACTCCGCACGGGAGGCGAAGAACCGGGCAACGTCGATGACCAGTTCGGCGCCCCGCCTGAGCAGCCATGGCTTGTCGTTGGTGGCCTGGTAGTACTGCCAGGCGTTGAAGGCCACTGCCAGTCCGGCGTGCAGCTGCAGGTGCGAGTAGTCACGGACCCACCGGCCCGAGCGGTCGTTGTAGAGCCAGGTGGGCGTCTCCTCGGTCCCGTCGCTTCCGCTCTGCCAGGGAAACATTGCCCCGAAGCAGCCCGCCAGTGCGGCGGCATGCCGTGCGGCGGGCAGCCGGCGCCACCGGTAGTCGATCAGGGCGCGTGCCACGTCGGGCGTGCGCAGCGTTACCAGTGGCAGCACGAACAACTCATCCCAGAAAACGTGGCCGCGGTACCCCTCGCCGTGGAGCCCGCGGGCAGTGACGCCGGCATCCAGTTCAGCCGTGTGGCGGGTCAGGGTTTGCAGGACATGGAAGATATGGAGGTTCAGGACCAGCCGCACCTGCCCTGGCGCGTCCATCTCCACCAGGTAGGGCGCCAACTCCCGGCGCCAGGCGTCGAGGTGGGCGGCCAGCAGCGCACCGGGGTCATCGCCAGCGCGCCGCAGCACCCACCGCGCTGCGGAGGCCGGGGACGAGATGGCGCGGTCCCGGGAGGTCACCACGGCCACAACCTTGGTGACTGTTGACGGATTCCCGTCCGCGAGCGCCATCCGGAAGGACCGGTAGTGGAACGCCCCGTCCCGGCCTTCGGCAGCCCCAGGCGCGATGCCGGCTCCCAGGGTGCGGAAGGCCACGGCGATCCGCACCAGGCTTTGCGTCGTTTCGGCCTCGACGACGGAGATGCCGTCGTCCGGGAGGTCACCGGGTACGTCCCCGGGGGCTGTGCGCTCGCCGGTGCGGTCCGCCAGGTGGACCCCGGGACCGGCCGCCGGGCCGGGAATGTTGGCGTTCCGGACCCCGGCGTTCACTCCGCTGCGTACCTCCACCGTGCCGCTCCAGCCCAGCGGCGTCACCTGCATGTCCAGCACCAGCAGATGCGGCTCGGCCATGGACGCGAAGCGGGCCTGGACCACCTCCAACCGTTTACCGTCGGCAGTTTCGAGCAGCAGGCGCCGCTCCAGCACCGCCCTGCGCAGATCCAGCGAGCGCCGCTCAAGCAGGAGGGTCATTCCCCCGGCGGACCACCACCGGCCGCCTTCCAGCCTCAGGTCGAGGGGAAGGCAGTCCGGAGCGTTGACCAGGTGCTCCTCTACTACCGTCTCTCCGCCTGCTTCCGCTTCGGCCCTGTTGTACACGCCGGCAAGGTACATGCCGGCGTAGCTGGCCGGGCCGCCTTCTGCGGCTGCACCCCGGACTGCGAGGTAGCCGTTGCCCAGTGTGGTGAGCGCTTCCCGGTGCCCTTCGTGGTCGGCGTCGAATCCTTCGAAGACCAGGTGCCAGGGATCGCCCAGCACCAGTCCCAGGTCCAGTTCCCCCACGTCGTTCAGGACCGCACCGGCACCTGCAGCTTCAAGACCCCGCCGGGTGCCGCTGCGGTCAATGCCCACCACCAGGCCGAATCCGCCCCGCCGCGCGGCCTGGACGCCGGCCACCGAGTCCTCGATGACCACGGCGTGGGACGGTGGAACGCCCAGCCGAAATGCGGCGGCCAGGAAGACGTCGGGGGCGGGTTTGCCCCGCAGCCCAAGCTTGGCCGCGGCTGTTCCGTCCAGGATGACGCTGAAGAGGTCCGCGATGCCGGCTGCATCCAGGACGAAGGACGCGTTGCGGCTGGACGTCACCACGCCCGTGGGCACCCCGGCGTCCGCCAGCCGGCGCAAAAGCTGCATGGTGCCGGGGTAGCTTTGGACGCCGTCCCTGCGCAGGTGTTCGAGGAACAACCGGTTTTTCAGGGCCCCGAGTCCGTAGGCCGTCCAGGCGCCGGACTGGTCGTGGTCCGTTCCCCGGTCCACCGCTACTCCCCTGGCGGCCAGGAACTTCATGACGCCCTCTTCCCGGGGCAGTCCGTCGATGTACGTCCGGTAATCAGCTTTGGACATCGGCGTGCGGTCTGCCGTTGCCGGGATGCGCGGGTCCTGGAAGATGCGGTCGAATGCCTCTTTCCAGGCGGTCTGGTGGAGCAGTGCGGTGTTGGTGATGACTCCGTCGAGGTCGAAGATGACCGCGTCAAACGGCGGCCTGGCGGCAGCTGCGGTGGGAGAGCCGGTCATAGGACAGTGCTATCAGCAGTGGGTCCGTGGCAGACAGTGCCGTTAGGCCCGTCGGCCCAGCCGCTGCTCGGCGGCGGCAATGACGGGCAGGGTTCGGAGGTAGGTGTCCGGGTTCAGGGACAACGAATCGATGCCCTGGCCCACCAGGAATTCGGCGAGCTCCGGGTGGTTGCTTGGACCTTGGCCGCAGATGCCGATCCTGATACCGGCCGTGTGGGCTTTCGAGATGGCCTCGGCGATCATGGCGCTGACGGCAGGATCGCGTTCGTCGAAGAGCCCCGCCAGCTGTTCGGAATCCCGGTCCACCCCCAGGACCAGCTGGGTGAGGTCGTTGGAGCCAATGGAGAACCCGTCGAACCGCTGGGCGAACTGCCCCGCCAGGATCACGTTCGAGGGGATTTCGCACATCATGTACAGCTGCAGGCCGGCCTCCCCGCGGACCAGGCCGTGGCCGGCCATGGCCTCGATCACCTGGTCGGCTTCGTGGACGGTGCGGCAGAAGGGGACCATGACGACGACGTTGGCGAAGCCAATCTGTTCCCGCACCCTTTTGAGGGCGCGGCACTCGAGGGCGAACCCTTCGCGGTAGTCCTCGCTGTAGTAGCGGGAGGCGCCGCGGAACCCGAGCATGGGGTTTTCCTCGGGATGTTCGAAGGACCCGCCGCCGATCAGGTGGCTGTACTCGTTGGACTTGAAATCGCTGAGCCTGACGATGACGGGCTTGGGGTAGAACGGCGCGGCAATCTTGGCGATGCCGGTGGCCAGCGTGTCAACGAAGTATTCCTGGGGGTCGTCGTAGCCGCGGGTGAGCTTGCGGATCAGTGCGGCCTCGTCGTCAGCCACCCGCTCGGGATGGACCAGGGCCATGGGGTGGATCCGGATGAGGTTGCTGATGATGAACTCCATCCGGGCAAGGCCTACACCGGCAGCGGGAAGCCGCCACCATTTGAAAGCTGCGGCGGGGCTGCCGATATTGACCATCACATCGGTCCGGGTGGCTGGCAGCCGGTCCATGTCCACGTCCTCCACCGTGTACTCCAACAGCCCCTCGTAGACGCGGCCTTCTTCCCCCTCGGCGCAGGACAGGGTGATGGGGGCGCCGTGGGGCAGGGTGTCCGTTGCGTTGCCGGTTCCGACGACGGCCGGTACGCCCAGTTCACGGCTGACGATGGCTGCGTGGCTGGTAGGTCCGCCATGGTCCGTGACGATGCCGGCGGCACGCTTCATGACGGGAACCCAGTCCGGGTCGGTCATCCGGGTGACCAGGACGGATCCGTCGGTGAATGATTCGATGTCCTTCGCGTCCCGGATGACGCATACGTTGCCCTTGGCGATGCTGTCCCCCACGGCTGCCCCTGTGGCGAGGACCTGGCCCTGCTGCTGCAGGTGGTAGGTCCGGAACATGGAGCTGCTGCGGCGCGCCTGGACCGTTTCGGGCCGGGCCTGGACCATGAACAGTTCGCCGGTCAGTCCGTCCTTGGCCCATTCCATGTCCATGGGGCGCCCGTAGTGCTGCTCCACGGCGGTGGCCCACCGCGCCAGCAGGACGGCTTCGGCATCCGCCAGCACCAAGGCGGCGCGCTCGCGTTCGGTGGTGTCCACCATCCGGGTGAGTGCGCTGCCGCCATGGCTGTAGACCATCTTCCGCTCCTTGGCCCCGGTTTCCCGGGCGATGACCGGGATGAGGCGGCTGTCAGCGAGAAGCGGCTTGAACACCTGGTACTTGTCCGGGTTGATGGTTCCCTGCACCACCGTTTCCCCCAGCCCCCAGGCTGCGCTGATGAGCACCGCCTGGGGAAAGCCCGATTCGGTGTCGATGGAGAACATGACCCCTGAGGCCCCGACGTCGGAACGGACCATGCGTTGGATCCCTACCGACAATGCGACATCGAGGTGTCCGTATCCTTTGATGTCCCGGTAACTGATGGCGCGGTCAGTGAACAGCGAGGCATAGCAGCGCCGGCAGGCGTCGAGGACGGCCCGTTCCCCGGAGACATTGAGGAAGGTCTCCTGCTGACCGGCGAAACTGGCATCCGGCAGGTCTTCGGCTGTGGCACTGCTGCGGACCGCCACCGGCACCTGCGCCAAGCCGGCCCGCTGTGAAAGGTCCCGGTAGTGTTCACGGATTTCTTCGGCGATACCGTCCGGGAAGCCGGCGGCCAGGAACAATTCCCTGATGGCGGCACCGGCCTGCCGGAGTGTGGCCCGGCCCTCCTGGTATTGCGCGATGCAGTCCCTGATCCGGGGTTCCAGGCCGTTGTGTTCCAGGAAGGCCCGGTAGGCGTCAGCGGTGGTGGCGAACCCTTCGGGTACCTTGACCCCTGCTGATTGCAGCGACCGGCTCAGCTCACCGAGGGAGGCGTTCTTGCCGCCCACGGAAGCGATGTCCCCTATCCCGGTGTCGCTGAACCATTTGATGTGGACACGGGTGGCGGAGGTGGCGGAAGGAGCAGTCATGCCTTGATTCTGGGCTTGGTCCGGCACCCCGGGGCAGGGTCTTAGGTCCCCGGCGTCACCGCCGGACCCAGCGGGCCTTGGCGCCCTTGTATATCCAGTCTGCCGCCAGGACGGCCGGTATCGCCACGGCCGCGGCCAGCAGGCCGGCCGGCGGGGGCGGGGCCTGTCCCAGCAGGCCCGCGGCAGGCGGAATGAACAGGCATGCTGCCAGGACCGCCAGCTCGGCCACCACGGCCCACAGCAGCAACCTGTTGGTGCCCCAGCCAAGCTGCCAGGGCAGCACCGTGGCGCTCCGGCAGGCAAAGGCGTTGGCCAGCTGTCCAAGGACCACCGCAGTGAAGGCCGTGCCCGACGCCGCCAGGAGCAGCCCGGATTCGGGAAGACCACCGCGGGTCCAGCCGCCGGCAAACAGCACAGCGGAGAAGGCGGCCATTTCGACGGCGGCCTCGACGGGTCCCAGCACGCAAAACACGCGCACCATGAGTTGCCGGTCCATCAGATGCCGCCGGTCCGGCGGCCGGGACAGGACACGCTTGCCCGGAGCTTCGGCACCCAGCGCCAGGGCCGGCAGCAGGTCCGTGCCGATGTCCAGCGCCAGGATCTGCAGCACCCCGAGCGCCAGCGGGAATTGGCCGCCCGAAAGCGCCCACACGACGAAGGGCGTCAGCTCTGCGACGTTGTCGGTCAGGTGGTAGGTCAGGAACCGGTGGATGTTGGCGTAGGTTGCCCGGCCCTGTTCGATGGCCGCCACGATGGTGGCAAAGTGGTCGTCGAGCAACACCAGGTCCGCGGCTTCCCGGGCCACATCGGTTCCGGCCAGGCCCATGGCAACGCCGATGTCCGCTTCCCGCAATGCCGGTCCATCGTTCACGCCGTCGCCCGTCATCGCCACCACATGGCCGCGTGACTGCAGCGCCTTGGCAACCCGGAGCTTCTGCTCGGGCGACACCCTGCTGACCACGATGCCGTCCCGGTCCAGCAGAGCACCCAGCATCTGCTCGTCCTCCGGCAGGCCAGAGCCTTCCACCACCATCTCCGGCGTTCCGGCCAGGCCGATTTCGCGGGCGATCGCCGCCGCCGTGGCCGGATGATCACCGGTGATCATGGCCAGCTTGAGCCCGGCACGGCGGGCTGTGCTGATGACATCGCCCACGCCGGGCCGTGGCGGATCGTGCAGGCCGATCAGGCCCAGCAGCTCCATGCCGCATTCCAGTTCTTCCGGGGGCATGGACATCCTGTCGCCCGCCATCCCCGCCAGGTTCCGCCGTGCCACCGCAATCACCCGCAGGCCACCGGACGCCATCACCTCCACCTCGCCGGCGGTGCGTGCGGTGACGCCCGCGCACAACGGCAGTACCGCTTCCGGCGCGCCCTTACAGAACAGGTCCGTGCCCACCATGGCCGACTCCCGGCGTCGTACGGGGTCAAACGCCAGCCGTCGCGCAGGCGGCGTCCCGGAAACCGGGCCGCCCGCGAGACGCTGCGCCAGCGCATCGATCGCCGCCTCCATCGGGTCGCCCGAAGCCTGCCACTCGCCGTTGCGCAGTACCGCCCGGCCCTGCGAGGCTGCCCGGGCGGCGAGCGCCGCCTCCGCGGCCGCCTCCTGCCCGTCACCCTGCACGGATCCGGCAGGGTCGTATCCCTCCCCCGCTACCTGGATGGTTCCGGCGGGCGTGTGGACCTGGACGGCGTTCATCCGGTTCTGGGTGAGGGTCCCCGTCTTGTCGGTGCAGATGAAGGTGGTGGACCCCAGCGTTTCAACGGCCTCCAGGTTGCGCACCAGTGCGTTTTTGGCGGCCATCCGCTGGGCGCCCATCGCCAGGGACAGGGTGACTGTGGGCAGCAGGCCTTCCGGGACGAGTGCGACAGCCACTCCGATGGCGAACAGGAAGGAGTCGCGCCAGGCGATTCCCGCCACCAGGGAGACCAGGAAGAACAGGCAGGCGATGCCCAGGGCCACAATCACCACCAGCCGCACGATCCTGCGCAGCTCGAGGGACAACGGCGTGGGCGGCGGCACGGCAGCGCTGGTCAGTGCGGCGATCCCGGCCAGGCGCGTGGCGGCGCCGGTGGCGGTAACGGTGGCTTCGGCGTCGCCGTTGACCAGGAACGTGCCGCCCCAGGCGGCGTCACCGCCGGATTTGGGGACGGGCACGCTTTCGCCGGTCAGCATGGATTCATCAACGGCACAGGCCGCGGCCGTGAGCAGGATGACGTCGGCGGGGATCCGGTCGCCGGCGGTCAGGAGCACCGCGTCATCTGTGACCAGGTCACTGGCATGGACGGTCCGGACCTGTCCGTCCCGCCGGACGCGGACGTCGGCGGGCAGCAGCCCGCGGAGCCTGGCGGCGGCGTGCTGGGCGCGTTCCTGCTGGATGTGCGCGAAGACGCCGTTGACGATCACGACGACGATGATCGCCACCCCCAGTTGCGGCATGTCGGCAACGAAGGCCAGGGCGGCAGCCACCCAGAGCATGAGGGCGAAGAAGTGGGTCAGCTCCGCCCAGAGCTTGCGCCACTGCGGGACGGGCTTCTCACCCGGCAGGACGTTGGGTCCGGCACGTTTGAGCAGTTCCGCTGCCCGCTCAGTCGTGAGGCCTGCAGCGGCCATCACACGCTGTCCGGCTCCTGCCCCACCAGGACCACCGGGCACGCGGACCGCGCGGCGCAGGCCTTGCTGACCGAGCCCATGGACGTGCCGGGGAAGCCTCCTTCACCATGCCTGCCCACCACCAGCAGCTGGGCCCGCTTGCTCTCTTCCACCAGGACTTTGCCCGGCGCGCCGAACCTGACCGTCACGTCGATAGCCGTGGGCCGGTCGCCGGTGAATGCCCTGCCGAGGGCGTCCTCCACCAGGCGCCTGGCGGTCTCCTCCAGCCCGGCCGTCAGCGGGTGCTCGCTGCTCTCAAGGCTGGATACCACCAGGTAATCGGGCATGCCGATGCAGGTGATGACCTCCAGCCTGGCGCCGAACCGGGCGGCGAGGGTTCCGGCGTACCGCAGGGCAGCCGAGGAGAATTCGGATCCGTCAACACCCACGATGACGGGCCGGGAAGCTGGTTCTTCGTTCATATCCACTACCTTCGCTACGACGGCGGGCGGCCCGGAAGTGCCAAAGGTCATGCCGGTGCGGCCGGCCGGACGGTGGCTCCGTTCAGGGCCCGCAGCCCGTTCAGGATGGTGGCCAGGTCCACGAGTTCCTGGAGGAGGGCGCCGGTGACGGCGGGAATGTAGCCGGTCATGGCCACGGCCATCAGCCCGACGCTTAGTCCGATGCCTGTCCAGATGCTGACGAGGGCCACCGACATGGTGCGTTGCCCGATTGCCACCGCCAAGGCAACCCTGGACAGGTCATCCAGCATCACCACCACGTCCGCGGATTCGCTGGCAGCTGTAGCGCCCTTGGCGCCCATGGCGATGCCAACGTCCGCTGCCGCGAGCACCGGCGCGTCGTTGACGCCGTCGCCCACCATGAGCACGGGCCGCTCACGGACGGCCGCCACGGCCTGGACCTTGTCCTCCGGCAGGCAGTCCGCCTGCACCCTGGTGATCCCGGCTTCCCTGGCGATGTGTGCGGCGGTGGCGCCGGCGTCGCCGGTCAGCAGCACGGTGTGCCGGACCCCCAGCCGCTGTAGCTGGTCTAGGGTTCCCACCGCGTTGGCCCGCAACGGGTCTTTCATGATCAGCGCTCCGGCGTAGGTCCCGTTGATGGCCACGTGCACCGCCAGCTGGCCGCTTCGGATCGACGCATCGCGGAACCCGGCCGCGGTTTTCACCAGGCCGGCCTTGCCCACCACCACGGTGTCGTCCCCGCAGACGGCCTGCACACCGTGGGTGGCATGCTCGGTGGCTTCCGTCACCGGCAGGAGCTCCAGGTTGCGCTGGGCGGCCGCCTCGATGACTGAGGCCGCCAGGACGTGGGAGGAATACTGTTCGGCGGAGGCAGCCAGCTGCAGGATACGCGCAGGATCAAAGGCCGGCCCGGCGCCGGGCCCCGCGGCAGGTGCCGCCTGCACCGTATCCAGGACGGGACGTCCCGAAGTCAGGGTTCCGGTCTTGTCGAAGACCGCCGTCCGGGCGCGGGCAAGCTGTTCCAGCGTGCCGGTGTTCTTGATGATGATGCCTTTGTGGGCCGCCTGGCTGGTGCCGGCGAGGAATGCCACGGGCGCGGCGATCAGGAGCGGGCACGGCGTGGCCACCACCAGGACCTGGGCAAACCGGACGGGGTCTGCCGAAAGGAACCAGGCCGTGGCGGCCATGGCCACCGCGAGCGCGGTGAAGGGAACGGCGTACCGGTCCGCGAGGCGCACCACCGGCGCCCGGCTGGAGGAAGCCTCCTCCACCAGGGCGATGATGCGGCTGTACTGTGAGTCGGCCGCCGTGGCCGCCGCCCGAACCCTGATGGCTGCCTCGCCGTTGACGGATCCGCTGAGCAGGAGATCCCCCCGGACCCTTTCCACGGGCAGGCTCTCGCCGGTCAGGGACGATTCGTCCATGCTGGCCGCCCCGGACAGGAGCTCGCCGTCCACCGGGACCAGCTCGGAGGGGCGCACCACCAGGATGTCGCCCGGCAGCACCTCGCCGATGGGCGTGTCCTCCAGTACCGATCCGTTGGCTTCGCGGTGGGCGTAGCGGGGAGCCCTGTCCAACAGGGACCGCAGTTCGCGGACGGCACGGCCCTGGGCGAAGGTTTCCAGCGCCTCGCCGCCGGCAAGCATGAGGATGACCACCAGGGCGGCCAGGTACTCGCCCACGGCCACCGTGCTCGCGATGGCCATGAGCGCCAGCACGTCGATCCCCCAGCGGCCCTCCCGGAGGGACCGGACCATCACCACCGCGCGGAACACGGCCACGAGCGCTGCATAGGCGGACGCACCCAGCCGGGCAGGCTCTTCCCACCCGGCGAGCAGCAGCCCCAGGGTGGCGGCGAGCACAAGGCAGGTCAGGAACACCAGGGGGTACAGGCGGACCTGCGCCCGCATCCTGGCCGGCAGCGGATCGCCCGGACCCGGGCTGGTGTCCGCCGTCCCGGGCCCTGCGATCATGCCCGGCGGGGACGGCTGTCCCTTAGGCAAGGTCCGCCCGCGGGGCATCATCCAGGTGGTTCCACCACGTCAGCGGGGAGGTAACCACGAACCGCCTGCCGGTTACGGACCTGGGGACGATCCGCACAAAATGGTCCTTGGGTCCCGCCTGCCACGGAAAAAGAACCAGCCCCACGCCCCTCATCAGGTCCGGGGAAGGTTCCAGGACCACGGCGCGGCCCTTGACCTCCACGCTCCATGCCCGCCTCGGTTCGCCACCTGTACCGTCAGCTTCGAGGGCGACGGCGGCGTCCCCGGCCAGGGCGGCCAGTTTTGTTCCCTCGCCGGTGCGGAACACCAGGGCCCCATTGTCCACTTTGTAGTTGACCGGGAAGATTTCCGGATGCCCGTCCACCAGGACTGCCAGATGGCCCACCGACACTTCGCGCAGGAGGTCCCAGCAGGCATCGGCGCTGAGGACTTCCATCTCCGGAGCCGCTGAACTGTTGTGCATACAGCCGAACGTAGTGGCCGGGGCGCTGCGCCACTAGGGCATTACGACCCGGGCGCGGTGTGCTGCCGGGGTGCACCGGCACCTTACGGTCTTTGGGCCCTGTTGGTACCCCGGCCGGGCTTCTAGGATCTGGGCATGACCGACAAGAACATGGTGCCCGAAGCTGAAATCCTCGATACCGACGAATGCTGGCGCTTGCTGGAGAACACGAGCGTGGGCCGCCTCGCCGTGGTTGTTGATGGCCAGCCGGACGTCTTCCCAGTGAGCTTCAAGCCCGACGGCGGCGGCCTGCTGTTCCGCACCGGCAGCGGAACCAAGCTCGATGCCATGGAAGCGAACTCGTTGGTTGCCCTCGAAGCTGACAGCGTCAGCGGCGAGTTCGGGCTGGCATGGAGTGTTGTGGTCAAGGGCAAGGCAGTCCAGGACGATGCCCCGGGTGGGTCGCTCAACGACACCCGCCGCGGGCTATTTCCGTGGCAGGGTGTGGGCCAGGAGCACCTGATCCGCATCGTTCCCCAGTCGGTGACCGGCAGGAAGTTCACCCTGTCCGCAACAGGCACCTGGCGGACGGCGCTGGACGACGCCACCCGGGCAGGGCTCGAATAGCCGCATGCGCCTGGCGGCCCTTGCGTGGTCACAGCTTTAGGGGCCTAAGGCCCTGACGGGCCCGGCAGCGTACGCGGCACCATGGTGCCATGAACAGCTCCAGCACCAACGGCGACGCCGGCCTGCCGCCCCGGAGAGTGCACCTCGCAGAGCAGCCGGTCGCCGTCGTCCGTGAACAGGTCCGCATGGATGCGCTCCCGGCGTTCTTCGGCCGGGCCTTCGGCACCGTCCTGGCGGCAGCGCAGCGGCAGGGAGCCACCCCGGCCGGGCCGCCTTTCGCGCGCTACCACGGCATGCCCGGCGAAACCGTGGACGTGGAGGCCGGGTTCCCCATCACCGGCACGTTCACCACGGCCGATGGCGTCTTGGCCGGAACGTTGCCTGAGACCGATGCCCTGGAAGCGATCCACACGGGCCCCTATGACACCCTCCGGCAAACCTACGGAGCCATCCATCAGCAGATGCAGGCGGACGGGCTCACCCCGTCCGACAGCATGTGGGAGTACTACCTCAGCGACCCGGAGAAGGAACCGGACCCGGACACGTGGGAGACCAGGATCATTTGGCCTGTTGCCGACCGGACAGGCTAGCTGCCATGCCCCGCATCCCATCAGCTGCCGTGAACCACCGCGCCGCAGGCACCGGCCGGGAGTGGAAACCCCTGTTCGTCTGCGCAGGGGTGGCGGCAATCCTCTACGTGGTCCTGCTGATCACGGCACTGGTCCTGGACTTCGCCGCGCCGCCCCCGGTGGATGGCGGCGCCGAAACGCTGGAGTTCATTGCCGGGCACAAGGCGGCCTATGTTGCCGAGCAGATCCTGTGGATCCTGCCGAACATCCTCGCCGTACTGGTCTTCGCCGCGCTCTTCGTGGCCGTACTCCCCACGCAGAAAAGCCTCAGCGTGGTGGCGCTGGCGGCCGGCGCCCTTCCGTGGGCGCTGTTCCTGGCCGTTCCGGTCAGCAGCCGCGGCTCACTCAACCTGGTCTACCACAGTGACCGCTACATGGCCGCGTCCACAGCTGAGGGCCGGAGGATGTTCGCCACCGCCGCTGAAGCCATCATTGCCGAAAACAACACCCCCGCACTCGTCGGTGCATTGTCGGCCGTGGGCATCCTCCTCATGGCCATCGCGATGGGCCGCTCGCCGTCCGGGCAGTTCCCCCGCTGGGTTGCGTGGTTGGGCATGGCCACCGGGGCGCTGGGCGTCGCCAGTGAAATCCTGCGCTACGCCGTGCCGGAATTCTATTGGGGTTACGGCATACTGCTGTGGGCGTGGTTTGTTGCCACCGGCATTGCGCTGATCCGGATGCCGGTCCCCGCCGAACAGCACCGCGCACCCGCGGAGCCCTAGGAGCGGACCCCGCCCTCCGGCGTCGTACCCCGCTGATTCAGGAGCGTCCGCAGCTCCTCCAGCAACTCAAGCTGCTGGCTGTTGATGGCCATCAGCCGGTCGATTTCCCCTTTCGACTGCATGTCCGTCTCAAGGTCGTGCCGTGCCATGGCTGCCGCAATCGCATCCTGCCGTTTGGCGGCAATGAGGAGGATGGCCCCCTGCAGGCCCGCCAGCATGGAGAGGAAGAGGTTCAGGAGGATATACGGGTACGGATCCCAGGCAGTGGCCGTCAGCAGATAGGTATTCACGGCAGCCCATGCCGCCATGAAGGCCATGAAGAGACCCACAAATGTCCAGCTGCCCATCCCGTTCCGGAGGACGTCCGCCGCCCGCTCGCCCCGGCTAAGGCCCTCTTTGTGCCGGGCGTGCCACGTAGTTCTGCGCTCGCTCATGAGCCAAGGGTATGCGGCCGCGGCAACAAATAGCCCGGCTTTTGGCGGCGACAGATCGCGCCCGGGACGCCGGTCCCCGGCCGAGCCTCCCCAGCGTCAGAAACTGGAAGAACTTCCGGAGCCCGAGAAGCTGCCGCCGCTGCTTCCGTAACCAGTGGTGGTGCTTCCGCCGCCGCCCCGCGCGGAGTTGACACTGTTGAGGCCGGTGTTGAGTCCCGAGCTGAAGGCCGCGACGTTGAAGAAGTGGTAGGACGGGTAGACGGTTCCCAGGATGCTGGGCTCATAGGTCCGGCGCTGGCTGCGCCCCAGGCCGTCCTGGGCAGCCTCCATCTGCTCGCGCATCAGTTTCGCTTCGCGTTCGTTCTTCGCGAAGCCGGCTATCACCGTTGCGGCGTGGTTCTCCAGGAGCCCCGCCAGCCTGCTGCGTGCCTCGTTGAGGCGGTCCAGCGCCGTTTCGGGGGTGATCCGTTCCTCGGCCAGTTCCGCGGTCCAACCCTCGATGTCCCGCAGGCTGTGGTCCCGGAAAGACCGCAGTGCCGCCGCGGTGGCCGAGTCCCCCTGCCCGTGGTGCTTGGTCAGCAGCTGCTCCAGCCCGGACAGGTCGCTGCGGAAGGGCGCGAGTTGCCGGTCCCAGGCGGCAGGCCAGGTGGCGGCCCGGTTGAGGAAGGCGTTCGTGTCCGCGATGACGTCATCGAGTGCATCGAGTTCGGTGGCGGCATCTGCGTATTCGCGGGTGATTTTGAGGTTCCCGCGCCGGCCCAGTGAGCGTTGGCTGAGCGCGTGCACCCTGTTGGAAAGATCGGTGGCCGCGGTGTACCGGTTCAGGAACGTGCGGTGCTTTTCCAGGACCTGGCTGCCGTAGCGGGAGGATTCCGGGATGGTGCCGGCGTTGAGCTCCGTGACGTCCAGGTCCATGCTGACGCTGGCGTAGCTCCGGTCTCCGCGTTCAATCTCTTTGCGGCTGGCGGACCTGGTCACAGTGCGCACGATCAGCCAGGCGCCGGCGCCGAGGGCGGCGATCCCGCCGGTGACCCAGGCTGTTATTAGGAAGGCAGCCGACTGGTACCACGGCTGGTTGATCAGCTGCGCGGCACGCCGGATCCCGGCGATGGTGCCGTCCGTCCACTGGGCGTCCCGGAACAGTTCCTTGGTGGCGTCCTGGATGTCGCTGCGCTGCTCGAGCGACACCTTGCGGTCTTCACCCATGTACGTCCCCACGTGGCGGCCCACGGGGTCCAGGGCAAAGATGAACAGCCCGTCCGCCCACTTCTGCCCGTCTGCGCTGATCCATTCCGGATGCTCGGAGCGGGCGAACCGCAGCACTTCCTCGTTGAGGTTGTCTTCGGCCCGCCCGTTGTAGGTGTAAAGCGCAACGGTGGTGGGCTCGTGGAAGTCAATTGATTCAACAGCCGGGACCAGGGTGTTCCGGTCAAGCACTCCGGCGGTGTCCTCAACCACCACGGATGACGGCGGAACCGCGAGCGCCGGGGCTGCGGTGCCGAGCATCAGCGCGGCCAGGAACAGCAGCAAGCCCGCCATCCTTGGCACGGCTTCCCGGCGCCGGGAAGTGTCGTTTATTGTCAGCGGCATCCGTGACCCCCATCGAAGTTGTCCTGGTCCATTCGTATCAGCGGGCAACACTCCTGACCAGCGGGAACAGAACTTCCGGGCGCTGGGTTCAAGGGTCACCCGGATCATCCCGCGATTCCAGGGTCCTTGGTCCCGCAGCATCGCCGGGGGTGCAGGACAGGGTCCGGGATCCCGGGTCCTAAGACCCTTTCCGCGGAAGAACCGGTCTTCCATGATTAAGGCCCGTGACGCGTCCTGTTCCGCAGGCAAGGAGGGGCGCGGCGCAGGCAGGCCGTGCATCGGCGCACCACCACGCGATTCGGTAACGCACCCAACAGCAAGGACCAGAGATGAAAGCGCTTGTCTACGGCGGCCCCGGAAAGAAGTCCTGGACGGAGGTACCGGATCCGGCCATCCGGAACCCCGGCGACGCGATTGTCAGGGTGGACACCACCACGATCTGCGGGACGGACCTCCATATCCTCAAGGGTGATGTGCCCGCTGTGCAGGAGGGCCGGATCCTTGGGCACGAAGGCGTCGGCACCATCACGGAGGTCGGTTCGTCCGTCACCAGCCTCAAGCCCGGGGACCGGGTGATCATCTCCTGCATCAAATCCTGCGGCCACTGCGCCAACTGCAAAACAGGCCTGTATTCGCACTGCCTCGGTGACGAGGGCGCCCCGGGCATCGGCTGGATCTTCGGCCACCTGATTGACGGGACGCAGGCGGAGTACGTCCGGGTGCCGTATGCGGAGAATTCGCTGCACCTGCTGCCGGCCGGGGTCAGCGATGAGCAGGCCGTCATGCTCTCGGACATCTTCCCCACGGGTTTCGAAATCGGTGTCCAGTACGGCCGGGTGAAGCCCGGCGATACCGTGGCTGTGGTGGGGGCAGGACCGGTGGGGCTGGCGGCAATTGCCACCGCCGGGCTTTACGGGGCCGCCGGCATCATCGCTGTGGACCTGGACCGGAACCGGCTGGAGCAATCCCGAAGCTTTGGTGCGACTCAGGTGGTGGTGTCCTCAGACGCCGACTGGAAGAGCCAGGTACTCGCGCACACGGACGGGCTGGGCGTGGACGTGGCCATCGAAGCCGTGGGGATTCCCGCCACGTTCGACATGTGCACCGAAATTGTCCGCCCGGGCGGCAACGTGGCCAACGTGGGCGTGCACGGCAAACCGGTGGAGCTGCACCTGGAACGGCTGTGGATCCAGAACATCAATATCAGCATGGGCCTCGTCAATGCCAACACCACCCCCATGCTCCTGCGGCTTGTGGCCCAGAAGAAGCTGCCTGCGGAGAAGTTTGCCACCCACCACTTCAGCTTCGACCAGTTCATGGACGCGTACGAAACGTTCAGCCGGGCGGCCGAGACACAGGCCCTGAAGGTGGTCATTACGCGTTGAAGTCCGCCGGACAGGACATGCAAGAAACGCCGCGGCCCGTGGGAACGGACCGCGGCGTTTCAGGGATGGCGGTGTTTAGTCCTGCCCGGGGCCGCGCGGTGTGGCCTGGTCCGGGGACTTGCCGTTGCCGGCTGAACCAACCGAGGTTGTGGCCGCCGCTGGCTGGCCGAATCCCTTCAGCATCTGGATGACGTCAAATCCAGTGGTGTCCTTGAGCAGCTGGGCGGTTTCGTGGACACCTGAGGAAACGTTCCTGCTCACCTGCCCGGCGCCGTCGTTCGAGATGACCGTCATGTTGCTGATGGCACCCATCGGGGCCGCGATTTCCTTGGCGATGGACGGCAGTACTTCCAGCAGCTTGTTCAGGATGGCTGCCTCGTTGAACTCGCTGTACGCCTTGGCCTGGGCTTCGATAGCCTCTGCCTCGGCCTTGCCCCGCAGCCCGATGACGTCTGCTTCGGCGATACCCTGCGATTTGGTGACTTCCGCCTCGGCCAGGCCACGGATCTTGTTGATCTCCGTTTCCGCGTTGCCCTTGGCGGTGTTGGCGGCAGCCAGCGCCTGGGCTTCCACCTCGTTGCCGGCGGCCCGCAGTTTCCGGGTCTCCAGCTCGGCGGCTGCCTCCACCTTGGTGGCTTCGGAGATCCGGGTACGGCGGGAAAGATCAGCTGCGGCTTCCGTTTCCACCTTGTACTTGGCGGCGTCGGCGGGCTTGCGGACCTCAATGTCGAGTTCCTTTTCACGGAGTTCCGCCTGGCGTGCCACCACCTGCTGGTTTTTCAGGATGATGGCTTCCTGCTGGTCAGCCTGGGCCAGCGGGCCGGCAGCGTCGGCCTCAGCCTGGCGGGCATCGGTTTCCTGCTTGAGTTCAGCGCGGCGGAGCGCCAGCTTCTGCTCAGCCTCAGCCGTCTTCTGGTCCGCAAGGGCTTTTGCCTCAGCAGCCTCGCGCTGTGAATTGGCCTCGGCGATGCTCGCGTTGCGGGCCACCAGCGCGGCTTCGGGACGCCCCAGGTTCTTCAGGTAGCCGCCGGTATCGTCCACGGACTTGATCTGGAACGTGTCGATCACCAGGCCCTGGTTGGTCATGGAGTGTTCAGCTTCCTCCTTGACCGAGGCCGCGAACTGCGCGCGGTCCTTGATGATCGCGTCAACGCTCAGAGTGCCAACGATCGAGCGCAGTGAGCCGGACAGCGTCTCCTGCGTGTAGTGGTCGATGGCGTCCTGCTGGTCCAGGAACCGCTGCGCGGCCTTGCGGACCGAGACCTTGTCGCCCCCGACCTTGACCTGGGCAACACCTGTCAGCTTGAGCTGGATGCCGTTGTTGGAAATCGCCTCGATGGTCACCTCAACCTGGCGTGAGGACAGCGAGATGTGGCTGACGCGCTCGGTGATGGGATTGACGAACGCCCTGTTGTTGATGATGACCCTCGACTGGTCATCGGAGGTTTCGTTCGTGGTGTTCGGATCGCTCTTGCCGGTAATCAGCATCGCCTCGTTGGGCTTCGCGAACCGGATGCTCTTGGTATAGAAAATGAATCCCGCGATGAGCAGCAGCACCACTGCTGCTCCGGCGATCAAAACGATCACCATGGTTCCCCCAATAATCATTTCTCCCCTTATTCACATGTTGAATTTCTCCAGTCACTTTACGTGCCAAAGCCTGCGGAGTGAATCCTGCCGGTGTGGCGGCCGGTAGAGTCCTGCGCTTCAGAGCCGCCGACCAGGACGTACGACGGCGGGCGGGCTAGCGGATGCCAGCAGTACGCAGGGTCCGCGCCAGTTCCGCGGCCGCAGATTGCAGGGTCGCCACCGTCCCGACGAGGACGTCGTCGGTGGCCAGTTCGACAGGAATCGAACAGCTCATCGCATCCGTTCCCGGAATGCGGTACGGGACCACGACGCTGACGCAGCAGAGCCCCACGGTATTCTGCTCCCATTCCACCGCGTGCCCTGTCTTCCGGAATTCGGCCAGTTCAGTTTGCAGGGCATCGAAGCCAGTCACTGTCTTGGGCGTCAATTGCGTGTAAGGGCCCGGTCCAAGCCGCTGCAGCACCTCATCGTCGGTGTACTCCGAGAGAATCGCCTTGCCCAGCGCCGTCACCTGTGCAGGCAGCTTGCGGCCAACGCGCGACGAGAGCCGGCGGCGGTCCACCGCCTGGCGCGTCGCCAGGTAGATAACGTCGGAGCGGTCCAGCCGGGCATAGTGCGTGGTGAAGCTGGTTGCATTGCGCACTTTTTCGAGAATGCCGGAGACGTGCTCCATGACGGGATCCCGGTCAAGGTAGGCCGTGCCGCATAGCAGCGCGTGCGTGCCGATCCGGTAGGCGCCTTCCGGGGTCTGCTCGATCCAGTTCAGTTCAAGCAGCGTCAGCAGGAGCCAGTGCAGGCTGGAGCGGGGGTACCCCGTCAGCTTGAAGATCTCCGCCGTGGTCAGCGGCTGTGGAGCTGCCGCCACGAGTTCGAGGATCGCTATGGTCCGCTCCGCGGACTTGACCAGTTTCACGTCCCCGGCCGTTCCGTTGGCGGAACCGGACGGTGCTTCCAGCGGTGACATCACTACTTCCCCTTCCGCCACAGCCCCGGCGCGCGGCGGTTCACTTCGCGGCCAGGTGCGGGTAGTTATCCATGCCTACTTTATGGCCATCAGTGGCCCAGAAGCCGCCAAGCAGGCCCGCCCACGTGTCACCGGCCGCAGCATCCACCTCACCGGCGAAAGCCTCCGCATCGTCGCGGGGCTCGAACCCGATGGCCCGGCCGGCGGCAAGACTGGCCCAGCCGCGGGTATTGGCGGATACGGCCCACACCACGTGGTGGCCGGGAGCGCCACGGTCATTCAACGTGGCTTCCACCAGGCGGTACGAGTCAGCCGGGGACAACCAGGAGCCCAGGGTCCTGAGGTTGCCCGGACGGTCACCGCCGGTGCCGATCCTGGCGCTGACCACCTTCATGCCGTATTTGTCCGCATACAGGCTGCCGAGCGCCTCCACCGCCGCTTTGCTGACGCCATAGTAGGTGTCGGGGCGCGGGATCAGGACCGTGTCATTCGCCGCATCGGCCGTCGGATGGAAGCCCACGGCGTGGGTGGAACTCGCCAGCAGGACGCGTTCGACGCCGTTGAGCCGCGCCGCCTCCAGGGTCACCTGGGTGCCGGTGATGTTCGTCGCCACCAGTTCAGCCCATTCCTTCTCCCGGTGCAGCCCGCCGAGGTGGATCACGGCAGAGACGCCGGCCAGCGCAGCACGCATAAAGTCAGGATCGGCCACCGAGCCCACGTAAACAGTCTCGCTGGGTGCGGGATCCGCGGCCTCCGCCAGGTCCAGCAGGCGGACCGTATGGCCGGCTTCCACCAGGTAGGGCCGCAGCAGTGTTGCCATCATTCCGGCCCCGCCGGTGAGGGCGATGATCTGGGGTTTGGGTGCTGCGGGCAAGATTCCTCCGACGGTTGACAGCCTGTGAGTGTGATCATACTCTCATGAAGTACGTTTCACAGGATAACAGTAATTTACATATGTAAAAAGGAGAATCAGAGTGGATTCGAAGAAGATCACCCGCTCCCGGGCCGCTGTGGCACTAAGCATCGCCACTGCCGCCGTCCTCACGGGCTGCGGTGTAGGCTCGTCCGCTCCGGCAGCAACAGATGACGGCCAGCCCATCGAGGTCTGGGCCCGCGCGGGCACCGACGCCGCCACCACGTATGCCGCCCTTTTCAAGGACTTCACCGCCAAGACCGGCGTGCAGGTCAACTTCCAGGGCGTCCCGGACCTTGACCAGCAGCTCCAGACCCGCGCCGCGTCCAAGAAGCTCCCGGACATCGTCATCAACGACTCCGCCGCACTGGGCAACTACACCGCCCAGGGCTACCTGAAGACGCTGGACAAGTCCTCCGTGGAGGGCAATGACAAAATTGCCGACTCCCTGTGGGACGAGGCAAAGGGCCTCGATGGCGCAACCTACGGCGTTCCCTTCTCCCGCCAGACGATGATCACCATGATCCGCAAGGACTGGCGCGAAAAGCTGGGCCTGCCGGTCCCCAAGACCCAGGAAGACCTCGCTGCCCTGGCGGAAGCCTTCGCCACCCAGGATCCTGACGGCAACGGCCAGGCCGATACCTACGGCATGACCGTCCCCGGTTCCACCGAACGCGGCTACCTTGGCTGGTGGGCCTCCTCCTACATCTGGCAGGACGGTGGTTCCTACCTCAAGGACGAGGGTGACGGAAAATACTCCGCCACGGCCTCCAGCGCCGAGGCCCAAAAGGGTGTCACCTGGGTCAAGCAGCAGTTCTGCACCGCAGGGAACGTCCAGCCAGGCGCCCTGACGGCAGCCACCAGCGTGGCGTCGCCCTTCTTCCAGACCGGCAAAACCGGCATCATCCTCACCGGGCCCTACAACTTCTCATCGTTCGATACCGCCCTGGGCAAGGACACGTACGAAGTCATCGAGGCCCCCAAGGGCTCCGTCGACAACACCGTCCTGGCTGAAGGCGAAAACATCTACGTCACGGCCAGCAACGGCAAGCCGGAGCAGACCAAGCAGGTCATCAACTACCTGGTCTCCACGGACGGCCAGAAGGCCGGCATGACGGCCGGCAAGCAGCCGATCGTCCGCGTACCGGTCAACGCCGACGTCGACGCTGCCGCCGTCTACAACGATCCCCGCTGGGGGGTGGTGCAGGACGCCCTGAAGAACTCCTCCAAGGCGTTCCCGTCCGCCATCAACTTCGTTCCCGTCAAGCAGGCAGTGGCCGAGTCGCTGAACAAAATCGTCTCGGACTGCGGCTCGGACAACATAGCCTCCGGCCTGAAGGACCTCGATACCGCCATCAATGACGAGCTGACGAAGCAGAACGCCAAGTCATGACCGTCACGCCAACCAAGCCGGCACAAACGCGGGCAGCCGCCAAGGGCGGCAAACAGCTGCCCGAACGCCGGCGGCAGGTCAACGGAAAGCAGATGCTGGCGATTTGGCTGTTCCTGCTGCCGGCAGCTGTCCTGGGCCTTTACTTCAAGTTCATCCCCATGTTCGAGGGGGTGCGGCTGAGCCTGTTCAAGGTCCAGCCGTTCCTGGGCGACGTTTTTGTTGGCTTCGACAACTACGTCAACGTCCTCACCGATGCCCGGTTTATGGATGCCCTGGGGCACACTGTGGTCCTGGGCCTTGCCCAGACCCTCGGCGCCCTGGTGGTGGGCTTCGGCCTGGCCCTTCTGCTGGAGGGCCAGGCAAGGTCTCTGTGGGTCCTGCGCACCGCCATCTTCCTCCCGGTGGTCACCGCGCTCGCCGTGGTCGGTGAGATCTGGCGGATCCTTTACTTCCCCACTGCCGACGGACCCCTGAACACCATCCTTGGCTGGGTGGGCCTGGAACCGCTGCAGTTCCTCAACGGCACGGACACCGCACTCTGGTCCATCGCCGTCGTCGGCATCTGGAGTGGAGCGCCGTACAACATGGTGATCATCCTGGCCGGTCTGACCGGAATCGACCGGACACTCTACGAATCGGCAGGCGTGGACGGCGCCACCATCTGGCAGCGGCTGCGCTACATCACCTTGCCGGCGCTGCGGCCCTCGATCGTGATTGTGCTGACCCTGGCCGCCATCCGCAGCCTGCGCAGCTTCACCGAGGTCTATGTGCTGACCGGCGGTGGACCGGCCGGATCCACCGAAGTCTGGATGACCCGGATGTACTCGCTTGGTTTCCAGCGCAATGACATCGGGGTGGCTTCCGCCGCGGCGGTCCTGCTGCTGGTGGTCACCCTTCTGCTCACGGTGGGCACCCAACTCCTGGCACGAAGGAAGGCACACCGATGAGCCAGACCGGCACACAAACCCGTACTGCTCCGCAGGGCCGGCGGCCGTCGTCGGCCTCGCGCTTCGACTCAGCCCTGGGCTGGTCCCCCGGCTTCGGCACTAACATGGTGCTGCGCATCCTGCTCTGCATCCTGGTGTTTTGCATCTTCGCCCTGCCGTTCGCCGCGATCATCTCCGGCGCGTTTGACAGGAACAGCAGCCCCACGGAAATCACGCTGCTGCCCAAGACCTTCACCACGGCCAACTTCGAAGCCGCAGCGCAGCAGGGCCTGTGGGGCTACCTCCTCAATTCACTGGTGGTTGCCGGCGGCGGGTTGCTCCTGCAGATGACAGTCTCCGTGTTTGCCGCATACAGCCTGAGCCGGCGGAAGTTCCGCGGCCAGGCCCTGGTGATGCTCCTGGTCCTGCTGACCATGATGCTGCCGGAGGAAGTCATCGGCATTCCCCTCTCGCTGGTCCTCGGGGATCTGCCGTTGCTGGGTATCAGCCTGCGCGGAACTGTCCTGGCCGTCATCCTGCCGGTGGGCATCTGGGGTTTCTCCATCTTCATCATGAGCGAATTCATGAAGGAGATCCCGGCGGAAATCGAGGAAGCCGCACGCCTGGACGGTGTGGGCGAATTCCGGATGCTGTTCACCATCATCCTGCCTCTGTGCAAGCCGGCCCTTGGCGTCATAGGGATCTTCGGCTTCATGATGGTGTGGGACCAGTACCTGCTCCCCCTCATCGCCGCCAACGATCCGAGCGATTACACCCTGACCGTTGCCCTCTCCGTGCTCCGCAACGACACCACCGTTGGTCCCGGCGTCCTGCTGGCCGGCGCCGTGATGGCTATGGTCCCCAGCCTGCTGGTGTACCTCTTCCTGCAGCGCTCCATGATCCGCGGCATCACCTCGGGCGCCACCAAAGGCTAGGTCCGGCCCGGCCGTTTCGCACCTCCCACGAAAGTAGTTCCATGAAAACCAGCACCACCCTGCCCGCCGCGCCCACCCCCACCGCGGCGGACCTGAAAATCACCGAGATCACCATTACGCCCATTGCATTTTCCGACCCGCCACTGCTGAACGCCGTGGGAGTGCACGAACCGCTGGTCCACCGGGTGATCATCGAGGTCAGGACCGCCAACGGCCTGCTGGGCCTGGGCGAATGCGCCGGCGGCCAGAGCCGGCTGGAAAACCTTGCCGTTGGCGCCAACGCCATCAAAGGCCTGGGCGTGTTTGACACCTCCGTGATGGAACAGCTGATCACCGGGGCGCTGGACCCCAGTCTCTCCTCCTTCGAAAAGGCTGCCGTCTTCTCGGCCTTCGAGGTGGCGGCGCTGGACATCCAGGGCCACGCCACGGGCAGGACCGTCAGCGAACTGCTGGGCGGAACCGTCCGGGACGAAGTTCCCTTCAGCGCCTATCTGTTCTACAAATGGGCGGAGCACCCCGCCCTGGATGGCAAGCCTGCCATCACCGATGAGTGGGGCGAGGCCCTGGACCCTGCGGGCCTTGTCCGCCAGGCGCAGAAAATGATCGGCGAATACGGGTTCAAGTCCATCAAGCTCAAGGGCGGCGTATTTCCGCCCGCGCAGGAAATCGAAGCCATCAAAGCCCTGCGGGAAGCGTTCCCGAAGCTGCCGCTGCGGCTGGACCCTAACACGGCCTGGACCGTGGAAACGTCGCAATGGGTGGCCCGCGAAACCGATGGACTGCTTGAATACCTGGAGGACCCCACGCCCGGGCTGGAGGGCATGGGCGAGGTGGCGGCCGCCGCTTCCATGCCGCTGGCCACCAACATGTGCGTGGTGGCGTTCGACCACATCAAGCGCAGTGTGGAGCTGGATTCCGTTCAGGTTATCCTGGGCGACCACCACTACTGGGGCGGCCTCCGGCACACCCGCGAGCTGGGAACCCTCTGCCAGACCTTCGGCATAGGATTGTCCATGCACTCCAACTCACACCTGGGCATCAGCCTGGCAGCAATGGTCCACGTTGCCGCCGCTACCCCGGCCTTGACCTACGCCTGCGATACCCACTACCCGTGGAACGGGCACAACGACGTGGTCAAGCCGGGCGCCCTCCGCTTTGTTGACGGCAGCGTGCGCGTTCCCACCGGCACTGGCCTGGGCGTTGAGCTGGACCGGGACAAACTGGCCGAGCTGCACCAGCAGTACCTTGATGCGAAAATGACGGCCAGGGACGATACCGGCTACATGCAGCGGTTCATGCCCGAATACACGGCGGATCTGCCCCGGTGGTAGCCCCGCAGGCCATCGGCTACCTCTATCCCTGGGATGTCCTGGGGGATCCGGCCGCGCCGGCATGGCTGGGCACTGCCGGAGTGGACCGGGTGGCGTTGGCTGCGGCCTACCATTCGGTCCGGGCCGGCACCCCCCGCCATCCGGACCGGCGCGTGGTGGATGCCCGAACCGCGGCGCTGTACGTGCCGGCCGGAGCCGCGTTTGCAGACCAGGCGTTGGTTCCCGCCTCTGCCAAAGGGTGGACGGGAACGGCGAACTCCTTTGCCGGCGCGGCCGCCGTGGTCCGCGGCCTGGGCCTGCCGGTGGACGCCTGGACAGTCCTGACGCACTCAAGCGCAGCGGGAGGCAACAACCCAGATCTGTGCGTCCGCAACGCCTTTGGCGAGGTGTACCGCTATGCCCTCTGCCCGTCGCAGCCGCAGGTCCGGACGTACGCGGCCGCCCTGGTGGCACAGGTACTGGCGGAGGGACAGCCGGACGGCCTGGTCCTGGAGGCCATCGGTCCGCTGGGTTTCGGCCACCAAAACCAACATGAAAAAACCGAAGGCGCGGAATACTCCCCGCGGGTCCAAGCGCTCCTTTCGCTGTGTTTCTGCACTGCCTGCATTGCCGCCTGCGAAGCCCGCGGTTTGCCGGTGCAGGAGTACCGGAGCCAGGTCCGCAGCGCCGTCCTGTTGGCGGAAGATCATACCGAGACGCCTGAAACGGCGCCTGGAGCGGCCGATTTCCTCCCGCTGTTGGACATCCGCTGGGATGCGGCAGCTGCATTGCTGGATGAGTGCCTCGCAGCCATCGACGCGTCCGGTGCCGCTCCACGGATTTCCTTACATGCATCGCCGGACCCCTGGTCCACGGGCCCCTTTGTCGCCACGGCTTCCTTGCGCCGCAGCAAACTGTGGCCGCTGATGGACCAGGTGACCGCCGTCGTCGCCTGCTGGGGAGAATCGGACCAGGGTGTCGCCGCGGTCCGGGCACTCAAGGCCGCCGCGCCGCAGGCCCGCGTAGGCGCGTACGTGCTGGCCCTGCCGCCCAAACGTGCCGACGCCGGCCACCTCGCCGCTGAATGGGAGAGCCTTGCGGAAGCCGGAGCCGACGAACTCCACGTCTACCACCTGGGGCTGGCCTCGACCCGCCGGCTTGGCGCCATCGGCGGGGCGGTCACGATGCTGCGCGATGACGGGGCACTGCGGCAACGCGACGTTCGGTAGGTTGGTGCCATACGTCAGGGCCAGTTTTTATCGAGGCATGGGAGAACAAGTGAAAGCGATCGTGTACGAAGAGACCGGTGCGTCGTCGGTACTGCAACTTCAGGACAAAGCAAAGAGCGATCCGGGTCCCGGCGAGGTCCGCGTCCGGCTGGCTGTATCCGGGGTAAATCCCACGGACTGGAAGTCCCGTGCAGGCAGCGGGCAGGGCAGCACGAAGCTGAAGGCGCCAAAGGTTCCGAACCAGGACGGCGCCGGAATTGTCGATGCCGTAGGCCCCGGGGTGTCAGGCTTCAGCGCCGGCGACCGCGTCTGGCTCTGGGACGTGGCCTGGGGCGGCGACGAAGGTACGGCCCAGGAGTATGCCGTTGTTCCGTCGGTGAAGGTGGTGGCCCTTCCCGATGATGAGTCCTTTGATACCGGGGCCTCCCTGGGCATACCGGCCCTGACCGCGCACAGGGCCTTGACCTCCAGTGAACACGGGCCTGACCGGCTCTCCCCCGGATCGTTGACCGGCCAGACCGTTCTCGTCACTGGCGGCGCAGGAGCCGTAAGCCACGCCGCAATCCAGCTGGCCCGCTGGGCCGGAGCCACCGTCATCACCACCGTCAGCGACGACCGGAAGGCCGGCCTCGCCCGCCTCGCAGGGGCTCACCAGGTCCTCAACTACCGCACCGAAGACGTTGTTGCCGCCGTCAACGCCGCAGTCCCGGCGGGCGTGGACACCATCGTGGACGTCAACGCTCCCGCCAACCTGGAGTCCGACGTCCGGATCCTCAAGCCTGGCGGAACCATCGCTATTTATGCAGCGAACCCCGGGGAATCGGTGACCGTCCCCGTCCGGGAAAGCATGGGCAAGAACATCCGCTACCAGTTCATCCTGACCTATACCGTCACTGACGGGCAGAAGGAGCACGCGGTGGAGTCGGTAGCCGAGGCGCTGGCGGCAGGCGCGCTTCGCGTCGGTGAGGACCATGGGCTGCCCCTGACCCGTTTCCCGCTTGCCGAAACGGCATCGGCGCACGACGCCGTCGAACAAGGGACCATCGGAAAGGTGCTCATCGACGTCGCCCCGCTCCCCTAAGGACGATTCCGCGCAGGCCCGGCGTGCCAAATCTCACATTCACGGCCACGCCGGGCCGCCGGGCACCCCCGTGCAGGGGCCGCGGCTAACGTGGACGGGTGCGAATCCATGACGTGTCCAGCCCGCGATCCACCGCCCGCGTCCGCCTTGGATTCTGCTTCATGGTGGCGCTGCTCCTGGTGGTTGCGGGCCGGGTGTTCGTGGTCCAGGGATTCGATCCAGAGAGTTATGCGTCCAAGGCTGCGGACCGGCGGACCCAGGTATCCGCGCTCGCCTCCGAACGCGGCGCCATCCTGGACATGAACGGCACCGTCCTGGCCCAGAGCACCGTCCGCTACGACATCGTGGGCACACCGAAAGTCAACAGCACCACCGAGACTTTCCGCCAGGTAGACGATTCCGGCACCGTCCAGACGGTCACACGCGACCAGGGCCTCCTGGAACTCGCCAACCTCCTGGAGATGCCTGAGCCCGAAGTCCGTGAGCTCATGACCGGCGACGCCCTGTTCACCTATCTTGCCAAAGCCGTGGACCCCGGCGTCGAACGTGCAGTCGTGGACCTGGGAGTTCCGGGAGTGGAGTCGAGGCCGGTCAAAAAGCGCGCCTACCCCCAAGGGGCGGTGGCCGGCAGCATTGTTGGATTCACCAATGACCAAGGCGGCGCCGCAGGCCTCGAACTGACCCTGGACGAACAACTGACAGGCCGCGACGGGGAACGGACCTACCAGACCGGCGCCGACGGGATCATCATCCCCACCGCTCCGCTGGAGGTGGTGCCGGCCACCAACGGCCAGTCGGTCAGGCTCACCATCGACACCGATCTGCAGTACGCGGCGCAGGAAGCGCTGGAAGCCCAGGCAGGCAAACTCAGCGCCGACTGGGCGAACCTGATTGTCGTCGAAGCCAAGACCGGAAAGATCCGCGCATTGGCGGAAACAAATTCCGTGGACCCCAACGACCCCGGAGCCACCGCACCGGAGGATCGCGGAGCGCGGTCCGTGCAGGCTGCCATTGAGCCGGGGTCAACGGAAAAGGCCATCACTGCAGCGGCCGCCATCGAAGAAGGACTCGTCAGCCCCGGCTCCCGCCTCGTCATTCCGTCCGGGTACACGGTGAACGGGCAGTTCTTCAAGGACTCCTTCGAGCACGGCACCGAGCAGCGGACCTTCGCGGGCGTCATCGGTTCCTCCATGAACACGGGCACCGTCATGGTCGGCCAGGACCTGAGCCGGGAACAGCGCTATGACTACCTCCGAAAATTCGGCATCGGCTCCAGCACCGGAATTCCCCTCCCCGGCGAATCCGCCGGGCTCCTGGCCAAGCCGGACCAGTGGGACGGCCGGCAGGAATTCGCCGTTCTCTTCGGCCAGGGCGTATCCCAGACTCCCCTGCAGACCACCATGGCGTTCCAGGCAATCGCCAACGACGGTGTCCTCCTCAAGCCGCGGCTGATCGAGTCCTACCTCGACCCGGACGGCACCGAACACCCGGTAGAAGCTGAACCCGGCAGCAGGGCGGTCAGCGAATCGACGGCGAGGCAGACACGCGACATCCTCGAGAGTGTGGTCACCGCTGGCGGCGCCAAAGACATCAAGGTCCCCGGATACCGGGTTGGCGGCAAGACCGGCACCGCTGAAGCGGTGGCCGATTCGGGCAAGGGCCTGGACGGGTATACCGCTTCGTTCGTCGGCATGGCACCGATGGATGACCCGCAGTACGTCGTCATGGTCAACGTCCAGCGGCCGGCCGGAAACATCTACGGAATTTCAACCGCGCCGGTCTTCAACAACATCATGACCAGGGTCCTCAGCAAGTTCGACGTCGCCCCGTCCAGGACGCCGTCAGTCAGCCTGCCCCAGAAGTTCTGAGACACGCGCCCCCGGGTTGGGCGCGGCAGTCTGGTTAGGCTGGGTGGATGGCAACAGTAATCCTCGTGCGGCACGGCCGCACCACCGCTAATGCGTCCGGGATCCTGGCCGGCCGGGCCGCCGGCGTGGGCCTGGACCAGACCGGACTTGAGCAGGCGGCTTTCGCCGGAGACCGCCTTGCCGTGCTGCCCCTGGCGGGCGTGGTGTCCAGTCCCCTTGAGCGTTGCCGGGAAACCGCACGGCTCATCCTCGACCGGCAGGCAGGCAGCCCTGCCGCTCCCGTCGAGTCCGACCTCACGGAATGTGATTACGGGCAGTGGCAGGGCCGCAAGCTCAGTGACCTCGCCACCGAAGACCTGTGGGGTGCGGTGCAGTCACAGCCGTCCACAGTCGTTTTCCCGGGCGGTGAATCGATGGCCGCGATGCAGGCCCGGTCAGTGGCGGCAATCCGGCGCCATGACGCGGCATTCGAAGCCGGTCACGGTCCGGGAGCCGTATGGGTGGCCGTGAGCCACGGCGACGTCATCAAATCAATCCTGGCCGACGCGCTTGGGATGCATCTGGACCTCTTCCAGCGCATCAACGTGGGTCCGGCCTCCATCTCGATAGTGCATTACGGTCCCGCCCGGCCAAGCGTCTACGCCACCAACACCGACGCAGGGGATCTTGCGTGGCTCACCCACGGCATCACATCCGGCGATGCGCCGGTGGGCGGCGGCGCGGGACAGGCTGCCACCTAGGCCCGTGTGCCTAAAATACTGATATGCCCACACTTGTTCACGAATTTGCCTGGCCTGACCGGGTCGTCATCGGCACCATCGGCGTTCCGGGGGCACGCACGTTCTATCTGCAGGTCCGTACGGGTAAGCAGATTGTCAGTATCGCGTTGGAAAAGCAGCAGTCAGCCGAGCTGGCTGAAAAGATCGACGACATCCTCGATCAGCTCGGCACCATCGAGGGAAATCCGTTCAGCGTTCCTGCGGGCACGCCCGTGGAACTGGTGGACAATGACCAGCTCGAGACGGTCGAGGAGCAGTTCCGGACGGGTGCCATGAGCCTGGGCTGGGACCCGGCAACAGCGCAGATCGTCATTGAGGCCTACCCCATCATTGAAATCGATGCTGATGCGGGCGAAATACCCGATGTCGATGACGCGGAGTTCCCCGAGATGCTGCTGGTACGGATGCCGGTTGGCACGGCGCGGGCTTTCGCCAAGCGCACGCGGGAGATCGTGGGCGCCGGACGCCCTGCCTGCCCGCTGTGCGGCTATCCTGTAGACCCCGAAGGGCACGTCTGCACCCTGCCCGAGGCCTGATGCCCGTCGACCTGCCGACCGGAGAGCTGACCCTCACCGGGCGGATCACGACGGCGTCGAATGCCACCTTCGTGGGGAGCATCGGCGACACCACTGTTGTCTACAAGCCGATTGCCGGGGAGAAACCGTTGTGGGATTTTCCCGACGGTTTCCTCGCCCACAGGGAGGTTGCCGCCTACCTGGTCTCGGAGGCACTTGGCTGGAACGTCGTGCCACGTACCTGGCTGCGGGACGGTCCGCTGGGCGAAGGAATGGTGCAGCTGTGGCAGGAGCCGGATCCCGACCAGAAAGCGGTGGACATCTTCTCTCCGGACGACGCGCCCCAGACCGGTTGGCGCCACGTTCTTGAAGGCGAGGATGAGACCGGCCGGACAGTTGCCCTCCTCCACGAGGACTCTGTGGCGCTGAGGCGCATGGCCGTGTTCGACGTCGTGGTGAATAACGCTGACCGCAAGGGCGGCCACATCCTCGCCATGGCGGGCGGGCACCGGCACGGTGTGGACCACGGGCTGACCTTTCACACGGACCACAAGTTGCGCACGGTGTTGTGGGGCTGGCTGGGCGATGACCTGAGCAGCGAGGAACTCAAGGGCATTGAGCGGGTCAGCGAGGGCCTGGACGGGGACCTGGGCCGGGACCTCGCGAACCTGCTCAGCGACGAGGAGATCGCATCGCTTGCCGTGCGCTGTGCCCGGTTACGCTCTGCGGGCCGGTTCCCGGCTCCAAGGGGCGGCATGCCTGCAGTCCCGTGGCCGCTGTTCTGAGGCAGTTGGAATGCGATGACGCTCGGCCTCGCCCGCGCCGGTGCCAGCGTCGTCATCTCGGCGGCGCGGGAGGCGGACGAGATCCGCAAGGTCGCCGATGAGATCAACGTGATGCTCGGCACTCCCCGGGTGCTGGCGCTGCAAGCGGACGTGACCCGGGAAGCCGAGTGCCGGCGCTTGGTCGACGAGGCACTCGCTGCCTTTGGCGGGCTTCACATCCTGGTCAATAACGCCGGCCGCGGCATGAAATACGTGAGCCCCTGCTGCCCGGCGGCGCGACGGACACGGGCATGATCCCCGACGGCGTATCCGAGGCTGTGCTCCGCCAACTGCTTCGGCCCGAAGTGACGGTCGAGCCGCTGCTTTGGCTGGCCTCGGTTGACTCCGCAGAGATCACGGGCACCCGTCTGGATGCAGCGCGGTGGGACGAGACCCTTACGCCCGAACGGGCAGCCGCAGCCGCCCTCGAGCACGCTGGCTGGGCCAACCAGGCTCCGCACTGACGGAGTCACAGCTGCCCTGACTGACGTTGTCTGGATGGACGGGAGCCTGCGCCGGAACGGAGTTCGCGAAGGCGTCGCTAGATCACTTCGAGCACGCGTTTGCGAGTGGGCGGCGGATGGGCGCGATCCAAGTCAGCCAGGTCGCCGGGCGTGAGACGGACGTCGAGTGCGTCCCGGCATTCCTGGACATGGTTCGGGCTTGAGGCTTTTGGAATTGCCAGGACGTGCGGCTGCCTGAGCACCCAGGCGAGGGCGATCTGCGCGGGGCTGGCACCGTGTTCCGTTGCGATGCGGACCAGCACGGGATCGTCCAATACTCCGCCCTGCTCGAGTGGCGAGTACGCCATCACAGGGATGCCCCGCTCAGTGCACCACGGCAACAGATCGAACTCGATACCCCGGCGGGTGAGGTTGTACACCACCTGGTCAGTTGCGAGCTTCTGTCCGCCGGGCAATCGCATGAGGTCTTCCAGATTCGTGACGTCGAGGTTGCTGACTCCCCAATGCCGGATTTTTCCAGCGCGCTGCAGGTTTTCGAAGGCTTCGAGCGTTTCTGCCACCGGAACCGCGCCCTGCCAATGCAGTAGATACAGGTCGATGCTGTCCGTTCCGAGGCGACGCAGACTGCCCTCGCAAGCGGCGACGGTTCCGTGCAGCGTGGCGTGATGCGGCAGGACCTTGGTGACCAGGAACACTTCGTCGCGGCGTGTTGCCAGCGCCCTGCCAACGAGTTCCTCGGCGGCGCCGTCGCCATACATCTCAGCGGTATCGACCACGGACATCCCATGATCCAGGGCCATGTGTATCGCGGCGGTCTCGCGCGCGGCGTTGCCGCTGCGCTCACCCATTCCCCAGGTTCCGATTCCGAGCACCGGGACCGCTTCACCGGACGGAAGAAGTAACTCGCGCATCGTAGCTCCCGTCAGAAGTGCCCGTTCCCGGCCTGGGATTCGCCGCGTTCGTTCAACCTACTCCCCCGGAGCAGGACAGGACAGATCTCCAGGTGCGCGCCCCCGCTTACCGCAGCGTCTGCACGCATGTCCGGGCTGCGCGGCGGGAAACCTTTCCAGTTCCACGGAGTCCGGGGAACTGGAACTGGAACTTGCCGGCGTCCTGCCTGTCGCGCGGAAGGGCGCTGGATGGCCTCAAGTCAGGTGGGCGTCAAGGGGTGCCGCGAATCCCGGGCCCCCGTCCATGCTGCGGCGCTCGTCTTGGGGGAAGAGCCGCGCAAGGATCCGGTCAGAGTCCTCCTGTGCAGCGACGTCAAAGGCTCCGCCGGTGACCAGCAACTCGTCAGCTCCGGAGGTCGCAAGCAGGTGCTGGACTTGAGTCCGAACCTCGGAGGCCGTCCCGTACAGCGATGTGGACAGGCTGCTTTCGACCGCTTCCTTTTCCCGGAGAGTCAGCCCCGCCCACTCGGTTGGACCCACGGGCGCGAGGGCCGCGAATTCGCCGGTGGTCCTGGAGCGGGCCAGCGCGACGGCTTCGGGCAGAAGCAGTTCCCTCGCCGCCTGGCGGGTGCCGGCGACTGCTACGTTGGCGGAAACCAGGACATAGGGCAGGTCGAACCAGCGTGATGGACGGAACTGTGAGCGATACCTTTCCAGCGCCGGGAGTGTGCCGTTCTGATCAGTCCGGAAAACAGCCGGCCCGCCCAGCACCAAAGCGAGGCCGGCACGGGCTGCAATATCGGCTCCCGAACGGGTGGCCAGCACGAATACCGGTGTAGCCGAATCGTTCCGCGGCCGGGCAGTGATTGACGCGGTTCCGGACAGGTACGCAAGCAGTTGGGCCAGCTGGTCTTCGAACTGCTCCGCGTCCTGTTTCCCGGCGCGCAGCGCATTTCGGATTGCCGGGGTGAAACCGACAGAGCGGCCCACGCCCAAATCGATCCGCCCCGGATGCAGGGCCTCCAGCGTGGCCGCCTGTTCGGCAATCACGAGTGGTTGATGGTTGGGAAGCATGATGCCTCCTGAACCGACCCGGATGGAGTGCGTCCGGGCAGCAACGGCTGCCATCAGCACGGCCGGAACGGAACCGGCGATGCCTGGCACCGCGTGGTGCTCTGCGACCCAGAAGCGGTGGTAACCCCACTCCTCGGCCCGCTGGGCCCGTTCCACCACCAGGTTCAGGGCGTCGGCAGCAGGAAACCCGTTCCGGGCGTTGGCACGGTCGAGAATGGAAATCCGGGGAGGGGGAAAGGCCATACTGCTGGAACCACTCGGGGCGGGGAAGAATTCCGCTCCGTACGAAAGTTCGGAGTCCGGGTCCTGGGCCCGCAAGCCTGCCGCGTCGAGCGCGAGAGGCCGTTGCATCTCGGAAGGCCAACAAAGCGGGCCCCGCGCTTTACCGCGCAGGGCCCGCTTAGTCGGAGTCTCAGAAGTGACTAGAAGTCCCAGTCCTCGTCCTCGGTGTTCACGGCCTTGCCGATCACGTAGGAGGATCCCGAGCCCGAGAAGAAGTCGTGGTTCTCGTCAGCGTTCGGAGACAGTGCCGAGAGGATGGCCGGGTTCACGTCCGTGACGGAAGCCGGGAACATAGCCTCGTAGCCCAGGTTCATCAGGGCCTTGTTGGCGTTGTAGTGCAGGAACTTCTTGACGTCCTCGGCCAGGCCAACACCGTCGTAGAGATCGTGGGTGTACTGGACCTCGTTCTCGTACAGCTCGAAAAGCAGCTCGAACGTGTAGTCCTTGATTTCCTGGCGGCGTTCCTCGGAGACGGTCTCCAGCGCGCGCTGGAACTTGTAACCGATGTAGTAGCCGTGCACGGCTTCGTCGCGGATGATCAGGCGGATCAGGTCAGCCGTGTTCGTCAGCTTGGCGCGTGAGGACCAGTACATGGGGAGGTAGAAGCCCGAGTAGAACAGGAAGCTCTCCAGCAGGGTGGAAGCCACCTTGCGCTTCAGGGGGTCGTCACCCTGGTAGTAGTCCATGACGATCTGGGCCTTCTTCTGAAGGTTCTCGTTCTCGGTGGACCAGCGGAATGCCTCGTCGATCTCCTTGGTGGAAGCCAGAGTGGAGAAGATGGAGGAGTAGCTCTTGGCGTGCACGGACTCCATGAACGCGATGTTCGTGTAGACGGCTTCCTCGTGCGGGGTCAGCGCATCCGGGATCAGGGAGACAGCGCCCACGGTGCCCTGGATGGTGTCCAGCAGGGTGAGGCCGGTGAACACGCGCATGGTCAGCTGCTGCTCGACGGGGGTCAGCGTGTTCCACGACTGGACGTCGTTGGACAGCGGCACCTTCTCCGGCAGCCAGAAGTTGTTCACCAGGCGGTTCCAGACGTCGACATCCTTCTCGTCCTGGATGCGGTTCCAGTTGATGGCCTCGACGTGGCTAAGCAGCTTGACCTTTTCGGTCATGTCATCCCCTAAGCGTTGGGTGGGTTTCTCTAAGTTAAAGCGTACGACGGCGGGCGGGCACCCGCCGTCGTACTTGGCTAGTTAGTTGAAGCTACTACTAGAGCATGCAGCTGACGCAGCCCTCTACTTCAGTTCCCTCCAGCGCAAGCTGGCGGAGACGGATGTAGTAGATGGTCTTGATGCCCTTCTTCCAGGCGTAGATCTGGGCCTTGTTGATGTCGCGGGTGGTGGCGGTGTCCTTGAAGAACAGCGTCAGCGACAGGCCCTGGTCCACGTGCTGGGTAGCGGCGGCGTAGGTGTCGATGACCTTCTCGTAGCCGATCTCGTACGCGTCCTGGTAGTACTCCAGGTTGTCGTTCGTCAGGTACGGCGCCGGGTAGTACACGCGGCCCAGCTTGCCTTCCTTGCGGATCTCAATCTTGGACGCCACCGGGTGGATCGAGGAGGTGGAGTTGTTGATGTAAGAGATCGAGCCGGTGGGCGGAACAGCCTGCAGGTTCTGGTTGTAGATGCCGTGCTCCATGACGGAGGCCTTCAGCGCCAGCCAGTCAGCCTGCGTGGGGATGTGCACGTCCTTGAAAAGTTCGCGGACCTTTTCGGTCTGCGGCACCCATTCCTGCTCCGTGTACTTGTCGAAGAACTCACCCGAGGCGTACTTGGACTTCTCGAAGCCGCCGAACGTCTGGCCGGTCTCGATGGCCAGCAGGTTGGAGGCACGGACCGCGTGGAACACCACCGAGTAGAAGTAGATGTTGGTGAAGTCCAGGCCCTCCTCCGAGCCGTAGTGGACCCGCTCGCGGGCAAGGTAGCCGTGCAGGTTCATCTGGCCCAGGCCGATGGCGTGGCTCTGGTCGTTGCCCTTGGCGATGGATGGCACCGAGGTGATGTTGGACATGTCGGACACTGCGGACAGCGAACGGATGGCCGTCTCGATGGTCAGGCCGAAATCCGGGGAATCCATGGTCTTCGCGATGTTCAGCGAACCCAGGTTGCAGGAGATGTCCTTGCCGGTGGCATCGTAGGAGAGGTCATCGTGGTACGTGGTGGGCTGGGAAACCTGGAGGATCTCCGAGCACAGGTTGGACATGATGATCTTGCCGTCGATCGGGTTGGCCCGGTTCACGGTGTCCTCGAACATGATGTACGGGTAGCCGGACTCGAACTGGATCTCCGCGAGGGTCTGGAAGAACTCGCGGGCCTTGATCTTGGTCTTCTTGATCCGGGAGTCGTCCACCATCTCGTAGTACTTTTCGGTGACCGAGACGTCGGAGAACGGCATGCCGTAAACCTTTTCGACGTCGTAGGGCGAGAACAGGTACATGTCCTCATCCTTCTTGGCCAGCTCGAACGTGATGTCCGGGATGACAACGCCCAGCGAGAGGGTCTTGATGCGGATCTTCTCATCCGCGTTCTCGCGCTTGGTGTCCAGGAACCGGTAGATGTCCGGGTGGTGCGCGTGCAGGTAGACCGCACCGGCACCCTGGCGGGCACCGAGCTGGTTGGCGTAGGAGAAGCTGTCCTCGAGGAGCTTCATCACGGGGATGACGCCGGAGGACTGGTTCTCGATCTGCTTGATGGGCGCGCCCACCTCGCGGATGTTGGTCAGCGCGAACGCCACGCCGCCGCCGCGCTTGGACAGCTGCAGTGCGGAGTTGATGGAACGGCCGATCGACTCCATGTTGTCTTCGATGCGCAGCAGGAAGCAGGAGACCAGCTCGCCGCGCTGCTTCTTGCCGGCGTTCAGGAACGTGGGGGTGGCCGGCTGGAAGCGGCCGTCGATGATCTCGTCCACCATCTGGAGGGCAAGCTTTTCGTCGCCGCGGGCCAGGTGCAGGGCCACCATGCATACACGGTCCTCGTAGCGCTCCAGGAAGCGCTTGCCGTCGAACGTCTTCAGCGTGTAGGACGTGTAGAACTTGAACGCGCCCAGGAAGGTCTCGAAGCGGAACTTCTTCTTGTACGCGCGGTTGAAGAGCTCGCGGATGAAGTTCATCGTGTACTGGTCGAGCGTCTCGCGCTCGTAGTAGTCGTTCTTGACCAGGTACTCGAGCTTCTCTTCCAGGTCATGGAAGAACACGGTGTTGTTGTTAACGTGCTGCAGGAAGTACTGATGCGCAGCCTCGCGGTCGGCGCCGAACTGGATCTCTCCGTTCGGGCCGTACAGGTTCAGCATCGCGTTCAGCTCGTGATAGCCCAAACCCTTGTAGGCGGCAGGCATCTCCGGCTTCTGGGCCATGGTTACTTCTGTGTCTGCGACAGTCGTGTCCAAAACGTGTCCAATCCTTGGTTGACCCGGGTGACGTCTTCCGGCGTTCCCATAAGTTCGAATCGATAAAGGTGGGGTACCTGGCATTTGGCGGCGATGATGTCCGCCGCCAGGCAGTAGTTGTCCCCGAAGTTTGTGTTTCCGGCGCCGATCACTCCGCGGAGCAGCTGCCTGTTCTGCGGGTTGTTCAGGAACCGGATGACCTGCTTGGGGACTGACCCCTCTCCCCCGGTGCCGCCATAAGTGGGCACCACCAGCACGAATGGCCGGGTGGCGAGGAGGGGTGCGTCCTTCGCATAGAGCGGGATCCGGGCCACTTCCCGGCCGAGCTTCACAACGAAGCGGCTGGTGTTCTCGGAAGTCGAGGAAAAGTAGATGAGCTGGCTGCCGGTCCGGACTGCTTCGGTTTCATCCGATGTCCGGACGGGCGGGGACACCTCCACGCGCTGAGCCGCGTGGTTGTGCAGGGCCCTGCGTCCCTGCTGTGCTGCTGGTGCTGCGATGGAATTCACCTCAGCTGGCTGGTTTGAAGGAAAGCGGATTTCCTAGGCCACGGAGGAAACTGCGGAAAGCGCCAGTTCCTCGATCTTGTCCGGGCGGAAGCCGGACCAGTGGTCCTGGTCGGTGACCACAACGGGAGCCTGCATGTAGCCCAGTGCCTTCAGGCGGTCCAGCGCCTCGGCGTCCTGGGAGATGTCAACGCTCTGGTAGGTGATGCCCTTTTTATCAAGAGCGCGGTAGGTGGCGTTGCACTGAACACAAGCAGGCTTCGTGTAAACCGTTACGGTCATTGTCCCTGTCCCCTTAGTCGAAATCTTCGCTGGTCCGGTGTCCCCGTCCAAGCTGTATGTCGATACTACATGTAGTGCAGACGCCTCTTAGGAACCCCTAGATGATGTATTACAAGTATGTCATTTAATGCACCTTTAATCCACAGGCGGGCCCCTTCAAAATGTCCGGAATCCCGGCGATTTCGTGGACACCATCCACACCCTGTGGAGTACTTAGCCACATTTAAACCCCAGCGTGTCGGGGAAAAGACGGCGTGTCGCGGCCGTCCGCGCGACCGTTCCGGACAGCCAAAAGGGGGTCCCGAAGTGACCTTCGGAACCCCCTTGGGTGAGCAAACGCACGACGGCGGCAGGCCGGCGTCGTGCGCCCCCCCAGCTTTCACCCGGGGAAGGTGGCGCTAGAGCTGCGCCTCCCGCCGGTCCAGCACGATCTGCTGGACATCCAGGTAGCCGGACTGGAACCCGGCACGCGAGTAGCAGAGGTAGAACAGCCACATCCGCTGGAACACCGCATCGAAGCCGAGCCCGTCCACCTCGGCGGACCTGGCCAGGAAACGCTCCTCCCACAGGCGGAGGGTGGCGGCGTAGTGGTCACCCATCCCCATGCGCTCCCGCACGCGGAGGGTAGTGTGCTGCTGCGTGATGCCTTCGATGGCCCGCACCGACGGAAGGAACCCGCCGGGGAAGATGTATTTGTGCACCCAGGTGTAGGCGTTGCGGGTGGCCAGCATCCGGCCGTGGGGCATGGTGATGGCCTGGATGGCCACCTTCCCGCCCGGGGCCAGGACGCGGTCGATGGTCTGGAAGTAGATGGGCCAGTACTCGTAGCCCACTGCCTCGATCATCTCCACGGACACCACGGCGTCGTACTCGCCTTCCACCGCGCGGTAGTCCTGCAGTGCCACTGTCACCTTGTCCGCGTAGCCGGCATCGGCAATGCGCGCCTGGGCCAAAGCCTGCTGTTCGATGGAAAGCGTCACGCTGTAGACGGTGGCGCCGCGGGCTGCGGCCCGCAGGGCAAGTTCGCCCCACCCGGTGCCGATTTCCAGGAGCCTGGTTCCCTGGCCTACGCCGGCCTTGTCCAGCAACCTGTCGATCTTCGCCTGCTGCGCCTCCGCCAGGACACCGAAGTCCACCGAATCCAGCGGTCCCGCAGCCGAAGGGAACAGCGCCGACGAGTAGCTCATGGTGGTGTCAAGGAAGTTGGCGAACAGCTCGTTGGACAGGTCGTAGTGCCGTGAGATGTTGCTTCGCGTGTTCTGCTCCGCGTTCCGTTCCTGCCGCGGCGTGCGCGGCAGGTAAAGGGTGCGGAGCTTCTGCAGCGGCATGGGGATCAGGCTGTCAACGGACGCCGCGAAGACCTCCAGGACGGCTGCGAGGTCGCTGGCTTCCCAGTCGCCGGCCATGAAGGACTCGCCGAGCCCGATCAGGCCGTTGTCACCGATCCGGACTTCGAAGGCTTCCGGCCGGACCATCGTCATCACCGGCGCGTCAGGGCCGCCCGTGCCCAGGACCGTTCCGTCCGGGTACTCCACGCGGAGGGGGAGCCGCTTGGCGGCCCCTTTGAAGAGCAGGCCTGCCGCCTTGCCTGCCACGGCAGCTTTGGCTCCCGACGGCGGCTGGGCAACTCCGGGCCAGATCTCCGGATCGATGGTGGCGGGCGATGCCGGCATTCCGGTGGGCGTCCAGGTGGCGGGGCCGTTGCCCCCGGCCGGGGTGCCTGCCTTGGAGTGGGCTGCGGCGGTGCCGTTGTCGTCCGTCATTGTCATTGAACTGCCTCCTGTGAGGTGTGGTGTGGCTTGGTGACGACGGGCAGGCGTCTTGCCCAGAGTTTAATGCCCTGCACCCTGATCAGGGCGGATACCAGCAGCGGCGCGGCCGGCACCTGGATTGCGGCGGCGATGATGTTCCGTGCGGTGGCGGGACGCCGCCGCCCGTCCATGGTGGCCACGAAGGGCCGCTGGCCTTCGCGCTCCAGCACGATCGAGACCGCCAGCCGCTCCCCCGGCGCCGGCAGCTTCATCCGGTACTGCCCGTCGACGTCGTTGAAGGGCGAGACGTAGAACGCTTTGGGTACCGATGCCCGGCCTGCCGCGTCCGTCCGGAGCAGGTAGCAGTGGCGCTCACCGTACGTGTTGTGGACCTCGGCAACGACGCATTGGAGGTCGCCATCGCTCCGGTAGCACCAGAACAGGGACAGCGGGTTGAAAACGTAACCGAAGACCCGGGCGCTGGTCAGCATCCGAATGGCACCGCCGTCGGGCTCGATGCCCTGGGTCCGCAGGTAGCCTTCCACGTTGGACCGGATGCTGTGGTCCGGGTTGCCAAGGTGGTCGCCGGCGTGGAATCCTACCAGCGGCCGGAGCCAGGCGGGCACGCGGGGCAGCCGGTCGACGTCGACGAACCAGCTGTAGCTCCGGTAGGTGAACGCGTTCTTCAGCGGGCTTTGCCGCACGTGTGAAATCGAGGTCCGGTAGATGGCCGCCACAGGGGCCGCGGCACCATCGGTGGTGGCTGTGCCGGCGTTCATGGCTACACCGTAGCTCACGAGGGTTCCGCCGCCCGGGCGAACTCGCGCTCCCCCTCGCCGGCAGCATCCGTGGGGCCGGCGTTGACGGGGGCCCACTGGCGGCCCAGCTTTTCCGCGGCGCGGACCCCGGCAAGGGCTCCGTCTTCGTGGAAGCCCCACCCGAGGTAGGCGCCGGCAAAGGCAACCTTGCTGTCACTCAGGGCGGTAATCGCCTCCTGCGCCTTCAGCGATTCGGGCGTGTACTGCGGGTGTTCGTACACCATCCGCTCCAGCACGGTGCCGTCTCCGATGAGATCGGACTCGCCGAGGCTGACGAGGTAGGGTCGGCCGTCCTGCGGTTCAAGCCGCTGCAGGCGGGTGAGGTCGTAACTGACCAGGACCCTGTCCGGCCGGGCATCACAGGACGGCAAACGGTAATTCCACGAGGCCCTCGCGTTTTCCGCGGACGGCAGCACGGCCGGGTCGCGGTGGAAGACCGTATGGTTCACGGAATAGGGCATGCCGCCGAGGGCTTCCTTCTCCTCTGGGGTGGCATCGGCAAGGAACCCGAGGGCCTGCGCCGGATGGGTGGCAATCACGACGGCGTCAAAGTCTTCCAGCGTGTCTCCGGCCGCGAGCTCCACGCCCGAGTCGTGGCGCCGGATGGCTGTAACGGGAGTATTGAGCCGGATGTCCGGCAGCGTCGCCGCCAGCTTTTCCACGTACCGCGCCGATCCGCCCGTGACCGTCCGCCACTGCGGCGAGCCCTTGAGGCCGAGCAGTCCGTGGTGGCCAAGGAAGGTGAACAGGTAGCGGGCAGGGTAGTTCAGCGCGGTAATCGGATCGCACGACCACACCGCGCTGACCACAGGGGTCATGAAGTGGGAGATGAAGTACTGGCTGAATTTTTCGCGGGCCAGGAACTCTCCGAGCGTGGGTTCCGGCGCCTTCGGGTCGCCGCTGACGGCCGAAGCCGGGGCAGTCTTCAGCAGTGCGCGGGCCCTGCGGTAGAACCGGGTGACCTCCAGCAGCATCAGCAGGTAGCGTCCGCGCAGCAGGCTTGATGGTTTGGCGATAATGCCGCGGGCTCCGTCCCGGGCCCCCGCGTACTCCAGGCCGCAGCCGTCGCAGCGGATGGACATGCTCATCTCGGAGTCCTGGGTTTCGACACCGAGCTCGGCAAACAGCCGCAGGAGGGTGGGATAGGTGCGTTCGTTGTGGACAATGAACCCCGTGTCCACGCCCATCAGGGAGCCTTCCGGCTGGGGCATGTCGTGGGTGTGGGCGTGCCCGCCCAGGCGGGAATCGGCCTCGAACAGGGTGACGTCGTCCTGCCGGTTGAGGACGTAGGCGGCGGTCAGGCCTGCCACTCCGCTGCCGATGACGGCAACGCGCCGCCTCTCGCCCCCACTCGCTGCTGGGTTAGGTGACAATCCATGCTCCTCTGCTGAACATCTGCCGCTGGACGGCTATACAAACGGCAATTCGGCGCCGGACCCGAAGCGGATGGGCTGATTGCCGCCCTTTTTGTCCAACCCTATGGGCACAGCACTCAGAGTACTGTTGGCTGGTGGTCAATCCGGTGCACCTGAAGACATTGATGGAGGTCACCCGCCTGGGCTCGTTTGCCGCAGCGGCGGCAACCCTGGGCTACACGGCTTCGGCCGTGTCCCAGCAGATGTCTGCCCTGGAGCGCGATACGGGCACCGTTCTGTTCCAGCGTTCGGCGCGCAGCGTGGTGCCTACGGAGGCCGCCGTCGTCATGACCCGGCATGCGGCCAAGGTGCTCACCGACATCGAGGCCCTGATGGCTGCCGCGTCGAAGACCCAGGATGCCGCCAGCCAGGAACTCAGGCTGGGCATCTTCCCCAGCCTTGCCACCTATGTCCTCCCCCGGATCCTGAAGAATCCGGCCTGGAAGAACCTCGGCATTGACCTCCGCGTCTCGGTGGCCGAGCCGGGACAAACCATCCAGGGGCTGCGCGCGGGCGGAGACCTGGACCTCGCCGTGGTTTTCCAGGTGGGGCAGACCGGGGTGGCGTGGCCGGCAACCATTAACAGGCAATGGATTGGCGACGACGACTTCCGGGTGGTCCTTCCGCGCGACTGGGGATTCCGGCCGGACGCCGGGGTGGCGGCCGAACACCTGTCCGAGTTGCCGTGGATCATGCACCACCCGGGCACCAGCGACGCCATGGTGATCGAACGGCTGTTCGCCGGCTGCAACCTCCATCCCCGCGTTGTGGCGCACAGCGACGACTTCCATGCCAGCCTGGAAATGGCGGCCGCTGGACTGGGTGCAGCCCTGGTCCCGGAACTGGCGCTGCGGAACAAGCCCGCCGGCGTCGTGGTGCTCGACGTCCCTGAAATCCGGCTTGCGCGCAACGTTTTCGCGCTCCTGATTAATGACCGGAAAACGGCCCGGGTGCAGCTGTTTGTCGACCTGCTGGCGGAGACTTTGGCCGGAATGCGCACCGCAGTGAATTAGGCCTGAACGCTGGAATGCGCTGCCCTTCGGGGCTATGTTGAATCTATGAACAAGGTAGCCAGCCAGCATTTTGGCGAAATTGAGCTCAATCACGGCAGGGATCACCTCTTTGCCGCTAAGCATGAGCTGCGTGGCCACCCGCTCAAGATTGACCTGAATGTCACCGCCCACGACCACTTCGATGAAGCGGCCCTGCGCAAGGTGGACTACCGGCTGCGATTCCTGCCCGAACTCGTTGATGAAGTGCGCGAGATGATCGCCGAGGAACTCGACCAGGAAGGCACCAGCCCGCAGGAGTACCTGCACTTCCACTGCAACGCCCTCAAGGATGAGCACCTGCAGAAGGTGTTCGGCGTGGAGGAACGCAGCCAGCTCACCAACGATGTCTTCCTTAAGGCCCTGAAGCTGGGCCACCTCGCCATCTACCCCGGGCAGCCCGAACGCTACTTTGTCCTGGACTTCACGTTGGGCGAGCACTTTACGGACGAGGTGCTGGTTGCCTCTGCCGACGAAGACGGCGTCGTTGACGACGAGATCGTCTGGGAGTCCTGAATCGCTGCTGAGAGCACGACGGCGGCCGGCTACCTTCAAGCGAAGGTGACCGGCCGCCGTCGGACTTTTGTCCGCGGCAGTTTGGTCCTTTCAGGAGAACGCTGCGGCTTAGCTGGCGAGCTGGGTCCGGTTGGCGACGCTGAGGCTGCCGGCGCGGGTGTGGCGCGGAAGGGCCAGCTTGTCCAGCACCTCCAGCGCGCTCTGGTGCTCGTTGAACGTGTAGAGGTGGATTCCGGGGGCGCCGGCATCCAGTGCGGCGTTGGCCAGGTCCACGGTGGCATCGACTCCGATGCGGAGCCGCTCGATGTCCGTATCGGCCGCAGCCAGCCGCTCCGTAAGTTCCGCCGAAGGTTCCACGCCTGCGAGTTCACCCAGGCGCTTGACGCGGCGAAGGCTTGTGAACGGCATGACGCCCGGGATGATCGGAATAGTCACCCCGGCACGGCGCGCCCGGGAGAGGAGGTCCAAGTACTGCGAGGAATCGAAGAACACCTGGGTGATGGCGAAGTCCGCACCGGAGCGCTGTTTGGCCAGCAGAACCTCGACGTCGTGTTCCTCGCTGGGTGACTCCGGATGGCGGGCGGGATACGCCGCCACACCGACCGCGACCTTCCCCGCACACAGCAGGGCCGACCGGCGCTGCTCCACACGGCGGATCAGTTCGATCAGGTCCTGGGCGTAGCGCAGGGAGCCGTTGACCGGCTGGCTTGCGTCGTTGGAAAGGTCGCCGCGGAGGGCGAGGATCCCGCGCACACCGGTGTCCAGAAGCTGGCCGATGACGCCGGCGAGCTGCTCCGGGGTGTTCCCCACGCAGGTAAGGTGCGCCAGCGGCCGGAGGGTGGTTTCCAGGAGGAGCCGGTCGATCAGCTCGAGGGCAGTGTCCCGGTTGGACCCGCTGGCACCGTACGTGACGGAGACGTAGTCCGGTGCAGTGGTTTCCAGTTCCCGGATAGTGGTCCACAGCGTTTCGGCAGCGGCCGGCGAACGGGGCGGAAAAAGTTCGTAGGACAACGCCACCGGGGCGGTGTCCGAGGGGTTTGGCTGTGTGCCAACAGGGCTTGTTGGTGACATTTGCGTCCTTGGCTTTGGGCCATTGGAGCTCCCCGCGGATGAGGCTGCAGGAACCGGCAATGGACTTGAGTTTGGGAATACGGAAGAACTCCACAGGGACGCAGCCGCGACTGTTTCGCCTGTGTTGAAGTTGTCCGTGAGCAAATGTCAGGCCCACATGGGGGCACCCACACCCTCCGAACGGAGGATCGCTGACACGTTACCAGGGTAACTTGCCTCCGACTTTATGAGCGGGCTGGCGGCCCGTTCAAGTCCGCTCCGAATTAAGACACAGTTTTACGCCCGGTTTCGATGCGCTGCTGAAGATTGTTCGCTCCGGCTGCCCCACTGGGGTCCGCACGCTTACCAGGGCCGGTCCGGGCCCTGGTTGTACCCGGTGTCCTTGAGGTAGTCCTCCCGTTCCCGTCCGGTGTTGCGTTCACGCTGCGACTGCCGTGCGCTCTCCTCAAGCTGTTCCAGCTGGCTTTGCTCCGGTGAGTCCGTCTCCTTTGCAGCAGGGTCTGGATTTTCAGTGGGCTGCTGTGCAGCGTCACCGTCTTTGCCGGCGGCCTCCAGTTTCCCGGCCAGGCGTCCCCCGGCTTCGTCCAGCCGCTCCCCCGCAGAACCATCACCTGTCCCCGAGGGACTGGCGAAGCACCCGTCCGGTGCCGCCTTGACCACGCCCAGGGCGTCGGAGAAAAGCGCCGCGGCCGACGCCGGGTCCTCCGCGCGCAGCTTGTCGTCGCCCAGGCGTTCGGTCGCCAGCACGAGGTTCACCCTGATGACGCAGGCATCGGCGGACCCGACGGCGCCTCCGGGAACCAGGTCCAGGGCTTCGGCGAAACGTTGCCGGGCGGCGTCGAAGTTCCCGCTGAGGACTTCGGCGTCCCCGGCGGCGAACGGGGCCTTGTGGGGCTCCGGAATATTGAGGGGCTGCAGCCAGCCGGCGGCGGCCGCGGCAGCACCGGCATCTTTGGCGTCGAATGCCGCGGCTGCCTGGCCGCCGAAGACGCCCAGGCTCAGGAGCTTGGCGGCGATGCCGAGTACCAGGATGACCGGCACGGCGGAGCCCGCCAGCAGCAGGCGCCGCTTCCGCAGACGTCCAAGGCTCTGCTGAGGGCCCTGATGTCGGTCCTTCCCGTTGGTGGCCCGGCTCCCGTGTGCCGCTACCCTCGTGTGGCGCTGGGGCCCCTTGGGTGGCAGGGGTTTTGTGGCGGTCATGGGACGCGTTCCCCCCGTTCGACTGCCTTGGCCGGGGCGGGGGACGCTGCACGGGGCAGCTCCCGGTACCGGCGGATGATCATCGCAGCATCCGGCAGGGCGAGCGCGAAGGCTCCCGCCGCGAACAGCCAGTACAGCTCCGTCCGGCTTTCCACGGAATCGCCGCTGCGCTCGAGTGTGCCCGGGCGGGCCTCCTGCATCATGGGGCCAACCGGGTCTCCGGCTTGCCGGTGCACGTACGGGACGCCCAGTTGCCCGGCCACAGCCTGCAGCCGCGGCTCATCGATGCGGGACAGGGCGTCTGCCCCGGCACCGTCACGCACGTAGGGCCCGTCCGCGGCTTCACCCGGATTACCGGAGTTTTCCTTCATGCGGGCGCCGGCGGCGGTGCCGTACCCCAGTACCGCTCCCCCGGCCACCAGGCTGCCGTCCAGATTGAAGCGTTCCGGCTCCTTTCCGCTGGTCTGCTCGCCGTCGCCCAGGTAGTACACCAGCCGCGGGCGCTCCGGGTGGCTCTCACGCGCGGCGTCGAGGCGCTCGGAAAGGACCTGGCGTGCGGCTGTGATGCTGCTGCCCTTGGCGAAGGCGGTCACCTGCGGCTCCAGGACGGTGACCATGGTCTGCAGTGCCAGGGTATCGGTGGTCAGGGGCATCCGGACAAAGGCTTTCGTGTCAAAGGTGATCAGCGAGAACCGCGCCCCGGGCAGTTCCTTGGCAATGGCCACGATGTCCTGCCGGACACCATCCATCCGCGGAGCTGAGGTCCCATAATCTTCGGCCACCATGCTGGTGGTGGTGTCCACCACAAAGAACACGTTCAGGTCCGTGGTGGCTGCCTGCGAGGTGCCGCCAGGCAGGGCAGGGCGGCAGAGCGCCGCCACCAGGAACGCTGCCAGCAAGCCACGGCGCAGCCAGGAACGATTCCCCGTCAGCAGGATCCGGCTCATAGCCGCATCCTCCACAGTGCGGAGCCAAGCGTTATCCCGGACAGGACGGCCACCCCCAGCGGAAGCACCGGCTGGTCTGAGACCACTGCCCTCGGGGCGCCTTTCAAAGCGGTGGCCTCCGTCTCCTGCACTGCGGCAACGATTCCCGGCACTGCCCCGGGATTGTCCAGCGCGTAGTAGGAGCCCCCCGTGGATTCCGCTGCCGTGCGGAGCTGAGCCCCCGGCTGCCCGGCATCGGAACCGTAGTCCAGGTCCCCCGGGTTCAATGCGTACACGCGAACTGTCCTGTCCTTCGCCAGCGCCGCTGCCTGTGGAAGCGTCAGGATCGGATTGCCGGATACATAGTTGTCAGTGGCAAGCACCACCGACCGGGAGCGTTTCGCTGCCGTGCCGTCCTCGCCTGCATCACTGTCCGGGGTACGGGGGAACCCGCTGAGGCAAGAGGCCAGCCCGTCGCCGATGAGCGAGGAGCCGCGTCCGCCCCAGGTGCCGTCCAGGAAACCGGAGCTTCCCGGTTTGCCCTCGAAGGCGTCGCGTGCCAGCAGCAGCTGGTCGCGGGCATACCCGTAGTCGTCCGTCAGCGGGAAGACCTGGCTGCCGGTGCTGTCGAAGATGGTCAGCCCGATCCGTTCACCGTCGAATTCCCGGGCCAGCTCGGCGAAGACTTCCACCACGGCAGCGTCGGCGCTGCTCATGGAGCCCGAAACGTCCAGGCACAGCATGATGTCCCGGTTGCGCTGCTCCGGCACCGTGGTGGTCAGCTGGACGGGGCGCGCCGCTGCAACGGCGGCCGATGCAAGCAACGCGGCGCAGGCGATCCCTGCCACGGCAAGCCACCGGCGGTGGCGGCGCAGGGCGTCCTGGTATTCGGGCAGCATGGTGAGGCGGTCGCTGTGGGCGGCAGGCCGGCGTCGGACGTCCGTCTGCCGGTGGCGCACGGCGATCCAGGCTGCTGCAGTGGCCGCCAACGCTGCTGCGGGGAGCAGCCACCAAAACATCAGCTCCATGCCCGCACCGTCTCCCGGGCCGTGGCCGCAGTGGCCGACACGGGCGGCAGCGGCTCGGGACCGAATTCTCCCGGGTAGATGGCGCCGACGGCGGCGGCGGCCGCGGGCAGGGGGTGCCGTTCCAGGTCGGCGTGCGTCATCCGCGGGGCGTCCACTCCGGAGGCGTCGCGGACGAAGCGGCGCAGCAGGTGGCTGATGTCCTGATGGGCCGCACGGGCATCCGTGGTTCCGGCCGCGGCATCCTGCTCAGCATCATTGATGCGCTGGATGTAGGCGGCCTTGAGGGCGGCGAGGTCGGTCAGCTGGGCGGGCCGCTGGTTTTCGGGGGCGGCCCGTGGCGGACGGGTGGAGGCAAAAACGAAGACGTACCACGCTGCCACGAGCGCGATCAGGGCGAAGCCTGCCCACATCCATGCCGGGCTGTACTGGAGGGGGCCGAAAAAGGCGGGCTCATCCTGCACGGCGGTGCCTTTCCAGGAGTGCGAAGAGCGCACTGACCACGTCCTGGCTGCCGTCTACTGTCCCCTCGGTGATGCCGGCCCGCCGCAGCATGGTGTTGCGGCCCGCATCCCGCTCAGCGGCGGCATCGGCGTAGGCGGCGGCAATGGCCTCTGTGCCGGCAAGGTGCATCGGGAGGACAGCGGAGTCGCTGACACTGAAGTACCCCGCACCGTCGCCGGGCCCGGCTCCGGAGGGCGCCAGATCCGCGTCCCGGATGGTGAGCCAGAGGATTTCGTGCTGGGCCCGGAGCCTGCGGAGGAGCTGCTCCAGGGCAGGGGACGCCGGGATTTCGTCCGCTGCCACGAAGAGGAGGTTGCGTCCTTTGACGGTGCGCGCCACGTGATCCAGCTGGTCCTCTATCCTGCTGGGGGCAGCGTCCAGGCCCGCACGGGAGTCGACGTGCCGGAGGAGCCGTTCCAGGTGGGCTTCGCCGGCCTTCGCGGGGATGGTGCCGGTGCCGGCAGAGTCGCCGCTGACCAGCCCCACCACGTCGCCGTGCCGGAACGCCAGGTATCCGGCCACACCCAGTGCCATGACGGCGATGTCCTTCTTAACCTCGCCTGACCGCGAGACGGCTGCCATATTTCGCCCCGTGTCCGTGACCAGGATGACCGTTTGCCGCCGGACCGCGACGTAGCGGCGGATCAACGGCGATCCGTGGCGGGCCGAGGCCTTCCAGTCGATGTCGCGGACTTCGTCGCCGGGGACGTAGGCGCGCAGGTCATCGAAGTCGAGGCTGCGTCCGCGGAAAACTGAACCGTACTCGCCGTCGAGCATTCCCCGGGCTTTGCGATGGGCGAAGATGGCCATCTTCGATTTCACCCTGTGCAGGAGGCTGGTCATTCCGGCGGCCTCAGGGGGTTGGGACGGCGGCGACGACGGCGTCGATTACCGTTTCCACCGGCACCTGCTCCGCGACGGCGTCAAAGTTGAGGATGATCCGGTGGCGCAGCACCCGGTGTGCCAAAGCCTTGACGTCCTCCGGAATAACGTGGTCGCGGCCGTGTAGGAGGGCCACAGCCCGGGCGGCCTGGCTGAAGGCGATACTGGCACGGGGGCTGGCGCCGAACTCGATGAAGTCCGCCAGCCGCCGCTCAATGTACTGGCCCGCGTTGCGGGTGACGAAAACCAGGCCCACGATGTAGTTGACGATCGCGGGGTCGAGGTAGATGCGCCGCACCAGGTCCTGCGCAGCCCTGACCGCGTCCAGCGATACGGCGGCGGCAGGCACCTGCTCCGGGCTGAAAACGCCGGCGTCGATGCGCCTGATGATTTCTGCCTCTTCCGCCGGCGATGGATAGTCCAGCACGTCCTTGAGCATGAACCGGTCCATCTGGGCTTCGGGCAACTGGTAGGTGCCCTCCTGCTCAATGGGGTTTTGCGTGGCCAGCACCAGGAAGGGGGACGGCAGTTTGTAGTCCTGGCCGCCGATGGACGTCTGCCGCTCCTGCATGGCTTCGAGCATGGCGCTCTGGGTTTTGGCGCTGGAGCGGTTGATCTCGTCCAGCAGCACGATATTGGCGTGGACCGGGCCAAGCTGCGTGACGAAGGTGCCCTTGGCGGCGTCGTAGATCTGTGTTCCCACGATGTCGCTGGGCAGGAGGTCCGGGGTGCACTGGATGCGGCGGAATCCTGCGCTGACCGCCTCCGCCACGGTTTGGGCTGCGGTAGTTTTGGCCAGCCCGGGGACGCTTTCGAGCAGGACGTGGCCGCCTGTCAGCAGTCCAACCAGCAGGGATTCGCGGAGCCTGGCCTGGCCCACCACCTTGGCCTCGAAGCTGCGGGAAATGCCGGCCACCACCTGCTGCGCCCGGGCCAGTTCGGCCGGTTCGATTCTCGCGGACGCGCTGGTTTGAAGCACTGGATTCCCCCTGGTGGCTGTTCGTGGCGCGGCGGGCCTGCCCGCTGCGCTCCGCCAGCAATCCTATCCATATCCGGCGCGCCACGTCCCGGAAGGACGGCCTGGATGGGGACCCCTCCCCATCGCGGGCACGCAGGTCTATCCTTTTGCCATGAGCGAGCTTCCAGCCAGTTACAAGGAATTTCTTTCCGACAAAAGCGACCTGTTCATCAGCGCAGTAAAGCCTGTCCTGCAGCAGTCGGCAGCGGACAAGCTCCACGGCGTCCGGGTCACCTACAACCCCGGATCCACCGGCCACCAGGCGCATGTGGATGACACCCTGCCGTTCGGCGTGGTGTTCGAAGACATCGACTGAAGCGGGCTGAACCGGCGGTACGCGGCGCCCTTAGCTTTCCAGCAGGAGCCGCTGCGCCCGGGGCGCCAGGGTGTGTTCGAGGACCAGTGACGCTGCGCCGATCGCACCCACGTCTTCGCCCACGCCTGTGCCTACTACTTCGATGGGATGGATAAGCCGGGCGGCGCTGTTTGCTTCGAGCAGCTGGGGCACCTTGGCCAGGAACCGGTCCGCCATGCCGCTCCAGAAGGGGCCGCCGAACACTACCCGTTCCACGTCCAGCGTGTTGGTCACCACGGAAATGGCACGGGCCACAAGGGTGGCGGATTTGTCGATGATGGCCATGGCGCGTTCGTCGCCGGCGTCGGCCAGTTCGCACAGCCTCGCGAAGCTCTGCTGGATCTCCGCGCCGGTGTTGCCGGGCCGGGTGCCGTTCAGGATGCCTGCGGCCTCTGCCTCAGCCACCAGGACCTGCGGGATACAGGACGATTTAACACAGCCGCGCAGCCCGCAATCGCACGGGGGTCCATCCGGGTCCACCATGATGTGGCCGATTTCCCCGGCGTTGCCTGACGTGCCGCGGATGACTTCGTCGTTGAGGACAATGCCGCAGCCGATGCCGGTGCCCATGTACATGAACACGAAGCTGCCGGCCCCGCTCGGGCCGCCGGCCCAGGTTTCCGCCACGGCGGCGCTGGTGACGTCCTTGTCCACCAGGACGGAGTATCCGGTGGCCTCGGACAGGGCGTTGCGCAGCTCCACCCGGTCCCACCCCGGAAGCAGCGGCGGGTCCACCACGGTTCCGTTGTCCAGGTCGATGGGGCCGGGCGCAGCCACGCCGAGTCCGGCGATCCGGTCCCGGTCGACGCCGGATTCCTCCACCACCCGGGCAACCTGGGCGGCGATGGTGGCGATGACGGCTGCCGGATTGTTGCCGCCGGGAGTGTCGATCCGTGCGTGCTGGACGACTGATCCCACCAGGTCCATGACGACGAAGGTGGTCACGGCGGGGTCGAGGTGGACGCCGACGGCGTACATTCCCTTGGGGTTGAGGCGGAGGATGGTCCGGGGCTTACCCGGGCCGCTGCCTTCCTTGCCGGCTTCGACAATGAGGTTCTGGTCCAGCAGGCGGCGGGAGATGTTGGAGATGGTCTGCGGGGACAATCCGACGATCTGGGCCAGTTCAACCCGGCTGAGTCCGCCCGAGGTCCGGCGGATGGCGTCAAGGATGACTGTGAGGTTGAAATCCCCCATCCGTGGCAGGTTGGTTCCGCGCCTCGGTGAGGATTGGCGGATTTCAGACACGGTTACCCCTAAACGTCTTGGGCCACGTAGTTGTGGTGCTGCTTGAATCGTACGTTACGCGTGGTCACTGACACATAGCCGGGTTGGCTGCCCGGCGTGGCGGCGGCCCGTGGCTATCTGGCGGACCGCCGGACACTGCGCGTGACAATGAATTTGGGGTTGTTCCCCTCCACAGTGGTAGGCCCGACTTCCCGTTCGAGGGCGGGAAGGTAGGGCAGGTGCCTGTTGTAAACGGTCCAGAGTTCACCGCCGGGAGCAAGGACCCTGCCGGCCGCCTCAATCAGCTTCAGGCCCGCCCCCGCGTGGACCCCTGCGCCTACGTGGAACGGCGGATTCAGCAGGACCAGGTCTGCGCTGGAATCGGCCATGGTGCTCAGGGCATCATCCTGCAGCGCACTGATCCGCCCGTCGAGCCCGTTTGCCTGGGCGGTGGCACGTGCCGAGGCAACAGCCGCGGCCGACTGGTCCGTGGCGGTCACGTGCGCCACCGGGTACTTCCTGGCGTACATGGCCGCGAGGATTCCTGTCCCGCAGCCCAGGTCCACCGCGTGCCGGGCCGGTTTCATGGCCGGAAGGAAGGTCAGCAGGAACCGGGTGCCGATGTCCAGTTTGGGGCCGGCGAACACGGCTCCGTGCGCTGCAACGTCCAGGCCGAGTTCGTCGAGGTGCACGACGACGGGAAAGGACGTTGGCGGCTGGTCCGCCTTCGCATGGGAAGCCACAATGACCCGGGACTTTTGCCGGGCGAGCTGGGGCTGGACCGAGTCGAAATACCGTTCGAGGACGCCGTTCATGCCGAGCGACATGTGTTTCACCCGCCCGCCGGCGAGCAGCAGCGCCCCGGGCGCCGCGTGACGGGCAACCGCGGCGGCCACTTCCTCCAGCTCGGCCAGCGTTTTCGGCAACTGCAGCAACACCACCTCTGCCCCGGTGAGGAGTTCGGCGCCGAGCGGCAACTGGCGGAACTCCGGCACCCGGCCGCTGCCGGCGTCGTCGCTCTCCTTTTCCGCCTGCCAGGCGAGGGCGTTTTGCTGCAGCGCACGTTCTCCGGTGACCAGGTCCTGGTGCACCCGCAGCGCGGCAGGTGCCAGCAGGTCCAGGGCACCCAGCGTGAGGGCACCGTAGCGGTCGCCAAGGATGGCGACAGCGCTGCCGGGGCCCGCCGAAGCTGCGGCAGTTTCCAGGAGGAGCCTGTCCGTGGCGTCCCATGCCTGCAGGTTGGGCGCTTCCACGTCCGGGCGCCGGCGGAGGATCCCGAAGATCCGGTCAAGACTGTCTGTTGCCACGTTTTCCCTGCCGTTGTTCCTTAGCTGCGGGGTGTGCTCCACCCGCGAATTGATCGTGGTCCGTTCCCTCCGGGTCAGCCCCAAGGTACCGGCTCCGCTGCCGGGGCCAATCCGGGCAGCTTGAGGATCTCCGCCACTGCCGCCCGGCCGGCCCGGTTGGCGCCGATGGTGGACGACGACGGGCCGTAGCCCACCAGGTGGACGCGCGGCTCGGATGCCACGCGGGTTCCGTCCATGGCGATTCCGCCGCCCGGCCCGCGAAGGTGCAACGGAGCCAGGTGCTCCAGCTCTGCCCGGAACCCGGTGGCCCACAGGATGACGTCCGCCGCAAGGAATCCGCCGTCCGCCAGCCGGACGCCGCCGGGCTCAATGGCGGTGAACATGGGCTGCCTGTCGAGGGCGCCGCGCGCCGCCGCGGCCCGGAGCGCCGGAGTCCTGATAAGCCCGGTCACCGACACCACGCTCTGCGGCGGCAGGCCTTTCCGGACCTGCTCCTCGACGAGTGCCACGGCGTTATGCCCGGCACGGGCGTCAAATTCGTCGTCGCGCCAGACAGGCTCGCGGCGGGTAAACCAACTGGTGGAGGTGATCTGGGAGATTTCGTCGAGGAGGCCGACCGCCGAGATTCCCCCGCCCACAACGATGACATGCTTGCCAGGAAATTCGGTGGCGGAGACGTAATCCGCCACGTGCAACTGCCTGCCGCGGAAGCTGTCCCGCCCCGGGTAGATGGGCCAGAACGGCCTGGTCCAGGTGCCCGTGGCATTGATGAGTGCCTTGGCGCTCCAGTCCCCAGTGGAGGTGCGGACGCGAAGCCGGCCTGCAGGGTCTTCGTCTTCGCGGCTGACTGAAGAGACCTTGACCGGCCTCCGGACCGTCAGGCCCAGTTCCTGTTCGTAGTCCCCGAAGTAGCGGGTGAGGAACTCGGAACTGGGTTCACGGGAATCCACTGCAGGCTTGGCGATGCCCGGTAGATCGCTGATTCCGTTGACGGTGCCCATGCGGAGGCTCTTCCAGCGGTGGCGCCATGCGCCGCCGGGCCCGGCCTCGGCGTCGAACATCTCATACGCAAGCCCTCTGCGCTGCAGGTGGAAGGCGGCGGATAGTCCGGCTTGCCCTGCGCCGATCACCACGACATCGGTTTGGGCAGCAATCACTCCCCCATGATAGCCGGGCGGGACGTCCGGGCCTTAGGGTTGGCCCATAGAGGCCCGGCCAGCGATACCGGAGGACGATGATGGCAGGAACAACGCGCAGCACGGCGGACACCGGCAGGAGCAGTGCGGCCAGGTTGGCGAAGGCTTTGGCCATTGTTCTAGGCACACCTGACGTGCCCCTGCGGCTGAAAGCCTGGGATGGTTCCGAAGCAGGACCCCGGGATGCCCCCGTCCTGGAGTTCCGGTCGCGTCGGGCGCTGCGGCGGATCCTGTGGTCGCCGGGCCAGCTGGGACTCAGCCGGGCTTATGTGGCCGGGGAGCTCGACGCGCCGGGCGACATTTTCGCCGCCTTCACGGCCCTGAGTTCGGCGGGCAAATTTGCCGAGCCGGGACCGTTCCGGCGTCCGACGGTTGCGGAGCTGTGGACGCTCGCGGCTACGGCAGTGCGGCTGGGCGCTGTGGGGCCCAACCCGGCGCCTCCGCCCGAAGAGGCCCGCGTCGCCCGCAGAGGCCGGGTGCACTCCCGCCACCGTGACGCCGCGGCCATCTCCCACCATTACGACGTCGGCAACGACTTTTACGCCCTGGTTCTGGGCAGCTCAATGGTCTACTCCTGCGCGGTCTGGTCGGATGAACCTGGTGTAACCATGGAGAGCAGCACCGGTGAAAGCAGCACCACGGAGAGCAGCACCGGTGGCAGCCGGGCCGGCAACGACGGCCTGGACGCCGCACAGGAAGCCAAGCTGGATCTGGTATGCCGGAAGCTGGGGCTGAAGCCCGGGATGCGCGTGCTGGATGTGGGCTGCGGCTGGGGCAGTTTTGCCCTGCATGCGGCGGGAAAGTACGGCGTCACCGTGCTGGGAGTGACGTTGTCTTCGGAGCAGGCCATCCTGGCACGGAAGCGGGCTGCCGAGGCGGGGCTTACGGAGAAGGTGGAGATCCGGGTCCAGGATTACCGGGATGTGGCGGACGGGCCGTTCGACGCGATCAGCTCGATTGGAATGTCCGAGCATGTGGGCCGTGACCAAACCCCCGGCTATGCATCCTCCCTGTATTCACTGCTCCGCCCCGGCGGGCGGCTCCTGAACCACGCCATTTCCTGGAATGCCGGCCCCACCGATCCGGACCCCGATTCGTTCATTCCCCGGTATGTGTTTCCGGACGGGGAGATGATCAGCCTGGGTGAAATGGTGGTGGCTCTCGAGGGAGCGGGGTTTGAGGTCCTTGATGTTGAGGCGTTGCGGCAGCACTACGCCCTGACGCTGCGTGCGTGGGTGCGGCGGCTGGAGGAGAACTGGGACCAGGCGGTTGCCCTGGCCAGCGTTGGCCGGGCCCGGATCTGGAGGCTGTACATGGCGTCGAGTGCCATCGGCTTTGAAAATGGCCTGACCGGGGTGAATCAGGTCCTGGTGCAACGCCCGGGCGGCGCCGAACCGCCGCTTCGCCGCACGGCGTGGATGTAACTCCACCAGCGGAAACGCAAAAGGGAACCATCACAGTTGATGGTTCCCTTTTATTCCGTGGAGCTGAGGGGACTCGAACCCCTGACCCCCTGCATGCCATGCAGGTGCGCTACCAGCTGCGCCACAGCCCCGGAAATTTGCTGTCCCGGTCGTTTTCCCCGGAGCAACCTGACCAGCTTAATGCACTTTCCCCGCAGTACCAAATCGCACCTGCGAGCGGGCTGCCGGGGTCCCCTGGCAGATGCCTGCGCTCCTCCGCCAAGGCCTCCGGACGCCCCGCCGACCCATCGAACGCATAAAAAAATCCGCCGGAATCGTGATGATTCCGGCGGATTCTCCGGTGGAGCTGAGGGGACTCGAACCCCTGACCCCCTGCATGCCATGCAGGTGCGCTACCAGCTGCGCCACAGCCCCGAACTGCTGCCGCTCCTGAGAGCTTTTCTCGGGTTTCCCCGAAGCAACTCCAATATCTTAGATCAGCGGTTCCAAGAATTCCAAATCGGGAATACTCCCCGGAGCGGCGCGGGTTTACTCGCTTTCGGACGCGGCCGCAGCGGCGTCTTCCAGCTGCAGGTCCACCACGGGGCAGTCCTTCCAAAGCCGCTCCAGCGCGTAGAATACCCGGTCCTCTTCATGCTGGACGTGGATGACGATGTCGGAGTAGTCCAGGAGGACCCAGCGGCCGCCGGAACGGCCTTCGCGGCGAACAGGCCGCAGGTCCTGCTTGGCAAGTTCTTCCTCGATGCCGTCCACGATCGCGTTGACCTGACGCTCGCTGGGGGCTGATGCGATGAGGAAGACGTCGGCCAGTGCCAGGCGTTCACTCACGTCCAGCGCAACAATGTCATGGGCAAGCTTGTCCGCGGCAGCCTTGGCGGCGTCGCGGGCAATGGTGATGGATGTATCTGATGCAGTCACGGGACTCCTCGTTGATGAAAAAAACAGGGTGCGGCAGGTCAGGGGGTCATGCCGCTGATGATAAGGACGATGCCGGACACCAGGGCCACGACACCGAAAGCCAGGATGCAAAGCTGCAGGATGCGGTTGCGCCTCGCGCGGCCCAGGCCCGCGGTGGAAGCATCCAGGGGTTCAAGACCGTAGGCCGAGCTGGCCGGGACCCGCGGAACGTCCTCGAAGGTGGCCTGGCTGTCCGGGAAGACAACTGGCTTCGGCCGGGTGGCCGCCTTAGCCGCCGCTTCGGCCCGTGCAATGACCTGCGACCGGCCGGACACCGGCTCGGCCGCGCGGCCGGTCCTGGCAGCAGGCTTCTTCTTGCCTCCGGATGCAGGAACCTTGGTTCCCGGCCGGGTGGTGACCGGAACGTGGGATGTTGCCGGAGGCTTCATGACGGGACGGTCCACGCCGGGAACCTGGACGAATTCCAGCGGCGTCACCATGGCCAGGTTGCTCGTGGTGGACGGGCCCGGCCGGTCCTTGGGCGCATTCGCCCCTGGCTGGCTTGCCTTCGGCTGGGAAGCCGTAGGCGCGGCTGCCTGGGGCAACGGGTTCCCGAAGTGCGCGGCCTTGGGCTGGGCCGGCGTCGATGAGGCGTCCGCGGCCTGGCTCTCGCCGGGGGCTGCAGCTCCGCCGGCCTGCTCCGCGAGTTTCTGCCGGGCCATGGCCCGCCGGTTCAGCACTGCGGCGCGTTCCGCCAGGGCGATCTGCTCGGCAAGGATCCCGGGGTCCACCGCCTCCGGATCCATGGAGGCGATGTGCTCCATCTTGGCGATCTGGTTCTTGGCCTGCTCGGCAATCAGGGAACGGGCCGCAAGCGCCTGTTCCACTGTCATCCCTGCGGGGCCGGAAGGAACGCCGGCAGCCTTAGGGGCTGGAGTGCCGGACGGCGCACCCGGCGCCGCCGGAGCCTTGCCCTCTCCCCCGGCGGAGGGTGCAGATTTACTGTCGCCGACGGGTCCCGGCCGGGCAGGCGCCTTCGACGGGACAACAGGTTGGGTGGCGGCGGGTGGAACGATCGGGTTGGCCGACGTGAGGGCCTGCTCTTTGAGCTGCTGCAGGCGGAGCTGGCGTCGGGTGGGAGGCCCGCCCGCAGCAAGCTGGCCTTCCTTTTCCTCCAGGTCTTTGATGGTGCGCAGGGCTGCCCTGTCACGGGCGCGGATTTGCGAGGACCGTTGTGTGTGGGCCGGCACCGCGGCGGGCTGGTCCAGGGGTTGCTGGTCCTGGTCCGGAGCAGCTACAGGCTTCGCGGCAACAGGTTTGGCGGGCGCAGGCGCAGCGGCGGCCACGGGCTTTTGGGGTTTCCCACCTGTCCCGGCCGGTGCCGCGGGCGACGGTTTTATGGCAGGCGGAAGGAGGTCCTTGCCCGTGGGGGCGGCCGACTCCTGGGCGGCGTCCCGCGCCTTCCGGAGTTCCCGGCGGCTGCGGATGGGGGGCTGTTCCTGGCTCATGGAGAACTCATTCAGTGCTGGCTCGTTCGCGTGCTTCGGAAGGTTGATCGTCCCCGCCTGCCGGGGCGTACAGGCCGTACTTCGCGATGTACTGCACCACGCCGTCAGGCACCAGATACCAGACGGGATCGTTTCCCGCGACCCGGGTGCGGCAGTCTGTGGAAGAGATGGCCATGGCCGGCACTTCGAGGAGGCTGACGTCGTCGCGCCCCATGCCGTCAAGGACGTGGCCCGGACGGGTGACTCCAACGAAATGGGCCAGCGACCACAGTTCGTCGATGTCCTTCCAGGACAGGATCTGCGCGAGGGCGTCGGCGCCGGTGATGAAGAACAGGTCCGCGTCCGGCCGCTGGGCGCGAAGGTCGCGCAGGGTGTCGATGGTGTACGTGGGACCGGGACGGTCCACATCAACCCGGCTCACCGTGAACCGCGGATTGGAGGCGGTGGCGATGACTGTCATGAGGTAGCGGTGTTCAGGCTCGGTAACCCGTTTATGGGATTTCTGCCATGGCTGTCCGGTGGGGACGAAAACGACCTCGTCAAGGTCGAATTCTGCAGCCACCTCACTGGCGGCAACAAGGTGGCCGTGATGGATGGGATCGAACGTCCCGCCCATCACGCCCAGCCGGATCCGGCCCTTGTCACTGCTCCGGCGCAAAGTGCGGGAAATGTTAGTGGCCCTGCTTGTGATCGTGCTTGTTCGGGTGCTGGCGGTGCGGGTCCGCGTGCTCCTCCGTGACGGTGTGGCGGTTGCCCAGGTTGTTGTAGGACAACGTGATGAACATCATGACCATGAGGATCCCAAACATGACGATGCCGAAGACCCACGGCTCAGCCCACAGCGGCGCGAGTTCCTCGTGTTCTGCTTCGCCTGCTGCGGCGATGGTCGTGGCGATCTGCTGGAACAGCATGTTCTCCCCTAGGTTCAAGTATTTTGGGGCAGCGGACTTTTCCGCTGCTTTTTGGCGTCTGGTCTATGTTACCGCGTTGCTACCCGCGGACCTGGCCTTCACCCTGGACGATCCACTTGGTGGTGGTGAGCTCGGTGAGCCCCATGGGCCCGCGGGCGTGCAGCTTCTGGGTGGAAATGCCCACTTCGGCACCGAGCCCGAGCTCCCCGCCATCGGTAAACCGGGTGGAAGCGTTGACGATTACGGCAGCGGAGTCCACCTCGGCGATGAACCGTTCGGCGTTGGCGAGGTCGTTGGTGAGGATGGCCTCCGTGTGGCCCGTGGACCACTTGCGGATGTGGCGGACGGCTTCATCCAGGCCGTCCACCATCGCCACGGCGAGGTCAAGGTCCATGTACTCCGTGCCCCAGTCCTCATCCGTGGCGGCGTCGGCTGCCACTGAAGCCGGCAGGGCCGCGCGGATGCGGTCATCGGCATGCAGGCGGACGCCGGCCTTGCTGAGTGCTTTGGCCACGGCGGGGAGGACGGTGGACCCGGAGTGGACCAGGAGGGTTTCCACGGTGTTGCAGACGCTGGGCCGCTGTGTCTTGGCGTTGAGGAGGATCTCCACGGCCATGTCTTCGTTGGCCGATTCGTCGATGAAGATGTGGACGTTGCCTTCGCCCGTTTCGATGACCGGCACGGCGGAGTTGGCCACCACCGACTGGATGAGGTCGCGCCCGCCGCGCGGAATCAGGACGTCAACCCTGCCGCGGGCACGCATCAGGACGTTGGCGCCCGCACGGCCGTACTGGTCCACTGTCTGGACGGCGTCGGCGGGCAGTCCCACGGACTCCAGGGCTTCGCGCAGCACCCTAACGAGGACGCTGTTGGTTGACTCCGCTGCGCTGCCGCCGCGGAGGATCACGGCGTTGCCGCTCTTGAGTGCAAGTCCTGCGATGTCCACGGTGACGTTGGGCCGGGCCTCGTAAATAGCCGCCACGACTCCCATGGGAACGTTGACCTGCCGCAGGCGCAGTCCATTCGGAAGGGTCTGGCCGCGGACCACGTTGCCTACGGGATCCGGCAGGTTGGCGAGGTTCTCCAGGGCGGCCACCAGGCCGTCGATGCGGGCGTCGGTGAGGGTCAGCCTGTCCAGCAGTGCTGCGGATGTACCGTTGGCCTTGCCGTTGGCGACGTCGCGTGCGTTGGCGTCGAGAATGGCGCGGGTGTTGGCCTGCAGTGCCGCCCCCACGGCACGCAGGCCGCGGTCCTTCCACGCCCGGTTGGCCATGGCCATCCGGCGGGCGGCGTGGCGGCTGCGGTCGGCAATGGCGTGTACCGCGGCCTCGATCCCGGCATCGGTGAGCGGACCGTCGGCCGGGGCAGGAGCTGCTGAGGGGGCCTGCTGCTGCGGGGTGCTCGCGGCGGCGGTGTCTGCGGGGTTGTCGGCAGTCGTGTGGATCAGGGCCTCAGTCATAGTCCAAGTTTAGGCGAGGCCCGGGTTCAAACCAGCACCAGGTCGTCAACATGAACAACTTCACGGTCGTAGCCGGTGCCGAGTTCCTCGCCGAGGTCGCGCGTGGACCGTCCCAGCATGCGGGGCAGCTCTTCGGAGGAGTAGTTGACCAGGCCGCGGGCCACGACGGTGCCGTCGGCACCTGCGATCTCGACGGCGTCGCCCGCTTCGAAGACGCCGTGCACAGCGGATATGCCGGCCGGCAGCAGCGAAGTCCGGTGGTGGCGGACGGCCCGGACCGCGCCATCGTCCAGGACAAGCCTGCCCTGGACAGAGGCTACGTGGGCCAGCCACAGCAGCCGGACGGGTTTGCGGGCACCGTTGACGGTGAACCAGGTGCCAACGTCCTCACCGTTGAGTGCGGCGGCAGCGTTGGGCGTGGAGGTCACCAGGGCGTGAATGCCGGATCCTGCGGCCATGCTGGCCGCCTCAACCTTGGTGAGCATGCCGCCGGTGCCAACCCCGGCTTTGCCGGTCTTGCCGATGGACACTCCCTCGAGGTCGTGCGGTCCGGCCACCACAGGAATGCGCTTGGCCCCGTGGGCCGGCGGACCGTCGTAGAGGGAGTCGACGTCGGAGAGCAGCACCAGCGCGTCGGCGCGGACAAGGTGCGCCACGAGGGCAGCCAGCCGGTCGTTGTCGCCGAAGCGGATTTCGTGGGTGGCCACGGTGTCGTTCTCGTTCACCACCGGAACCACGCCAAGGTTCAGGAGCCGGTCCAGGGCCCGGAAGGCGTTGGTGTGCTGGCTCCGCCGCATCAGGTCCTCTGCAGTGAGCAGGACCTGGCTGACAGTGACGCCGTGGGCGCCGAACGCCTGGGTGTACCGGGCCATGAGGAGTCCCTGCCCCACGCTGGCAGCAGCCTGCTGGGTGGCGAGGTCCCGGGGACGCTTCGGGAGGCCAAGCGGTGCCAGTCCGGCAGCGATGGCGCCTGAGGAAACCAGGATGATTTCGGTCCCGCTGTTGCGTTTGGCAGCCAGGGCGTCCGCGAGGGCCGTGAGGGACTCTTCGGAGATGCCGCCCTTGATGCTTGTCAGCGATGAGGAGCCGACCTTCACCACAACCCGGCGGGCGCCGGCCAGCGCGCTCCTGTCCACGGAACCGGAAGCCGGTTCCGTGGCAGTTGCCCTAGGACTCATCGCCGGAGTCCAGGCCACTTTCCTTGATGGGCTGGGCCGCGCGCCGTCCACTGACGGACTCTGTCCAGATGCCGGCCTTGCGTTCGGCTTCGAGCTCGGCGCGGGCAGCGGCCTTGGCATCCCGGCGTTCCTGCTGCTCCTCGCGCTTCTGGGTGCGGGTGGGGCGGTCGCCGGTATCGGCGAAACGGATGTCGGTGCCGCGCGGCGATGCCAGCAGTTCGGCGCCTGCCATCATGGTGGGCTCCCAGTCGAAGACCACGCCATCATCTTCACCGATCACCACGGTGTCGCCCGGCGTGGCACCCATCTTGAACAGCTCGGTTTCCACGCCCAGCCTTGCGAGCCGGTCGGCCAGGTAGCCGATGGCCTCTTCGTTGGTGAAGTCTGTCTGCTTGACCCAGCGGACGGGCTTGTCGCCGAGGACGCGAAACAGGGGCTCGTGGGCCTTCTCCTCGCGGCGGATCCGGAATCCGGTTTCGTTGACGGCGCGCGGACGCAGCACAGTGGGGGTAACTTTCGGCGGAGCGGCTGCTACGGCATCCCGTGCCGCCTTGACGATCTCGGCCATGGCGAAGCCGAGCTGGCGCAGGCCCTCGTGGCTGGTGGCCGAGACCTCGAAGACCCGGTATCCGCGGGACTCCAGCTCAGGGCGGACGAATTCAGCCATGTCCTTGCCGTCCGGCAGGTCCACTTTATTCAGTGCCACGAGGCGGGGCCGGTGGTTCAGCGGGACCACTTCGCCGTCCTGGCCGGCGTAGCTCATGTCCACCGCGTACTTTTCAAGTTCGGTCTCGATGATGGAGAGGTCAGAAAGGGGATCGCGTTCGGATTCGAGCGTGCCGCAGTCCAGGACGTGCACCAGGGCGGCGCAGCGTTCCACGTGCCGCAGGAAGTTGTGGCCGAGGCCCTTGCCTTCGCTGGCACCTTCGATAAGTCCCGGGACGTCCGCGATGGTGAACCGGACTTCGCCTGCCTGGACCACACCCAGGTTGGGGATGAGGGTGGTGAACGGGTAGTCGGCGATCTTGGGGCGCGCGGCGGACATGGCGGCGATGAGGCTGGACTTGCCGGCAGACGGGAATCCCACCAGGGCGATGTCTGCAATGGACTTCAGCTCAAGGACAATGTCGCTCGACTCACCCTCGATGCCGAGCAGGGCGAAGCCTGGAGCGCGGCGCTTCTGCGAGGACAGGGCAGCGTTGCCCAGCCCGCCGGGCCCGCCGGCGGCGGCGATGTACTCTGCGCCCTCCCCCACCAGGTCCGCCAGGACGGTGCCGTCCTTTGACTTCACCACAGTGCCGTCGGGGACAGGCAGGATCAGGGTTTCGCCGTTCTTGCCGCCGCGCCAGTCGCCCATGCCGGGACCGCCGTTGGTGGCGTGCCGGTGCGGGGCGTGGTGGTAGTCGAGGAGGGTGGTGGTCTGGTGGTCCACGCGGAGGATGACGTCGCCGCCGTTGCCGCCGTTGCCGCCGTCGGGCCCGCCGAGGGGCTTGAACTTCTCGCGGTGGACGGAGACGCAACCGTGGCCGCCGGTACCGCCGGATACGTGCAGTACTACCCGGTCTACAAAGCTGGCCACGTAAATCTCCTCAGTGTCGTGTGGGCGCCCATGGACGCCCTATCGATTGTAATGCGCTTAAAAGAGCAGTGGAGCGGGCCAACTGGCCCGCTCCACCGCTTCAGAACTGGTTGTTACTCTGCAGCTGCAGCAGCAACGATGTTGACGACGCGACGACCGCGGCGGGTGCCGAATTCAACGGCGCCCGGGGTCAGTGCGAACAGGGTGTCGTCGCCGCCACGGCCAACGCCGGCGCCCGGGTGGAAGTGGGTGCCACGCTGGCGGACGATGATCTCGCCGGCGGAAACTACCTGGCCGCCGAAGCGCTTGACGCCGAGGTACTGTGCGTTGGAGTCACGACCGTTGCGAGTGGAGCTCGCGCCCTTTTTATGTGCCATCTGAAATGCCTGCCTTTAAATTCTGGGGAATCTGCTGAAAACCTGAACAGTAACCGGTGGTTACTTGATGCCAGTGATCTTGACCTTGGTCAGTTCCTGACGGTGACCCTGGCGCTTCTTGTACCCGGTCTTGTTCTTGAACTTCTGGATGACAATCTTAGGACCACGGAGGTCCTGGAGGATTTCAGCCGTAACGGTCACCTTGGCCAGGTCAGCAGCGGCAGTGGTGATCTTGTCACCATCAACCAGGAGCAGTGCGGGCAGCTCGATGGTGCTGCCAGCCCCACCGGCGACGCGGTTCAGGGTAACGAAGTCTCCAACGGAAACCTTCTCTTGGCGGCCGCCTGCGCGGACAATCGCGTACACCACTTGGGAACTCACTTCTCTCGACGTTTATAACTAAAATTGCGTGCGGCACCCGTTGCACTGTTTGGCTGGGTTCCCGCTGTGCCTCAACGCCGTGGATTCCCCGAAGGTCTCCATGAGTTATCCCGCAGGACTGCCTTGTGTTTTCCACGCTGGCATGTTCCCGGGGTCATAACCCAAGTGTTGGCGTAAGCACCGAAGATCCAGAATACGCTAATTCCGTCTCCGGCCGCAAATGAGGCTGGCTCCGGCGGGTCGGCTGTGATAGGAACCACAGACATCGTCCGCCACCGGGGCCGTGCCAGACCATAGTACCGGCAGCACGGCCCGGGCAGGTTCAGGCGTGGAGCCGCGGCGCGTCGAAGAACTCCACTTCCAGCCGGCAGGACTGCCGGAAAGCGGTAACCATGGCGTGCCGCTCGTCATCGGAAGCCTTGCGTGCCGCTTCGTCCACCACGGCGATGGCCCGGCGCGTTGCCTCCGCGAAATCCTCGTCGGCATAGGTGCGGAGCCAGTCGGCGTAGGGGTGTCCTGCCGGTTCCCCGTCGGCGAGGAACCTGGCATGGAGCGTCTTCCCGGCGTCCGCGTACAGCCAGAAGCACGGCAGGACAGCCGCTGCCAGGACTGCATAGCTGCCCGACGCCGAAGTAGCCGTCAGGTGGTCCACGTAGGCCTTGGTGACAGGACCCAGTTCGGGACGGACGGTGCGGGTGCTGAGCCAGGAACGGTGCAGTTCCGACTCCACTTCGAGGCACTGCTGGGCCGACGCCGCCCAGAACAGCTGCTCGGCTTCCGTGGGAGCCAGCGCGCTGGCCCGGGCGAGGACTCGCGAATACCCGTTCAGGTAGATGGCATCCTGCGCAAGGTAATACGCGAACTGGCTTTCCGGAAGTGTCCCCGAGGCCAGGGCCCGGAGGAAACCCAGGGCGTAGATCGACTCAAGGTGGGCGTCGGCATCTTTCCGCAGCTGCGCCGTAAAGTCGCCTGGCCGAAGCGCTTGGCGGATGTGGTGGAAATGGTGAACGGGCCCGTTGCCGGTTCCCACCTCCAGTACGGCGGACGCCGCCAGCGCCCCCGCAAGCCAGGGTTTCACTTCCCGTAGGGCCACTTCCCAGTTGCCTACCTGCGCCTGGACCGTGGCCATGGCGGAGGACAGGGAACAGCCTGTGCCATGGCTGTTCCGCGTTGCCACCCGCTCCCCCGGGATTTCCACTACGTCTGCGGATAGCATGCCGGCCGGGCCAACCAAGGCGTCCGGGCAGCTGCTGCCTTGCAGGTGGCCACCCTTGACCAGCACGGCAGCACCGGTGGCATCAGCAAGCCGCCTGCCCTGTTCCAGGGCTGCCTCCCACGTGTCCTGTACGTCTTCTTCCAGCAGCATGGCCAGTTCGGCCAGGTTGGGGGTGACAAGGTGGGCCAGCGGCACCAGGCTGCGGAGCGCGGCTTCGGCACTCTCCTGCAACAGCCGGTCTCCGCTGGTGGCAACCATGACGGGGTCCAGGACAACGACGGCGGGGCGCACCTTCTCCAGCCAGGTGCGCACGGCATCGATCACTTCGGCGTCGCCCAGCATGCCGATCTTGACGGCGTCAACGTGGATGTCGTCGCTGATGGCCGCCAGCTGCTGTGCCAAAAAGGATGCCGGAGGAACATGGACGGCGGTCACCCCGCGGGTGTTCTGGGCGGTGAGGGCAGTGATGGCGGCCATGCCGTAACCGCCGTGGGCCGCGATGCTTTTGAGGTCCGCCTGGATGCCGGCCCCACCGGAGGGGTCCGAGCCCGCGATGGCAAGGACCCGGGGCACGTCCCGTACGGCAGCCGGCATTACGGTTGCGGAGGGATTCGGGAGCGGGGTGGCTGCGGGCATGGCAAGGGTCGAAGACAAAAGAGACATCCCTTCGCCGGTACTAACCGGACAGGTTCAACGGGTGTGGATCTCAGCCGGGCCTGGTGCGCGGCACCCCGTGTCGGTTCCCCAGCCTAGCCGCTGGACGGCAGTCAACCGAAAGGTGACTGCACCTGTTAAGTGCGCTGCTGAGGGCCGTTCCCCGTTAACGGCAGATGCCCGGCCCCACCACAGGAGTGGAGGGCCGGGCATCTGCAGTGCCTGGGCAGGGTCAGAGCTCGGAAGCAGGAACCCCTACGCCAAGGATGATGGGCGCATCGGCTTTGGCTGCCGGCTCTGCCGGCGCTGCGGGCTGGGGCGCTTTGGCGGCATGGGAGTGGCCTTCGCTGGCCGACGGGACGTTCTCATGGTGTTCCACGGTGGTCTCGTTGGCTGCGCCCTGCGCCCTGCTTGCACTCCGGTTACGCCGCGGACGGCGCTGCCGGGACAGGTCGGGGGCGGCAGGCGCAACGGGCTGCTGGGGTGCCGCAACCGCTGCCTCCGCCGGTTCGGGGGTGGCCGGCGCGGCCTGGGCCGTCCCGGACTCCTGTGGCTGGCTGCCAACAGGCGAAGCCGGCTGGCCCAGGTGGGCAAACGCTTCGGCAAGCCGGTCAAGCGACAGCGCAGGCGAGGCTTGGTGCTCGTCTGCGTGCTCAACGAAGGGCAGCGCGACCTTCTCGCCGCCGAACGTCAGGACAGCTGCCGGGCGTGCCGGCGTCCCGTCGTCGTGCTTCTCCGTTGTGCCCGCGTCCTGCTGGGCGGGGGCCAGCCGGGCCGCCACCTCATCATCATGCAGGTGTGCGGCGTGGGCAGCAGCAGCAATGTTGGCCAGGGCCAGCCTGGTGGCTTCAGCCTTGGCATGGCGTTCGGCCTCGTGCGGGTCCGGCTGGACGGGGTGGGCAGCCACCGCTGCGGGTGCGGGTGCCTGTTCGACCGGCTGGCCGCCACGTCCACGGCGGCGCTTGCGTTCGCCGCGCGTACCTTCCTGGCTGCTGTCGGTGCGCTGGCCCTCGTTGCGCTGACCCTCACTGCGCTGGCCCTCGCTGCGGTTGCCCTCGTTTCGGTTCCCGTTGGTGCGGGAATCGGAGCGGTTGTCTGAGCGGTGGACGTGCTGCTCGGCTGCCACGATGTTGGCGCGGCGGTGCTCTACGGGGTCGTCATGGGTGACGACGCCGCGGCCCGCGCAGGCTTCGCACTGCTCGCCGAAGACTTCCAGGAGCCCGGTGCCCATGCGCTTGCGGGTCATCTGGACGAGTCCCAGCGAGGTGACTTCCGCCACCTGGTGCTTGGTCCGGTCGCGGCCCAGGCATTCCACCATGCGGCGCAGGACGAGGTCGCGGTTCGATTCCAGGACCATGTCGATGAAGTCGATCACGATGATGCCGCCGATGTCGCGCAGCCGCAGCTGGCGCACCACTTCCTCGGCCGCTTCAAGGTTGTTCTTCGTGACGGTTTCTTCGAGGTTGCCGCCGCTGCCGGTGAACTTGCCGGTGTTGACGTCCACCACGGTCATGGCTTCGGTCCGGTCGATCACCAGTGAGCCGCCGGAGGGCAGGAACACCTTGCGTTCGAGGGCCTTGTGGATCTGCTCATCAATCCGCCAGGCAGCGAAGATGTCCTGGTCCTTGGTCCACTTTTCCAGGCGTCCCACCAGGTCCGGCGCCACATAGGTGACGTAGGCCTCGATGGTGTCCCAGGCGTCCTCGCCGGAGACGATCAGCTTGGAGAAGTCCTCGTTGAAGACGTCACGGACCACCTTTATGGTGAGGTCGGGCTCGCCGTACAGCAGCTCCGGAGCCAGGACCTTGGTGGAGGAGGACTGGCTTTCGATGCCTTCCCACTGGGCGCGGAGCCGGTTGATGTCGTGGGTCAGCTCCTCTTCGGACGCCCCTTCGGCCGCCGTGCGCACAATGACGCCCGCCTGCTCGGGCAGGCGGTCCTTGAGGATGCGCTTGAGCCGGTTCCGCTCGACGTCGGGCAGCTTGCGGGAGATTCCGGTCATGGAACCGCCGGGGACGTACACGAGGTAGCGGCCCGGCAGCGAGATTTGGCTGGTCAGGCGGGCGCCCTTGTGGCCCACGGGGTCCTTGGTCACCTGGACCAGGACGGTGTCGCCTGACTTCAGCGCGTTCTCGATACGGCGCTGCTTGCCTTCAAGGTTGACGGCTTCCCAGTTCACTTCGCCCGCGTAAAGGACGGCGTTGCGGCCGCGTCCGATGTCCACGAAGGCAGCCTCCATGGAGGGCAGCACGTTCTGGACTTTGCCCAGGTAGACGTTGCCGATCAGCGAGTCCTGCTGGGTCTTGGAGACAAAGTGCTCGGCCAGGACGCCGTCCTCGAGGACGCCAATCTGGATTCTGTCGTCGCGCTGGCGGACGATCATCTGCCGGTCCACGGATTCGCGGCGGGCCAGGAACTCCGCTTCGGTGATGACGGTGCGGCGCCGGCCCGTGTCCCGGGATTCGCGGCGGCGCTGCTTCTTGGCTTCCAGTCGGGTGGAGCCCTTAACGCTGGTCACCCGGTTGCTGGCGGGCGCCTCGCTGACGGCACGCGGTGCGCGCACGCGGGTAACGGTGTTGGGCGGATCGTCGTCGTTGCCGCCGGTCAGTTCGAGGTCCTGGTCACCGCGGCGGCGGCGACGACGACGGCGGGACGTCACGCCGTCCTCGGCCGGACCGGCTTCTTCCTCGTCCGATTCGTCGGCGGCGTCATCCGCCTCGGAGCCACCGGTTCCGGCGTCGTCGCGCTCGTCCAGACGGCTGCGCCCCCGGCGGCCACGGCTGCGGCGCCGGCGGCGGCTGGAGGATTCCTCGGATTCGTTGTCCTCGGCGTCGTCTTCGTCCTCGGCCTCCTCCGCTGCGGCGGCGGGCGTAGCGGGGCGGACGACGGTGCTCAGGTCCGGTGCCTGGAACAGCATGGAAGTGGGCGAGCCGGGCTCAAGGAACAGGGAGGCAAACGCGCCCGGTTCCTCGCCAGCCGCGGTAGCTTCGGCGGCTTCGGCGGCTTCGGCCGGCGTCGCAGCGGATTCTCCTGCTGCAGCGGCAGCTGCCGTGCCGGGGGCCTGCTCCGGGGCGGCCTCGGCTGCGGTTTCGACGGCGGTAAGTTCCTGTTCGGCGGGCTTCTCTGCTGCTGCCTCTACGGCCGCCTCCCGGGCCACGGCGCCCTGGTCCGCCGTTTCAGCGTCCAGCGCGGCAGCGGTGACGGGCAGTTCCTGGGCAGGGGCCGGCGTTTCGGCGGGGGCCAGCGTTTCTGCAGGTGCCCCCGCAGGAGCAGCTTTCCTCGTGGCAACGCGACGGCGGCGGACCGGCTTGGTCTCGGTGGGTTCCGCGGGTACTTCGCTGGCAGCAGGCGCTTCTGCGGCGGTGGCAGCTTCGGCGGGGGCAGCGTCAGCGGCCGCACCGGCTTCCGTGGAGTCTGCATCGGTGGCAAAGGCAGGCAGCGGCTCGGCGGCGTCTGCCTTCTTCTTGGCCCGGGGCCGGCGCACGGCGGTTTTGGCCGGGGCTGAGGGGGCACCCTCATTGCCGGCCGACGCAACGGCGGTTGGGGCATCGTTCGGAGCCACCTCGGCGGCGGCTGCGGCTACGGCGTCATCGGCCTTCGGCGCTGCCTTGCGTCGGGTCCGGGGAGCCTTTTTGGGTTCGGCCGCGGCTTCCACAGCCGGTTCAACCTCGTTAACGGAAAGCTCAGTTTCATTGTTCATCTGTGGCAACACTCCTGCCCCTGACGTACCGCCACATCCGGCACCCATTGGGGCACATATTGTCAAAACCCGCAGGCGCTGACAGAAGTCAAGTGGATGCTCCCAGGTTCGCACCGGCAATGGGGTGCGGCAGCCCGTAGGAGCCAGTGGAAAGTTCTGAAACCCGTTGTTCTACATGCCACAACCAGGTGCCGTCCAATGGAGATTGCGGGAGTGTCGGAACAATCCGAAGCCTGCCCTGCTCGTCATTGGCGGTCTTGGGAACAAACCACCGGACCGGAGACCGAATGTGGTTCGGCTTCCAGCCACGTTCATTCTCTCACACGCGGGGTAAATCACGTGGGAAGGTGCCGCGGGCTTTCTGTTCCCTGGGCGTTGCGTCCAGCCGCCGGCGTTACAATCAGGCTCAGGAGCACCGGACGAAAAGGACGCCATACCAATGCCCAGCATCTCCCCCGTCAGCGGCACGCCAGCCCAGGAGCGGACCACCACCCCGGACAGCGCCCCGGCGGCTAATACGCCGGTGATGGCCCGGAACCGGCCCTTCGGCTGGCTCCTGGTGATTACCGGAGTTATCGGCTGGCTCGCTTCCGGAACCCTGGTCCTGGAAAAGCTCGCGGTGCTGCAGGATCCCAACCACACCACCGTGTGCGATGTAAACCCGTTTATCTCCTGCGGCGAAGTGATGAAGACCTGGCAGAGCTCACTCTTTGGCTTCCCCAACATGTTCATCGGGATCGTGGCGTTCGCCATCATCATTACCGTGGGCATGGCCCTGTTGTCCGGCGCCACGTTTGCCCGCTGGTACTGGATCGGGCTGCAGGCCGGCGTTACCCTCGGCTTCATCTTCGTGGTGTGGCTGTGGTCCCAGGCCCTTTATGACATCCACGTCCTGTGCCCGTTCTGCATGATCGTCTGGGCCGCGATGATCCCGCTCTTTGTCTGGACCACCATCCGCAACATCTCGGCCGGAGTCATTCCCGTCCCCTCGGGGGCCGCCCGCGTCGTGGGCGATTCCGGCTGGATCATCGTGGCGCTGATCTACGTGGGCGTGATTGCCAGCATCTTCTTCGCCTTCATCCAGGTGTTCGCCGGCACGTCAGGGTTCTAGCCGCCCAGAGCCCTAGGACCAACAGATAAGGCCAATGTTCACGAAGAACATTGGCCTTATCTGTTGGTCCGCACCACCATGGCGGCGCGGAGGGCGGGTCCTAGAACCAGATCTTGATCTCGCGCTCAGCGGAGTCCGAGGAGTCTGAGCCGTGCACCAGGTTCTGCTGCACCTTCAGTCCCCAGTCGCGGCCGAAGTCGCCGCGGATGGTGCCCGGAGCCGCGGTGGTGGGATCGGTGGTGCCTGCCAGTGAACGGAAGCCTTCGATGACGCGGTGGCCTTCAAAGATCGCGGCAACCACAGGGCCGCTGAGCATGAACTCCACCAGCGGCTCGTAGAACGGCTTGCCCACGTGCTCTTCGTAGTGCTGCTCGAGCAGCTCGCGGGTGGCGTTCACCTTTTTGAGTTCGGCCAGGGCGTAGCCCTTGGCTTCGATCCGGGCCAGGATGGCGCCGGTGAGGTTACGGGCGACGCCGTCGGGCTTGATCAGGACGAGGGTGCGCTCAGTGGTCACAACTGCTCCAATGCGTTGGTGGGGTTTCGGGTCAAGTCTACGGGGGCTGCCCTACTGGGCCGGACCGGATCCGGCGGGCTGGTCCGGGTTGGCGGCTTCCCACGCGGCCTGTTCACGTTCGCGTTGCCCGGCTTCGCGGTCCAGCCTGATTCCCGTGCGGATGCCGTACCACCAGCAGATGGCGAACAGTACGCCCACCAGGAACATGGCAGGTTCGAAGATGCCGGTGAGGATCAGCACCACCTGCAGCACCCAGCCCAGTCCGATGCCCCAGGGCTTGCGGAGGAACGCGCAGGCCAGCACCATGACCACGCTCAGGGCAATCCCGACGCCCAGGATCAGCGCCGGCGGGAACTCGCCGCGGCGCAGGCCGAACACTGCCAGGGTGGCAAAGAACATGACGAACGCCTCCAGCAGGAGGACCGTCGAGGCGAACATGACCTTAGTGGAGCGCCGTTTCTTCGGCATGCCCGGGCGCCATTCGCGCTGGGCCTTGGTCAGCCTGGCCATGGATTACGCCTCCGTCTTTCCGAGCAGGATGCGGGCCTCGGCCACGAGGGTGATGGAGCCCGTGACCAGCACACCGCCGGAGAGGTCGTCGTTCGCTTCGGCCCGTTCCACCGCCCATTCCAGGGCGTCGTCGAGCTTTTCTTCAATATGCACGTTGTCCTCGCCGAAGCCGAGGTCAATGGCCAGCTCGGCCAGTTCGGCGGCCGGCACGGCCCGCGGCGAATTGGACTGCGTAAAGCAGTACTCCTCCGCCACGTCCCCCAGGGATTCCTTGAGTTCACGGAGGATCTCCTCCGCGTCCTTCTCCTTGAGCACGCCCACCACAGGGACCAGCCGGGAGAAGGTAAAGGCCTCCTTCAGGGCCGCGGCCGAAGCCTTGATGCCGTCCGGGTTGTGGGCAGCGTCCACGATGATGGTGGGTGCAGACCGCACCACTTCCAGCCTGCCGGGCGAGGTTGCGGCGGCGAGGCCTTCCTGCAGGACGTCGAAGGGCAGTTCCTTTTCGCCGCCGAAGAACGCCTCCAGGGCCGCTACGGCCACGGCTGCGTTCTGCGCCTGGTGGGCGCCATGGAGCGGGACCAGCAGGTCCGGGTAGCGCCCGGCGATGCCCTGGATGGTGACCATCTGGCCGCCCACGGCAACGGTGCGGGATTCGACGCCGAACTCCACGCCCTCGAAGCGGAACGGCACGCCAACTTCCTTGGCTTTTTCCAGCAGGACCTGCGCAGCGTCCAGGGGCTGCGCGGCACTGACCAGGAAGCCTCCGGGCTTGATGATGCCGGCTTTTTCGTGCGCGATGTCCTCGGTGGTGTCCCCCAGCAGGTCCGTGTGGTCCAGCGAGATCGGGGTAATCACCGATACCTGTCCGTCGCCCACGTTGGTGGCGTCGGTGATGCCTCCCAGGCCCACTTCGATGATGGCCACGTTGACGGGCTGGTCGGCGAAAACAGCGAAGCCCAGGATGGTGAGGCATTCGAAGTACGTCAGGCGGGGCTGCCCTTCCGCCTCCAGCTCGGCATCCACGATCTGCAGGTAGGGACGGATCTCGTCCCAGATCCGAACGAACGTTTCGTCGGAGACCGGGTGCCCGTCAATGCTGATCCGTTCCGTGACCTTGGACAGGTGCGGGCTGGTGTAGCGCCCGGTGCTCAGTCCCTGGGCCCGCAGCACGGACTCGATCATGCGGGACGTGGACGTCTTGCCGTTGGTTCCGGTCACGTGGATGATCGGGAACGCCTTGTTGGGTTCGCCGAGCACATCCATGGCGCGGAAAAGCGGGGCGAGCCGGGGCTCCATCTTGTTTTCCGGCGCACGCCCCAGCAGTTCGGCGTAGACGCTTTCCACGGAAAATTCGTCAGTCATGCCTTAGGCCTCCACTTTTTCTACGACGACGGCGGGCTCGGGCACGTCTGCCGGTTCGGCCGTCAGGTCTACCGTCAGCGTCTCCCCCTTGACCAGTTCCGCGTTGGCCTCCAGGGCGTCCACGACGTTCTGCGCGGCGGTAACGGTGGTCCGGATACGGTCGCTGACGTTGAGCCCGGCGTCCTTGCGGGCCTGCTGGATGGCGCGGACCATGTCGCGGGCCAGGCCTTCCGCTTCAAGCTCGGGGGTGACCTCGGTGTTGAGGACGACGAAGCCGCCGCCGGGCAGGACTGCGACAGCAGAGGACGCAGAGGACGCGGCAGCACTGCCGTCGGACTCTGCAACCACCGTCTCGAGGGTGTATTCCTGTGGCTCGAGCTGCAGGCCCCCGGCGGTGACAACGCCCGAGTCATCCACAGACCAGTCCCCGGACTTGGAGCCCTTGATGGCCAGCTGGACGTTCTTGCCAAGGCGCGGCCCTGCGGCGCGGGCGTTGACTACCAACTTCTGCTGGATGCCGAACTCCTCCGGGGAGGCAGTGGCGGCGTCGAGGAGGCGGACGGAGCGGATGTTCAGTTCGTCCGCGACGACGGCGGCGAAGCCTTCCAGCGCGTCCGCACCGGGTGCCACCACGGTGAGTTCCTGCAGCGGCAGGCGGACACGCAGGTTGGCGGCCTTGCGGAGCGAGGATCCGGTGGAGCAGATCTGCTGCACCTTGTCCATGGCGTCCACGAGGTCCGGGTTGGCCGGGAAGAGGTCCGCGTCCGGCCAGTCGGCAAGATGCACAGAGCGGCCGCCGGTCAGGCCGCGCCAGATTTCCTCGGTGACCAGCGGCAGCAGCGAAGCAGCGGCACGGGACACAGCCTCCAGGGCAGTGAACAGGGCGTCGAAAGCATCCTGGTCCTCGTCGAAGAACCGCTGGCGGCTGCGGCGGACGTACCAGTTGGTGAGCATGTCCAGGTAGCTGCGCAGCGCGTCGCAGGCGCCGGAGATGTCGTAGTCGTCCAGCCGCTCCGTCATGCTGCGGACCAGGTCTCCGGTGTTGGCCAGGAGGTACTGGTCCATGGTGTCGGCGTACCCGTCGTACCGGAGCTTCGCTTCGTAGCCGTCCCCACCGTTTGCTGCATTCGTGTACAGCGTGAAGAAGCTGTAAACGTTCCACAGCGGCAGGATGACCTGGCGGACGCCGTCGCGGATGCCCTGCTCGGTGACGATCAGGTTGCCGCCGCGAAGGATGGGGCTGGACATCAGGAACCAGCGCATGGCGTCGGAGCCGTCACGGTCCAGCACTTCGGACACGTCCGGGTAGTTCCGGAGGCTCTTGGACATTTTTTGCCCATCGGAGCCCAGCACGATGCCGTGGCTGATGACGTTCCGGAACGCCGGCCGGTCGAACAACGCGGTGGACAGGATGTGCAGCATGTAGAACCAGCCGCGCGTCTGGCCGATGTACTCCACGATGAAGTCCGCGGGGTTGTGGGTGTCGAACCAGGCTTCGTTCTCGAACGGGTAGTGGACCTGGCCGTACGGCATGGAGCCGGAATCGAACCAGACGTCCAGGACGTCCTCCACGCGCCGCATCACGGACTGTCCCTCTTCCGGGGTGCGGGGATCGTCCGGGTTGGGCCGGGTCAGTTCGTCGATGAACGGACGGTGCAGGTCCACCTGGCCGTCCTTGTTCAAGGGGAGGCGGCCAAAGTCCGCTTCGATCTCCGCGAGGGAGCCGTAGACGTCGGTGCGCGGGTAATCGGGGTCGCTGGACTGCCACACGGGGATGGGGCTGCCCCAGTACCGGTTGCGGCTGATGGACCAGTCGCGGGCATTTGCCAGCCATTTGCCGAACTGGCCGTCCTTGACGTTGCCGGGGATCCAGTTGATCTCCTGGTTCAGCTCGGACATGCGGTCCTTGAACTTGGTGACCTCCACGTACCAGGAGGACACCGCACGGTAGATCAGCGGGTTGCGGCACCGCCAGCAATGCGGGTAGCTGTGCTCGTAGCTGGCCTGGCGGACCAGGCGGCCCTGGGCGCGGAGCACCTGGGTGATGGGTTTGTTGGCCTCGAAGACCTGCAGGCCGGCGATGTCGTGGAGGTCGCCGTGCGTGAACAGCGGCAGGAACTTCGCGCCTTCATCGACGGAGAGGACCACGGGGATGCCGGCTTCCTCACACACCTTCTGGTCGTCTTCACCATAGGCGGGAGCCTGGTGGACGATGCCGGTGCCGTCAGTGGTGGTCACGTAGTCGGCCACGAGGAAGCGCCAGGCGTTCTCCATGCCGTACTTTTCATTGTCACTGAAGTCGTCCCAGAGCCGCTGGTACTGCAGCCCCTCAAGTTCGGTACCGGTGTGGGTGGACACCACTGCCGCTTCCGCGTCTTCGAATCCGTCGTAGCCGAGGTCCTTGGCATAGGCGCCGATGAGGTCCGCAGCGAGGAGGAAGGTACCGGTCACAGGGGCATCGGCGGATGCAGCCTTGATGCCGTTGGGTCCGGCGGGCAGCACGGCGTAGGTGATGGAAGGCCCGACGGCGAGCGCGGCGTTGGTGGGAAGGGTCCAGGGGGTGGTGGTCCAGGCGAGGGCCTGTACCCCTGCCAGCTGCCGGGAGAGTTCCGAATCACCCGCGAGGATGGGGAACGTGACCGTAACCGTCTGGTCCTGGCGGTTCTTGTAGACGTCGTCGTCCATGCGCAGCTCATGGTTGGACAGCGGTGTCTCGTCCTTCCAGCAGTAGGGCAGGACGCGGTAGCCGTTGTAGGTGAGGCCTTTCTCGTGGAGCTGCTTGAAGGCCCAGAGGACGGACTCCATGTACTCGACGTTGAGCGTCTTGTAGTCGTTGTCGAAGTCCACCCAGCGGGCCTGGCGGGTGACATACGCGCGCCATTCGTCGGCGTACTTCATCACAGAGGCGCGGCAGGCGTCGTTGAATTTGTCGATGCCCATGGCTTCGATCTGGGTTTTGTCGGTCATGCCCAGCTGCTTCATTGCTTCAAGCTCTGCAGGGAGGCCATGGGTGTCCCAGCCGAAGCGCCGCTCAACGCGCTTGCCGCGCTGGGTCTGGAACCGGCCCACCAGGTCCTTGGCGTAGCCGGTCAGCAGGTGGCCGTAGTGCGGGAGGCCGTTGGCGAACGGCGGACCGTCGTAAAACACGAATTCGTTGCTGCCGGGCTCGCCGCCGGGCAGGTCGGCGCTGCGCTGGTCGATGCTGGCCTGGAAGGTGCCGTCCCGGTCCCAGTACTTCAGGATGCGCTCTTCGATCTCCGGAAACTTCACGGAGGCGGAAACGCCTGCGCGGCCGTCGGACGGGCCGCCGCTGGTGGAGGCTGAGGCCTTGGGATAATACGTCATTCTCGACATCCTGGGTTGAGCTGGGCGAACCGGCAGTTGCCGGACACTTTCCGGGATGCGAGGACGGCTCGCTGTGCGGTCCAAGGACTGCACGCTTACCGCGGTACCACCTCACTTACCGGCGCAGTGTGTTCCACAGGAACTGTGCTGCCCCGGCCTCTCATTACTGCTGTAACGGGCTTACCCGTCCGGTTCTACTGGCACGCCCCGCGGACGGCGGGTGGTGCGTTCTTCCGGAAGCTCACCGGTGATTGCCGGGTCATAGCCTTTGATGAGTCTACTATCGGGTCCGCCTGCATTTCCATTCCCCGGGGCCGGCTCATGGCGGGCACTGATGAGCTGTGAGCTCGGGCGCCTGCCGTGCCTAGACTCACTTCCATGACTTCTTCCGGCCGGCGGGTCCCCGCACGCTTCCCAGTCGTGTGCACGTGGTTATCGCTCCTGGCCGCAGTGCCGGTGCTGGTGATATCCGTTTTCCGGGCTGTCGGCGCGGAGTGGCCGGTCCTGGTGGTCCAGCTGCTGGCCTTCACGCCATGGCTGACGGTCCCCGCGGGCGTGGCCCTGGTCCTGGCATTGTTCGGTGGCCGGAGATGGCTGCAGGCGGTGACGGCAGGGCTCCTGGTCTGCCAGCTTTTCTGGCTCTTTCCCCTGGATGTTGCCCGCCCCTCCCCCGCGGCTGCCGCAGCGCCGGCGGCGTCGCCAACGGAGCAGCAGCCACCGGCCACGGTGGAGCTGAACGTCATGAGCATCAATTCCCAGTTTGGCCGGGCGGACGCCGCCACCATTGTCCGGCTGGTGAGGGAGAAGAAGGTGGCGCTCCTCGCCGTCCAGGAACACTCGCAGGATCTCCAGGAACGGCTGGCCGCTGAAGGCCTCGGTTCGCTGCTGCCCCACAGGATCAGCCAACCCACGGATGACGGCGCTGGCAGCGCCGTGTACTCAAGCCATCCGCTGGAGCCGGTGGGTTTGCTGCCGGACACCCCGTTCCTGATGCCGACGGCCAGGATCACGGCCACCGGAAGCGGGGGTGGTGCCAGTGCCGTGCTGGAACTGACCAACGTCCACACCCTGCCGCCTGTGGACACCCGGGTGGGTCAATGGCGGAGCGATCTCAAGGCCTTGTCCCGGTTGGCGGAACGGCCCGGGCACAGGCTGCTGATGGGTGATTTCAACGCCACCTACGACCATGCAGAGTTCCGGAGCCTCCTTCGGGCCGGAGAGGACGGCCTGGTGGACGTGGCTGCGGCCGCCGGGTCAAGGCTCCTGCCTACGTGGCCCATGGATGGCACGCGCCTGCCCGGCATCGCCATCGACCATGTGGTGACAAGTCCCCGGGTTGGCAGCAGCGGCTACCAGGTCCACGGGGTTCCGGGCACCGACCATGCGGCCATCTTCGCAACGGTGGCGGTTCCGGCTGCCTGAACACCCGTGAATGCTGCGCGGCTATGGCACTGGCCTGCCGGCGGGCTCAGCCCTTGCGGATGAGCTTGTGGTTGGCGGCCTGGGCAACCGGCCGGATGACTATTTCGTCCAGGTTGACGTGGTGCGGGACGCTGACGGCGTACCGGACGACGTCGGCCACGTCCGCCGCGGTCAGCGGCTTCTCCACGCCTTCGTAGACCTTGTCCGCGGCCTGTTCGCTGCCCAGGCGGTTGAGCGCGAATTCCTCGGTCTGCACCAGGCCGGGCGCCACTTCGATCACCCGGATGTTGTTTTCCACTTCCTCCAGCCGGAGCGCATTGGTGAGGGCGTGCTGGGCGAACTTGGCCGCGTTGTAGCCGCCTCCGCCTTCGTAGGCTGCAATCGCGGCAGTGGAGGTCAGGTTCAGCACCGTTCCCTCGCCGTTGGCACGGAGCATCGGCAGGAACGCACGGGTCAGCTTCATGGTGCCCAGCACGTTGACCCGGTACATCCACTCCCAGTCCGCGGTGCTGGCTTCCGCCACCCGGTCCGCGCCGCGGGCGCCGCCGGCGATGTTGATGAGCGTATCGATACCCCCGGCAGCGGTGACCTTTTCCACCAGCCGGGACACGTCGTCGTCCTCGGCAATGTCAGCGGGAACGGCGACGGCGCCGGTCTCGGCCTCCAGCGACGCGAGGCGGTCTTCGCGGCGGGCTACGGCGAACACCGTCCAGCCTTCCGCGCGCAGGGCGCGCACCGTCGCTTCACCAATGCCGGTGCTTGCGCCGGTCACCAGGGCTGCCTTGCTGTGCTGCAATTCGTCAGTCATGGCACCACCCTAACGGGAGGTTCCCGCATCGGGCGGACCGGGCGTTACACAGCGTCAAGGGGACGCCCCCGGGCCGGATCTACGGCAGGATGCCGCCGTGGCCACGGGCGTTTCTCCGGGATTGAACGGAGCATGAAAGAATTGCCCAATGGCTGAAGACATACAGGGTACAGACACGCCCACCACCGCCCCCATCAACGTTCCCGACAAGCCGGCACTGGAAGGCCTCGAGGCTGCCCTGACCCGGCGCTGGCTGGATGAAGGAACCTACAGGTTCAACCCGGACACCACCCGGGAGCAGGTCTACTCGATCGACACTCCCCCGCCGACGGCGTCGGGCTCGCTGCACGTGGGCCACATGTTCTCCTTCACGCAGACCGACGTCCAGGCGCGGTACATGCGGATGACCGGGAAGAACGTCTTCTACCCCATGGGCTGGGATGACAACGGGCTGCCCACCGAACGCCGGGTGCAGAACTACTACGGTGTGCGCTGCGATCCCGCCATCCCGTACAACGCCGACTACCGGCCGCCGGCGCAGCCCGCCAAGAACCAGCGCGACTTCGACGTCGTGTCGCGCCAGAACTTCATCGAGCTGTGCGAGGAACTGGCCGTTGAGGACGAGAAGGTCTTTGAAAACCTGTTCCAGACCCTCGGCCTGTCCGTCGACTGGAACCTGACCTACCGCACCATCGACGACACCTCCCGCGCGGTGTCCCAGCGCGCGTTCCTGGCCAACCTGGCCGCCGGTGACGCCTACATGGCCGAGGCACCCACCCTGTGGGACGTCACGTTCCGTACCGCCGTTGCCCAGGCCGAGCTGGAGGACCGCGAGGTTCCCGGTGCCTACTACCGCTACCCCTTCTTCACCGAGGCCGGCGACAAGATCTTCATCGAGACCACCCGCCCGGAGCTCCTGGCCGCGTGTGCCGCGCTGGTGGCAAGCCCCGACGACGAGCGGTACCAGCCGCTGTTCGGCAAGACCGTGCGGTCTCCCCTCTTCGACGTCGAGCTTGAGGTCAGGCCCCACCCGCTGGCCAAGGCTGACAAGGGCTCGGGCATCGCCATGGTGTGTACCTTCGGAGACCTTACCGACGTCACCTGGTGGCGTGAACTCCAGCTGCCAACCCGCGCCATCATGGGCCGCGACGGCCGCATCATCGCCGAAACGCCGGACTGGATCACCACCGAGGCCGGCAAGGAAGCCTACGCTGCGATCGCCGGCAAGACGGCGTTCTCCGCCAAGGAAGCAGTGGTGGAACTGCTCGGCGCTGCGGGCCTGCTGGACGGCGAACCGAAGAAGATCACCCACCCGGTGAACTTCTTCGAAAAGGGCGACAAGCCGCTCGAGGTTGTGACCTCACGCCAGTGGTACATCCGGAACGGCGGCCGCGACGAAGAGCGCCGCGAACGCCTGATCGCCAGGGGCCAGGAGATTAACTTCCACCCGGCCTTCATGCGCTCCCGCTACGAAAACTGGATTGCCGGCCTGAACGGTGACTGGCTGGTATCCCGCCAGCGCTTCTTCGGCGTGCCCATCCCCGTCTGGTACCCGCTGGACGCCCAGGGCAACCCGGACTACGACAACCCCGTCCTGCCCTCCGATGACATGCTTCCGGTGGACCCCGCAGCGGACGCAGCCCCGGGCTTCGACGAATCCCGGCGCGACCAGCCCAACGGCTTCACCGGCGACGCGGATGTCCTGGACACCTGGGCCACGTCCTCGCTGACCCCGCAGATCGTGGGCGGCTGGAGCCGGGACGAGACTCTGTTCGACAAGGTCTTCCCCTTCGACCTCCGCCCGCAGGGCCACGACATCATCCGCACCTGGCTGTTCTCCTCCGCTGTCCGTGCCGATGCACTGCAGAAGACCGCACCTTGGAAGCACGCAGCAATCTCCGGCTGGATCCTGGACCCGGACCGCAAGAAGATGTCCAAGTCCAAGGGCAACGTGGTGGTACCCACGGATGTCCTCAACGAGTACGGCTCGGACGCCGTCCGCTACTGGGCGGCCTCGGCCCGCCTGGGCGCCGACACCGCCTACGAGATCGCCCAGATGAAGATCGGCCGCCGCCTGGCCATCAAGCTCCTGAACGCCTCAAAGTTCGTGCTGAACCTTGGTGCCACGGAGAACTCTGTGGTGTCCGGCGATCTTTCGGTGCTGACCAACAAGCTGGACCGCGCCCTGCTGGCCCAACTGTCCGACGTCGTTGCCCAGGCCACGAAGGCGTTCGATAACTACGACTACGCCCGGGCCCTGCAGCTGACCGAAACGTTCTTCTGGCAGTTCACGGACGACTACGTGGAACTCATCAAGGACCGTGCCTACGGCGCGGCCGGCGAAGCGGAGCAGGCATCGGTGCTGGCGGCCCTGGCCACCACGCTGGATACGCTGCTGCGCCTGTTCGCGCCGTTCCTGCCGTTTGCCACCGAGGAAGTCTGGGGCTGGTGGCGCACGGGCTCGGTTCACCGCGCCGCCTGGCCGGCCGGCGTCGAGGTGGATGGCGACACCACCATGCTCGCCACCGTCGGTAACGCCCTGAGTGGTGTCCGCAAGGCAAAGTCCGAGGCAAAGGTGAAGCAGCGGACCGAGGTCCTCTCTGCCACCATCAGCGCCTCGGAGGCTCTGACCACCCAGCTGAAGGCCGGCCTGTCCGACCTCAAGGCGGCGTCCAACGCCCGGGAGATCACCCTGGTGGTGGGCGAAGGGGAACTGACCGTGAGCGACGTGACCCTGGCTGCCCCTGAGGAGACAGCGGCCGTCTAGTCCGGTGCACGCCCTGTTTCAGGGCAAAGGGGAAGCCCCATCAGCGTTTTGCCGTTGGTGGGGCTTCGACTTTTTCGGCCATCTCGTGACGAACTTGATGGTCTGGCAGAATCCGGGGATTTCCAGGTCTTCCTACCTCGTCACTGGTAGCTCGTATCCGGCTTCGCCAAAGGCTGCGTCGAATACATTTCACTGGATCTTTGGTTCCTGCGTCCCCCTTCTTTCGAAGTTGGTAAGAACTATTTTGATCCTGTGCGCAGGCATGCACAAGGGCCCCGGAAGAACTACATGGGAGTAGTTCTTCCGGGGCCCTTGAAGTCTTCAGCGGCGGCAGCCGCGCGCCGGCTCAGCCGAATTCGGGGCGTTCGGTGCGGCTGCGCTTCAGCTCGAAGAAGTGCGGGTAGGAGGCCATGGCAGTGGTGGCATCCCACAGCTTGCCGGCCACCTCACCGCGCGGGATGCGCGTGAGGACCGGTCCGAAGAATGCCGTTCCGTTGAAGGCGACCACGGGGGTGCCGACGTCCTGGCCCACGAGGGAGATGCCTTCTTGATGGCTGGCCCGGAGCTTGGCATCGTAGGCGTCAGACTCAGCAGCCTCTGCCAGGGAGGCGGGAAGCCCGCACTCGGCCAGGGCCTTGGTGATCACGACGGTACGGTCCTTCTCGCCGCCCTCGTGGATCAGGGTGCCCATGGCGTCGTAGAGAGCCTTGACGGTGGCGTCGCCGTGTTCCTGCTGGGCCGCGATAATCACGCGGACCATGCCCCACGCGCTGTCCATGGACTTGCGGTACTCGGGGTCGAGGTCGCGTCCTTCGTTGAGGACTGCCAGGCTCATGACGTGCCAGACGGTTTCGATGTCGCGGACGGCTTCCACCTCGCCGATCCAGCGCGAAGTGATCCAGGCGAACGGGCACAGCGGATCAAACCAGAAGTCGGCGCGGTTCTTGGCGGTTTCAGTCATGGCTAATCCTTCAGGTAGGGGTGGCGGCGCAGGAGGCAGCCACCGCTGACGGGGGTGTTGCGGGCAACGCGGCTCAGGCGGACTTCCGCCGCTTGGTCACGTGCGGGATCATGGTGGGCTCGGCGCCGCGGAGGACGACATCCTCGGTGATGACCACGCTGGCCACGTCTTCCCGGCTGGGAAGATCGAACATCACCGGAAGCAGGACTTCCTCGAGGATGGCACGCAGGCCGCGGGCGCCGGTGCCGCGTTCCAGGGCTTGGTCGGCGATCGCATCCAGGGCGCCGTCGTCGAAGACCAGCTCCACGCCGTCAATCTGGAACATCTTCTGGTACTGCTTCACCAGTGCGTTCTTGGGCGTGGACAGGATCTGGATCAGGGCGTCCCGGTCCAGGTTGGAAACCGTGGTGATGACCGGGAGGCGGCCAATGAACTCGGGGATCAGGCCGAATTTGAGCAGGTCCTCCGGCATCACTTCGCCGTAGGAGTCCACCTTCTTGCTCGCGTCGTTCAGGGGTGCGCCGAAGCCGATACCCTTGCGGCCGGACCGGGACCCGATGATCTCTTCGAGTCCGGCGAAGGCACCTGCCACGATGAACAGGACGTTGGTGGTGTCAATCTGGATGAATTCCTGGTGCGGGTGCTTGCGTCCGCCCTGCGGCGGTACCGAGGCAACAGTGCCTTCGAGGATCTTCAGGAGCGCCTGCTGAACGCCTTCACCGGAAACATCCCGGGTGATCGAAGGGTTTTCGCTCTTCCGCGAGATCTTGTCGATCTCGTCGATGTAGATGATGCCCTGCTCTGCCTTCTTGACGTCGTAGTCCGCGGCCTGGATGAGCTTCAGGAGGATGTTTTCGACGTCTTCGCCCACATACCCGGCCTCGGTCAGTGCTGTGGCGTCGGCGACGGCGAACGGCACGTTGAGGCGGCGGGCGAGGGTCTGGGCGAGGTACGTTTTTCCGCAGCCCGTGGGGCCGATCAGCAGGATGTTCGATTTGGCGATCTCGACGTCGTCGTGGTGGCCGCCGTCGCCGAGGTTCCCGGACTTCGGCGCGTGGCCGGCCTGGATGCGCTTGTAGTGGTTGTAGACCGCCACGGCGAGGGACCGTTTGGCCGGTTCCTGGCCAATGACGTATTCCTGCAGGAAGTCGAAGATCTCGCGCGGCTTGGGCAGTTCAAAGCTGCCAAGGTCGGCGACCTCGGCGAGTTCCTCTTCGATGATTTCGTTGCACAGTTCGATGCACTCATCGCAGATGTAGACACCGGGCCCGGCAATGAGCTTCCGCACCTGCTTCTGGCTCTTTCCGCAGAAAGAGCACTTCAGCAGATCCGTGCTCTCGCCAATCCGAGCCATATGTGAACCCCTTAGTATCCTGCTGCCGCGCAGCTTGCACCGTTGCTGGAATCTTCCCCGGACCGTGCGGGCCGGTTTGTGACAACTTCCACTCTAGGTCACATTGGCTCCCAAGGGTGGAAGGAAAAGGCCGGCGGGGCCAAAATGAACTGGCCCCGCCGGCCTTTTGGGTACTGCTACCTCGTAATTGCCTGAGGTTTGATCTTGCGTGAATCCAGGACCTGGTCGATCAGGCCGTAGGACTGTGCCTCTGCCGCGGTCAGGATCTTGTCGCGCTCGATGTCGTTGTTGACCTGCTCGGACGTCCGGCCGGAGTGGTGGGCGAGGGTGTCCTCGAGCCAGGACCGCATGCGCATCACTTCGGCCGCCTGGATCTCGAGGTCCGATGCCTGTCCGCCCTGGCCGCCGGACAGGGCGGGCTGGTGGATCAGGACGCGGGCGTTGGGCAGTGCCAGGCGCTTGCCCGGGGTACCTGCAGCGAGCAGGACGGCTGCGGCACTGGCGGCCTGGCCCAGGCACACCGTCTGGATCTCCGGGCGGATGTACTGCATGGTGTCGTAGATGGCAGTCATTGCCGTGAACGAGCCGCCGGGAGAGTTGATGTACAGGGTGATGTCGCGGTCCGGGTCAGTGGACTCGAGCACCAGCAGCTGGGCCATGATGTCATCGGCCGAGGCGTCGTCCACCTGTACGCCGAGGAAGATGATGCGGTCCTCGAAGAGCTTGGTGTACGGGTCCTGGCGCTTGAAGCCGTAAGGTGTGCGCTCCTCGAACTGCGGCAGGACGTAGCGGCTGGACGGAAGATTACCGGCAGACCACCCGAAGTTGTAGTTCATAATTATTGCTCCTGATCGAAAGGGTTCTGGTAGCCGGGAATTAGTTCTCGGAGGACGACTGGCCGGAGCCGTTGGAGGTTCCGCCGCCGCCGGAGACGGAGCCCGCGTGCGCGGCGATCTTGTCGAAGAAGCCGTACTCGAGCGCTTCGGCGGCCGTGAACCACTTGTCGCGGTCGTTGTCCTTGAGGATGGTCTCAACGGTCTGGCCGGTCTGGTCGGCGGTCAGCTCTGCCATGACCTTCTTCATGTGCAGGATGAGCTCAGCCTGGATCTTGATGTCCGAGGCCGTGCCGCCGATGCCGCCCGAGGGCTGGTGCATCAGGACGCGGGCGTTGGGGGTCGCGTAGCGCTTGCCCTTGGTGCCGGAGGACAGCAGGAACTGCCCCATGGAAGCGGCAAGGCCGGTAGCCACGGTGACGACGTCGTTGGGGATGAACTGCATGGTGTCGTAGATGGCCATGCCGGCCGTCACGGATCCGCCGGGAGAGTTGATGTACAGGTAGATGTCCTTCTCAGGGTTCTCGGCGGAGAGGAGCAGCAGCTGCGAGCAGATGGCGTTGGCGTTGTCGTCACGCACCTCCGACCCGAGCCAGATGATGCGCTCCTTCAGGAGTCGGTTGTAAATGTAGTTGTCCTGGGCTGCGGGATCGACGGTCGCCATCCGGGGGGCCTCTTGGTGCTGTGACATGTTTACTTACCTCTCGCTGGTGACGGTGACATCACTGAAAATCACTACTTGGACACTAACCGGTTTCACCGACATTTTGTTCGCGCCCCTGCGGCTGTTCGCTGACGGCGCACGATGCCGGCACCCGGCGCCCCGGCGCGGGGTTTCAACGCGAACGGCCCCCGGATCAGATGATCCGGGGGCCGTTCGTCCATGCCTGTGTGGAGGCTATGCCTTGGCGTCAGCCTTCTCGTCCTCGGCAGGAGCCTCGGTGGCCTCGCCCTCTGCGGCGTCAGCCTCGGTGACCTCGGCGTCGGCGGCCGGAGCTTCCTCTTCGCCGCCGGGGCGGACGAAGTCGCTCAGGTCAACGGTGTTGCCTTCGGAGTCGGTGACCGTGGCCTGGCCCAGCACAACTGCCAGTGCCTTGCGGCGGCGGACCTCGGAAACCATCATGGGGACCTGGCCGCTCTGATCGATGATCTGGGCGAACTGGTTGGGGTCCATGCCGTACTGGCTGGCCGTGGTGACGATGTAGTCGATCAGCTCGTTCTGGCTGACGTCGACTTCTTCCTTCTCGGCAATGGCGTCGAGGATGATCTCGTTCTGGAAAGCGCGGGCGGTGTTCGCGCGCACTTCCTCGCGGTGCTCCTCGGTGTCGTGCTCGCCTTCGCCGTGGCCGTTGCCTTCCTTGAAGTGGGCCTCGAGCTGCTCTTCGACAACGCTGTCCGGCACGGGAACCTCAACCAGCTCAACGAGCTTGTCCAGGACCTTGTCGCGGGCCTCGACGCCCTGCTCCACAACCTTGGACTCAGCTGCCTGCTTGGCCAGGTCTTCGCGCAGTTCGGCGAGGGTGTCGAACTCGGAAGCCAGCTGGGCGAAGTCGTCGTTGGCCTCAGGCAGCTCGCGCTCCTTGACGGCCTTGACTGCAACCTTTACCTGTGCGGCTTCGCCGGCGTGGTCACCGCCCACCAGGGTGGTGTCGAAGATTGCGTCTTCGTCCACGCTGAGGCCGGTAACGGCCTCGTCCATGCCCTCAAGCATGGTGCCGGCGCCTACCTGGTAGGACAGGCCTGCAGCGGAGTCAACCTCTTCGCCGTCGATCGTGGCGGTGATGTCGATGGTGAGGAAGTCGCCGTCGGCGGCCGGGCGGTCAACTGACTTCAGCGTGCCGAAGCGCCCGCGGAGTTCGTCCAGGGCCTTGTCAACGTCTTCGTCAGAGGACTCAGCGGCGGCAACCTCAACCTTGATGCCGGCGTAGTCGGGCAGCTCGATCTCGGGACGGACGTCAACCTCGGCAGCGAACTTCAGGCCGCCGTCGGTGGCGGACGGGTCCGGAACCTCGGTGATCTCAACCTCGGGACGGCTCAGGGGGCGGATGCCTGATTCCTGCACGGCAGCCTGGTACCAGCCGTTGAGGCCATCGTTGATGGCGGTTTCGAGGACATAGCCGCGGCCGACGCGCTGGTCGATGAGCTTTGCGGGGACCTTGCCCTTACGGAACCCAGGGACCTGGATCTGCGAAGCTACGGTCTTGTAAGCCGAGTCGATGCTGGGCTTCAGTTCCTCAAAGGGAACCTCAACGTTGAGCTTGACCCGCGTGGGGGTGAGGTTCTCGACAGCGCTCTTCACGGTCTAAGTACTCCTGGGATTGTGGGATGGGTCTCTGCGGAACGCAATGTTCCTGCCCGATCCGAGTGGCCGGGCCGCAGAGTCGGGGTGACAGGATTTGAACCTGCGACTTCCTGCTCCCAAAGCAGGCGCTCTAGCCAAGCTGAGCTACACCCCGTAAGTGCACAGGCAAGTCTACGGTGATACGCGTCGCGAATGCACATTTGACACGTGGGCCATGGATTAGGTTTAGTTGTATCCGGCTTGAACAGCCAGCCCGAAGATTCCGCGAATACGGAGCTTCCTTCGGGGACGTAGCTTAATGGTAAAGCCTCAGTCTTCCAAACTGATTACGCGGGTTCGATTCCCGTCGTCCCCTCCAAACAGCAAGGCCCCTCCTCGGAGGGGCCTTTCCTGTTTAAGGCTGCCTCCGTGCGCTCGTGGGGCGCTTTGCCGGCCCGGACGGGCCAAAAGCACAGTGCTGCCCGGCGAGTCCGCGCCAAAGTGCCCTGTTTCGGCCCGGGCGGGCAGCTGTTATTCCTGCGGCTGCTGGCAGAACGGGCACCAGTACAGGTTGCGGCCCGCGAGTTCGGCGATCAGCACCAGGGTGCGGCAGACCCGGCATGGCAGCCCCTGCCGCTTATAGACATAATGGGCGTCCTCGCCGCGCGGAAAGCTGCCGCTCTTGGCCGGAACGTCCCGCCCGGCACGCGCAGCTTTGGCCGCCGTGGTGCCGTTGACTGCCCAGTACCGCGGCGGCGTGGTGATGATCCTGCCGTCCGCCACGCCATCGGTCATGACGCTGACGACGTCGCGCCACAGGTTGCGGGCGTCCGGTTCCGTCACATCCGTTCCCGGCATCCAGGGGTCCAGCCGGCGGCGGAACAGGACCTCGGCACGGTAGACGTTGCCCACGCCGGCGACGATCTTCTGGTCCATGAGCAGCGCCGCGACGGGAGTCTTGCGGGTGCGGAGGTTCCTGGCGAAGCGGCCCGCGTCACCGCGCAAGTTCCGGAGCGGATCCGGCCCCAGGCGCGCCAGCACGGCATCGGCTTCGGCGGCAGTGATGGTTTCGCACGTCGTGGCACCCCGCAGGTCGGCCCAGCCATGGCCGCTGGCCAGCCGGACCCGGACGGCACCAACGGGGGCGGGCGGCCCCGCGTAGGAGGCCCCGGCGTCGCTGCCTGCAGGGGACTCCTTCTCCCCTACCCGGCGGGGCGCTCCGATGCTGGAAGACCCGGTAAACGTCCGGTCACCGCCAAAGCTCCACGCGCCGTACAGGCCAAGGTGCACGTGCAGCACCAGGGCGTTGTCGAAATGCAGGAACAGGTGCTTGCCGTGTGCTTCGGCGGCCACCAGGGCGTGGCCGTCCAGCAGGGCCGCTCCCCCGCTGAACCTGCCCTGCGGGCTGGAGACAGCGAGGCGCTCTCCCGTGAAAACGTCCCCGAACTGGCGGGCCAGCCGGCGGACGGAGTGGCCTTCCGGCACTACTCGATGACCTCGCCGGTGGTTTCGTAAGCCGCGATTTTGCCGATCCGGCGGACGTGGCGTTCGTCGTTGCTGAACGGCTCTGCCAGGAACGCCTCGATCAGCCCGGTGGCTTCCTCCACGGAGTGCTGGCGGCCGCCGACGGCCACCACGTTGGCGTCGTTGTGTTCACGGGCCAGGGTGGCGGTGGAGAGGTTCCACGCCAGTGCTGCCCGGACGCCTTTGACCTTGTTGGCCGCGATTTGCTCGCCATTGCCCGAGCCGCCCAGCACGATGCCCAGGGCGTGGACGCCTGCCTGCTGGTCGGCCACGACGGCGAGGGCTGCGTTGATGCAGAAGGACGGGTAGTCGTCCTGGGCGTCGTAGGCCTTGGGTCCGTGGTCCACCACGTCGTAGCCCTTGGCAGTGAGGTGGGAGACCAGGTGGGCGCTGAGCTCCATTCCTGCATGGTCGGTGGCGATGTGGACCCGCGGGAAGGAAGGGGATGAGGTCACGTTCAGGTTCCGTTCGGTTTGGCGGCACTGGCGGCCGGCGGGGTGGGCGCCGGCCCGGGAAACAACACGGACAAGAATACTAGGAGCCCGGGGCTTGCCCGCCTGATGACGGGTTTCCGCCCTTCCGGGCCCTGGCGGCTACCCGGGTGAGGACGTCGGCAAGGCGCGCGGCGGATGCCTGGCTGCCGCCGCTGACGGCAAGGCGGCGGCCGTCGGTTTTGCTGACGACGACGGCGGGGCCGCTGCCCACCAGCATGGCGTCGGTGCCGCCGTGGTGCCGGTAGCCCCACCCGCCGTAGTCTGCTGCCTTCAGGTCTGCTGCGCTGGCGGCGGCGATGGATCCGGCCGGAACATCCATGACCGGCAGGACGCCCGCCAGGAGGACCTTCAGCCCGTATCTGTCCGCCTTCACCCTGGCGAAGAGGAAGCCCGCTCCCACCACCGCGAGGAGTACCAGGAGGCCACCGAGCCAGGGCAGCGCGATGGCGATGAGCGCGGCGGGGAACAGTGAAGCGATGCCGATCATGACGAAGACCGAGCTGCGCGCGTGCACCCACAACCGGACGGTGTCCGCCGTGAGGTCGGGGTCGGCTTCACGGGTCAGTGTGCGCTGGAGCGCCCGGTCGTCATCCACGGACCAGTGCTGGTCCGCCTTGTAGACCATGGCCAGGGTGACCCCCAGGGAAACCGCCGCCCCGCTTCCCAGCGCCAGGACCGTCGCGTCGACGTGCGAACTGCGGGCATCGGTCACGCCGGCCTGCCCCACCAGGCCGGCAGCCAGCACGGTGGTGACAAAGAGGCACAGGAACAGTCCGACGCCCATCATGATCCGGCGCATGATGGCCGGGCGGGACAGGGGAAGTGCCTGCGAGAGGACCAGCCACCCGGTGGCCAGGATCATGGCTGCGCCCCAGCCCACGTAGATGCCGTACGGCGCAAAGGCGGCGCCGCCGTCGTCCGTCCACTGGATGGCGAGCGGCTCCGGAAGGTCACGCCGCAGCAGCGACGCGCAGAAGACGAACGCACCGGCCAGGAGCACGGGGAAGCCGATGGCGAAACGCAGCGCCTTCCGGTCCACCCTGTCCAGAATCTTTCCCATGGATTAACGCTACCCCCGCCGGCGGGTACTCCCGGAGGGACCGGAGCGAAAGGTGTGCAGGGGACGTGACCTGCGCAACGTGCCAGGGTCCGGGCAGTGCAAGAATGATCAGAGCCGGAGCCGGCTACCGCCGGCGCCGCAGCAGCCAACGTCTTCTGGAGGTCTCCTTGCCAGGCATGAACCTGACGCGCGATGAAGCCCGCGCCCGCGCCGAACTGATAACTGTCGAGTCCTACGAGGTGAGCCTGGACCTGACCCGCGGCAGTGAGGTGTTCGGCAGCACCACCACCGTGAAATTCGGGGCCGTTGCCGGGGCTGAGACGTTCATCGACGCCGTGACGCACACGGTGCACAGCGTGACCCTGAACGGCCAGAGCCTGGACCCCGCCGCTGTGGCCGACGGCGTGCGGATCCAGCTGCCCGGCCTGCAGGAACACAATGAGCTGACGGTGGTGGCGGATGCACCGTACATGAACACCGGCGAGGGCCTGCACCGTTTCGTTGACCCCGTGGACAACGAGGTCTACCTGTACACGCAGTTTGAAGTGCCCGATTCCCGCAGGATGTTTGCCGTCTTCGAGCAGCCGGACCTCAAGGCGACGTTTGCCTTCACGGTCACCGCGCCCTCGCACTGGGACGTCATCTCGAACTCCCCCACGCCAACACCGGCCGAAACTTCTCCCTCCGAAGACGGCGGAGCCCGCTCGGTGTGGACCTTCACACCGACGCCCCGGCTGTCCTCCTATGTGACAGCCCTGATCGCGGGCCCCTACCAGTCGGTCCGCAGCGAGGTCACAAGTTCCGACGGGCGGGTCATCCCGCTGGGCGTTTTTGCCCGCAAGTCGCTGATGCAGTACCTGGATGCGGACAACATCTTCGAACTCACGCGGCAGGGCTTCGGCTTCTTCGAAGCACAGTTCGGCTGCCCCTACCCGTTCGAAAAGTACGACCAGCTGTTTGTGCCCGAGTTCAACGCCGGAGCCATGGAAAACGCCGGCGCCGTGACCATCCTCGAAGGCTACGTGTTCCGCAGCAAGGTCACCGGCGCCCAGATCGAACGCCGTGCCATCACGGTGCTGCACGAGCTCGCGCACATGTGGTTCGGCGACCTCGTGACCATGCGGTGGTGGAACGATTTGTGGCTGAACGAGTCCTTCGCCGAGTACATGTCCCACCTGGCGGCCGTGGAGGCCACGTCCTTCACCAGCGCCTGGACCACTTTCGCCTCGGTGGAGAAGTCCTGGGCCTACCGCCAGGACCAGCTGCCCACCACCCACCCGATCTTCGCTGAGATCAACGACCTGCAGGACGTCGAGGTGAACTTCGACGGCATCACCTACGCCAAGGGCGCCTCGGTCCTGCGGCAGCTGGTGGCCTGGGTGGGTCCGGAACAGTTCATGGCCGGCGTTCGGGAATACTTTGCCAAGCACTCCTGGGCCAACACCGAGCTGAGCGACCTGCTGGTGGAGCTCGAAAAGGCCAGCGGCCGCGACCTGGACGACTGGGGACGGCAGTGGCTGGAGACCGCCGGAGTGAACACCCTGGTTCCCGAACTCGACGTGGACTCCGACGGGACGCTGCGCTCCTTTGCCATCCTGCAGTCCGCCGTGCCCGAGTGGCCCACCATCCGCCCGCACCGGCTGGCTGTGGGGTTCTACAACCTGAATGCCGCCGGCAAGCTTGAACGCGTGCACCGCGAGGAACTGGACGTCGACGGCGAACGCACCGACGTCCCGGCCCTGGCCGGGCTCAAGCAGCCGGACCTCATCCTGGTCAACGACGACGACCTCGCCTACGCCAAGGTCCGCCTCGACCCGAAGTCCCTGGCCACCGCGACGGCCCACCTTAAGGACTTCCAGGAAAGCCTGCCGCGGACGCTGGTCTGGAATTCGGCGTGGGACGCAGCCCGGGACGGCGAAACTCCGGCGCGTGCCTACGTGGAGCTGGTCCTCGCCAACGTGGCCGCAGAAACGGATTCCTCCGTCATCCTGGTGCAGCTGCGCCAGCTGGCCACCACGCTGAACTTCTACGTGGCCGAGGAACACCGCGAAGCCACCACCGCCGCGGCCGTGGACCGGCTCTGGGACCTGGCGCAGGAAGCTCCCGGCGGATCCGACGCGCAGCTCCAGTTCGCTAAGTCCTTTGCCCTGCTGGCCGGCAGCACTTCCCAGCTGGACCGGGTGGCCGGGCTCCTGGACGGGTCAGTCGCTTTGGATGGGCTCACCGTGGACCAGGACCTGCGCTGGGAACTGGTGGCTTCCCTGGTGGCCGGCGGCAGGCTCGGCCGGGACGGAATCGACGCCGAGCTGGAACGGGACAGGACCGCCAGCGGGCAGAACGCTGCGGCACTTGCCACGGCTGCCATCCCAACGCCCGAGGCCAAAGCCGCCGCCTGGGAGTCGATCGTAGTCAAGGGCGATCTCTCCAATGCGTTGCAGGGTTCGGCCGTGGCCGGGTTCATGCGGGTGCTGGACCGGTCGCTGCTGGAACCATACGCGGAGAAGTACTTCGCGGCTGTCCCGGGCATCGTGGCCACCCGCACGCACGCACTTGCCCAGCAGATCGTCGTCGGGCTCTACCCGGCGCTGCTGACCACCCAGGCCACGGTGGACCGCACAGATGGATTCCTGGCGTCACTCCCGCAGGAGAGCGCTGCGCTGCGCCGGATGATGCTGGAAAACCGCGACGGCGTGGCCCGGGCACTGCGCGCCCGCGCCGCGGACGCCTGACAGGAAGGGAACGCAGCCATGGGCCTGCACGAACACAAGTACGCCTTGACCGTCCAGTGGACGGGTAACCGCGGCGAGGGGACCTCGTCCTACCGCGGTTACTCGCGGGACCACGACGTCGCCATTCCGGGCCTTCCGGTCCTGAAAGGCTCGGCAGACCCCACGTTCCACGGTGACCGTGAGCGGTACAACCCGGAGCAGCTGCTACTGGCCGCCCTGGCGCAGTGCCACATGCTGTCATACCTCCACGTCGCGGTGAAGCACGGCGTGGTGGTCACGGACTACCGGGACGACGCCACCGGGGAGATGGTGCTGAACCGCGACGGGAGCGGCCAGTTCCAGAGCGTGACCCTGCATCCGCAGGTCACGGTGGCGGACCCGGGACAGGTGGAACTGGCGGCGACACTGCATCATGAGGCGAACCAAGTTTGCTTCATTGCCCGAAGCGTCAATTTCCCGGTGGGCCACGAACCCGTCACAGTGGTGGCTTAGGCCACGTTGCCGGTGCTGGCCCCCTCTCCCGCGCGGAGCAGGTGGACCAGCCCGGCTTCGGTCTCCGGTGCCAGCCCGGCATTGCGTGGACGGCGCAGGCCCCGGGCACGCTCATCCCGCAGGACGTCCGCGATGGTTTCCTGCCAGGGGCGCAGCACCAGCCCCGCGTCCCTGGCTGCCTGGTTGCTGCGGGCCATGAACCCGTCGTGGCCCGGCGGAAGCCACAACGGCAGCGAATCCGGCCCCGACCAGTAGGCGATACCCTGGCCGGCGAGCCACTCCGGCGGGGCATCCAGGATGTGGCCAGTGTGGCCTGCGGCCTCCCGTGATGCAGCCACGTACGCGGCAAAAGGCACCTGGTCCCCCAAGGCGTTCAGGGCTCCCGTGGTTCCCTGGCCGGCGGCTTTGAGGATCCATGCGGCCAGGTCCCGGACGTCGATGACTTGGGTGGGAGCGGTGCCGATGCCGGGGACCACCACAGGCGTGTTGTCCCGGGCGAAGCGGGCCGGCCAGTAGCCGTAGCGGTCGGATCCGTCGCCCGGGCCGGCGATAAGGCCCGCACGGACAATATGGGCCTTGCCGCCGGCTGCTTCCACGGTGGCCGCTTCAATGGCTGATTTGGACTCGCCGTAGGTCTCCGGCGTCGATGCCTCCCCGTCGGGCAGCGGCTGCAGCAGTGCCGCGTCCTCCGCGGCGCCGGGCACCGAATGGTCCGCGTACACCGAACAGCTGGACACCAGCGTCCAGTGTCCAGTGCGTGCCGCGAGGCTCTCCAGCGCATCGCGTGCCAGGGCCGGGTCGCGCGCCACCTCGATCACGGCATCCCATTCCCCGGCCGCGTCGTCGTAGGCGTTCGCGCCCAGTGAACGGTCGGCCTGCAGCCACACTGCGCCCTCAGGGGGCCGCCCGGACGTGCCCCTGGCCAGGCACGTTACGCGCTGGCCTGCGGTTATGGCCTGGCGGGCGATTTCTGCTGACAGGAAGGCGGTTCCGCCCAGGACGAGGATGCGCATTGCTCCACGCTACGGCGCTAGGGTTGAAGGTGAACAGAGCCAAGTTTCAAGGAGCACTTCCCGCATATGGTCAGCATGTTGTCAGTCCTTCCGTCCGCCGCCACCGATCCGGACGGCATCAGCATTACCGGGATTGTGATCAGCCTCGGGGTGGGCGTCGCCGTCTGGCTGGTGGCGACGTTCGTCATTTCGCGTATCACCACCCGCGTGGCAGCCGGAAGCAACTTCTTCAAGAAACGCACGTTCAAATGGGTGGCTCCGGCACTGCGGGCGCTGGACCACGAACGGCGCGTGCAGCGCGCGGAAACCATCGGTTCACTGCTGAACAGCGTGGTGGGCGTCCTGGTTGTGGTCATCACCGGCATGTACGTGCTGCAGAACCTGGACATCAATATTGCGCCGCTGCTGACCAGCGTGGGCATCCTGGGTGTGGCCATCGGCTTCGGCGCACAGCAGCTGATCCGCGACTTCCTGGCCGGAATCTTCATCACCATTGAAGACCAGTTCGGCATCGGCGACGTGATTGAAACCAGTGAGGTAGTGGGAGTGGTGGAATCCATGGGCCTGCGCATCACCCGGGTCCGGTCCGACGACGGCGCCATCTGGTACCTGCGCAACGGTGAAATCCTCCGGGTGGGCAACCGCTCCCAGGGCCGCTACGTGCCGCTGCATGAAGGCCCCACCGGCACCACCGACCAGAGCTCCGACCCCGGCGTCGAGAACACGAAGACCGAGCAGAAAGCCGGAGAGTAGCCATGAGCCTCCCCATTGAGCCGCAGCGTCCACAGCTGATGCAGAACGATCCCTTCAGCCAGCCGGCCTACACCGACAGCTTCTACGACGCAGTGGGCGGCCATGACACCTTCGTCAAGCTGATCGATGTGTTTTACGACGGCGTGGCAACCGACCCGCTGTTGCGCCCCATGTACCCGGAAGAGGACCTCGGGCCGGCCAAGCGGCGCTTCCTCATGTTCCTGGAGCAGTACTGGGGCGGCCCCACCACCTACGGTGAGGAACGGGGCCATCCACGGCTCCGGATGCGGCACATGCCGTTCAGCGTGACGCCCGAGGCCAAGGACCGGTGGCTGTTCCACATGCGTACGGCAGTGGACGCGCTGGAGCTGCCGCCACTCTACGAGGGCACGCTGTGGGAGTACATGGAACGCGCGGCGCTGTCCATGATCAACAGTCCGTCAGGCGCGTAACGGGCTAGAGGAGTCCGCTGCCGGTCCGCGCCAGGACATGGCCGCGGCTGCCGGAAAGGCGGAACCAGCGGCCGGCCCGGTAAAGCTTCTGTTCGCCATCGGCGAGGAAGCCCAGGGCAAGGGCGGCAAATGCAGCACCGGCCGGCAAGCCGGTGGCGTCCAGTTCCCTGCCCCATACCGTTGCGCGTGCGTTGTTCACCATCAGCGCTCCGGGATTGTTGGGCACTGCGCCGGCCACCTCACCGATGCCGGCCTCCGCGGCGGACTTAAGATCAGCGTCCGGAACCGAACCCAGCAGCTCCCAGCCGCCCCGCGGGGCGCCCACGCCCGTCCACGATTCGGTGACGGTGGTGGGCGGAACCGGCAATTCGACGTCGTCCCCCCCTGCCCGGGCCAGCCGGTCCAGGACCGCTGCCAGCGGCACCGTGACGTCGGTTTCCGACGGCGCGGCAAGCTCCATGGTGCGCAGGCCAAGGATGGTGGGGGTGGCTTCGCCCAGGATCCGCGGCCGCAGCACGCAGACGTAGGCTGCCAGCACGGAGCCCGCCGCCTGCAGCCGGATGGCGCCGTCGTCAACCGCTTTGGCGCGGGTGGCAAACGTCTTCAGGTCGGCAAGATCCCGCGGGTCGGCGAAGCGGAAGGACGAAGTAAGAAGATCAGACACACCAAGAACACTACCGGCTGCGCCTTGTTTGAGCGGTGCCGGGGGTCCGTCTAGAGTCAGACCATGACTGAAGCCGAAGCCGGAATCCTGGCTCTTCCCGGCGGTGACCCCACGTCGTCGCTCATCAACCTCCTGGACCTTGGCGAGCTGGAAGGCGCGCGGACGGACGAGGATATTTTCCTTGGTCCGTCCCAGCAGCAGCCGCACCACCGGGTGTTCGGCGGCCAGGTGCTGGCACAGTCGCTTGTTGCGGCCACGAGGACGGTGCAGGAGGACCGCGCTGTCCACTCCATGCACGGGTACTTCCTCCGGCCCGGTGACGCCAACAAGCCCATCACCTTCGGTGTCCAGCGGCTCCGTGACGGCCGGTCGTTCTCCGCCCGGCGGGTCCACGCCTACCAGGAAGGCACGCCCATCCTGTCGATGATCGCCTCCTTCCAGACTGAGGATGAAGGCATCGAGCACGAGTCCGCGATGCCGGCCGGGATCCCCGACCCCGAGTCCCTCCCCACCACGGCAGACCTGCTGGGGAAGTTCGACCACCCGGTGGCGCGGCACTGGGCCTATGAGCGGCCGTTCGACATCCGGCACGTCAATCCCCCGTTGTATGTTTCGGCGACGGGCGAGAAAGAGGCCACGAACGCCGTCTGGATGAAGACCTTCGGCCCCATGCCGGACAACCCGAACCTGCACCGCGCTGCCCTCGCCTACGCCAGTGATTACACCCTCCTGGAGTCCATCCTGCGGCGCCACGGCCTCAGCTGGATCACGCCGGGCATGAACGTGGCCAGCCTGGACCACGCGATGTGGTGGCACCGCCCGGCGCGCGTGGACGAGTGGCTGCTGTACGTCCAGGAGTCACCGAGTGCGCAGTCGGCCCGGGGCCTGGCAACGGGAAAGATCTTCAACCGGGCCGGTCAGCACGTTGCCTCCGTGGCCCAGGAGGGCATGGTCCGCGTACCCTCGGACCTGAAAAGCAAGGTAGCAGGGGCCGTCCAGTCCAAGGTGCTGGAGCACCAGCTCCGCAAGGCCGGCCGGGCGTAGGGCTCCGGCCGGCGCGTTCCTGCTGGCCCGCTGGCGGGGCTTCACCACACAGCAAAGGCCGGCGCGGGTGGACTTTTGTCCACCCGCGCCGGCCTTCCTGTTCCCGGAGCCGCGGCCCCGGCGAGTGACTTAGTCGCGCGTCAGGCGGCGGTGGGTCACGCGGTGGGGCTTGGCGGCGTCGGGGCCGAGGCGCTCCACCTTGTTCTCCTCGTAGGACTCGAAGTTGCCCTCGAACCAGTACCACTTCGACGGGTTCTCCTCGTCGCCTTCGTAGGCCAGGATGTGGGTGGCCACCCGGTCCAGGAACCAGCGGTCGTGCGAAACCACCACGGCGCAGCCGGGGAATTCGAGCAGCGCGTTCTCCAGGCTGCTGAGGGTTTCGACGTCGAGGTCGTTGGTGGGTTCGTCAAGGAGCAGGAGGTTGCCACCCTGTTTCAGGGTCAGCGCCAGGTTCAGGCGGTTGCGCTCACCGCCGGAAAGCACACCGGCCTTCTTCTGCTGGTCCGGTCCCTTGAAGCCGAATGCGGCCACGTAGGCACGCGACGGCATTTCGACGTTGCCCACCTGGATGAAGTCGAGGCCATCGGAAACGACCTCCCACAGCGTCTTGTTGGGGTCGATGCCGCCACGGCTCTGGTCAGCGTAGGAGATCTTGACGGACTCGCCGATCTTCAGGTCGCCGCCGTCGAGCGGTTCCAGGCCCACGATGGTCTTGAACAGCGTGGTCTTGCCGACGCCGTTGGGGCCGATGACGCCAACGATGCCGTTGCGCGGCAGGGTGAAGGACAGTCCGTCGATGAGCGTCCGGTCCTCGAAGCCCTTCTGGAGGTTCTTGGCCTCCAGGACGACGCCGCCCAGGCGCGGTCCCGGCGGGATCTGAATCTCTTCGAAGTCCAGCTTGCGGGTCCGGTCGGCTTCGGCAGCCATTTCCTCGTAGCGGGCCAGGCGGGCCTTTGACTTGGTCTGGCGGCCCTTGGCGTTGGAGCGGACCCACTCGAGTTCCTCGGTGAGGCGCTTGGCCTGCTTGGCGTCCTTCTTGCCCTGGACTTCCAGGCGGGCACGCTTCTTTTCGAGGTACGTGGAGTAGTTACCCTCGTACGGGTACAGGTGGCCGCGGTCAACCTCGGCGATCCATTCGGCCACGTGGTCGAGGAAGTACCGGTCGTGGGTGACGGCGAGCACTGCGCCGGGGTAGCTCGAGAGGTGCTGTTCGAGCCACAGCACGCTTTCGGCGTCGAGGTGGTTGGTGGGCTCGTCGAGCAGCAGCAGGTCAGGCTTCTGCAGCAGGAGTTTGCACAGAGCCACGCGGCGGCGTTCACCACCGGAAAGGTTGGTGACGTCGGCATCAGCCGGCGGGCAGCGCAGGGCGTCCATGGCCTGTTCCAACTGGGAGTCGAGGTCCCAGGCGTCTGCGGCATCGATGGCTTCCTGCAGCTTGCCCATCTCGTCGAGGAGGGTGTCGTAGTCAGCGTCGGGGCTGGCCATTTCCTCGGAGATTTCGTTGAAGCGCTGGATCTTGCCGTAGATCTCGCCCACGCCCTCCTGGACGTTGCCCAGGACGGTCTTTTCCTCATTCAGGGGCGGTTCCTGGAGCAGGATGCCCACGGTGTAGCCGGGGCTCAGCCGGGCCTCACCGTTCGATGGGGTGTCCAGCCCTGCCATGATCTTCAGGATGGTGGACTTACCGGCACCGTTCGGACCCACGACGCCGATCTTGGCGCCCGGGAAAAAAGACATGCTTACGTCATCAAGGATGAGTTTTTCGCCAACGGCTTTGCGGGCCTTGGTCATTGTGTAGATAAATTCCGCCATGGTTCCAAATCTAGTGGGTTGGCGGGCATATCTCACATTTGCGTTGACTGGGCCTCCGGCCTCATGACCCCACGAAGCACTTGCCGCTCGCGAGAACGGGGAGGACCGTCACAGTGACGGACCCTTCGCGGACCTGGCCGATCACGCAATCCTTTCCCTGCAGCACGGCGGCTTCGATGGCATCTGCTTCCAGCCCCGTTGGTGTCCGGCTTTGCGATACCTGAAGCGCTGCCGGGGCGACACCGGCCGCTGTGAGCACCTCTGTGACCTGGGCAGTTGCGGGTTTTGGCGTGCCCGCGGCCAACCCGGTGAGGGTCTCGGTAACCGTGCGTTTCATCGCTTCGGTGGCGGCTTTGTCCGCGTCGGATGTGGTGGCCAGCGCCTGCCCGCTTGGCGTAGCCTCCGCTGCCGGAGAGGCGGAAGTCGGGGTGCTTGCCTGCTGTTCAGGGGCCGGCTGGCTCTGCGCCTGCTGGTCCATAGCCGGATTGTCCACGCCCGGCCCGGCCGGCGAAGGGCCACTGACGCACCCGGACAAAAGAAGCACCAAAGCTACTCCCGTTATGGCGGTGAGACGGGAGGTTACAGTGTGCCGCATGGTGTCATTCTGCCATGTGCCGGGCTGCCGCCCGGTCGCGGCATCACCGGGCAGTCCGGAAGGCATACGGCGTTGGGCCCGCCTCCCGGGAGAATGGCACGGCCCGCCGTATCCGTTTGTGGGCTCCGTTTGAGCGCCGGCGGCGTGTGGCGGGCGGACGGAATGCGGCCGGGGGGTGCCGCGTTCCGTCCGCCCGGGACTGGCAGGACGGTGAACTCTGATGGGCCCTAGACTTCGGCGAGTTCCCCCGTTTCGAGATCGAGGGAAGCGAGTTCGCCGTTGCTGTCCTCGATGACGACGGCTGGTTGGGCGTCGTCGTCGGGATGGTCGAAGTCGTGGTCTTCTGCCTCGTCCTGGGCCAGGCCCAAGGCTGACTGGGGGTCGTCGGGAACGGCGGGTGGCTCCACCAGGGACAGCGAGGGCCTGGACGACGTGCGGGTGAAGTTTGCCGAGCCGAGCGAAAGGTCATGGCCCACAGCATCGGCGTAGATGACTGTGGAATGGAAGACGCGGCCGTCCTTCTCCCAGGTGCTGAGCCGCAGTTTTCCGACGACGATGACCGGCTGGCCCTTCCTGATGCTGCATCCAATGGTCCCCGCCAGTTGGCGGTACCCGTGGACGGTGAACCAGTTGGTGTGTTCATCCACCCATGCCTGGGCGGACTCGTCGAAGCGGCGTGAGGTAACCCCTACGCGGAAGGATGCCTTCGCGGTGCCGCGCCCGGTGGTGGAGCTCGTTACATCCGTGGCCACGAAGCCCCGGATGGTCATTAGGTCTTTCATCTTTCACGTCCTGTCTCAATGGTGGTGCCCGTGCAGGCAGTACCAGCATTGCGCCGCCGGGCAGCCGGCAGGAGGGGCAGGTTGGGCTATGTGCATAAGGTACCGGCGCAGGCGGATGTGGAGGGGGAGTCACCTGCAGATGACGGCACCGGCACCCCGGGCAGGGTAAACTTTTTGAGGCACTGGCCGAGAGGCCGGAGACCGGATGCCTCAGTAGCTCAGGGGATAGAGCAGCGGCCTTCTAATCCGCCGGTCGGGGGTTCGATTCCCTCCTGGGGCACCGAAAAGAGGTCCTGGCCTGCGCATGCAGGCCAGGACCTCTGTTGCTTAAGCGGCCGCGGGAATCCGGCCAGGTTACTGCGTCAGCGTGAGGGCCGGGCCCGACGCTCGAGCGGGATCGTCAAGGCCCCTGACCTGCCCGCGGCTAGCCCTGCAGCAAGTGCGGCGCGTCCACCAGCGAGCGCAGGACGCTTCCGGCCGCGCCCAGGAGCGCGCCCTCCTCACCCACGGCCGAGGTGACAACATGGTCGGGAGCCAGCTTGCCTGGCGCATACGTGGAGAGGCTGCGCAGAAGCGGAGCCCGCAGCCACTGGTCAAGGACGGCAAAGTGGCCGCCGAGCACCACCGAACCGATGTCCACCACCCGCGCAGTTGAGGCGAGGGCAATGCCCAAGTACTTGCCGGCACGTTCGACGGCGGATATGGCCCGGGTGTCCCCCGCGGCGAGCGCTGCAAGGAGGCTGCGCATGGCTGCGGAGCGGCTTTCGCCGGTGGTTTCAACGCCCGCGGCAGCGAAGATGGCATCCTGGCCGGCAATTGTTTCCAGGCAGCCCGTCCCTCCGCACGAGCAGAGGCTTCCTGCAGGGTCCACCACCACGTGTCCCAGTTCGCCGGCGTGCCCTTCGGGCCCGGTGAAAAGCTCACCGGCCAGGACCAGGCCGCCACCAACGCCCACCTCCCCGGAGACGAACAGGAAGTCCGCATCAGTGCCGGGCCTGTGCCGGAGTTCCGCCAGGGCCGCAGCATTTGCTTCGTTGAACAGGGCGACGGCCAGCGGCGCTTCCGGAAGCAACGCACCAAGGTCAAGGTCGACGCCGGTCCACCCCAGGTTGGGGGCGGTCAGGACTCCCGTCCCTCCGGGTCGCACCAGCCCGGGAACGGCGAGGCCGCCGCCGAGGATTTCTACGCCGCGCTCCCCCGCGTCACCGCGCGCTTTGGCCGCCAGGACGGCGAGCGCCTCCAGGACGGGTTCAGGCTGGCTTCCGCGGTTGTCGCGTTCCCGGACTTCCAGGAACAGGACCGTCCCGGAAAGGTCCATCACGCCGGCAGCTATGTAGTCGACGTTGACCTCCATACCCATCACGGCCCGCTTGGTGTTCAGGTCCAGGCCCACCCCGGGACGGCCACGCTCCCCCCGTGCATTGAGTCCGACCTCGCGCACCAGGCCTGCGTCGAGGAGGTCCGTCACCATGCTTGAGACGGACGCCTTGGTCAGGCCGGTGGCACCAGCAACCTGGGCCCTGGTGGGAAACGCTCCCCGGGGCGCACCGGCGATGGCCCCGAGAACCAGGGAGAGGTTGCTCCTGCGCACGTCCCCCATGCTCCCCGGAACCACTGGCCCGTGGGGCGTCGACGCCGGTACCGGCAACCTCATGGCACTCCTCGCTGCGGATCCCGCCAAAAAACCTGTAGGTCCGCACCGCCGGACCCTTGACCACAGCCTACGTCCCCACATAAAGTTCAGGCAATAAACTAAACATCCGCACCTCGCGGACCATCGATCGCAAGGACGCATCATGACTCTCTCCCCCACCCCTGCTGACAAGTTCACCTTTGGCCTTTGGACGGTGGGCTGGACCGGAGCCGATCCCTTCGGTGTGGCCACCCGCGCGGCCCTTGACCCAGTGGAGGCCGTGCACAAGCTGGCGGACCTCGGCGCCTATGGCATCACCTTCCACGACAACGACCTGGTCCCCTTCGACGCTCCAGCCTCCGAGCGCGAACTGATCCTCAAGAACTTCCGCGCGGCACTCGCCGACACCGGGCTCAACGTGCCGATGGTCACCACCAACCTGTTCAGCCACCCGGTATTCAAGGACGGCGGCTTCACCTCCAACGACCGTTCCGTGCGCCGGTTCGCCCTGTCCAAGGTCCTCCGCAACATTGACCTCGCGGCAGAGCTCGGCGCAGAGACTTTCGTCATGTGGGGTGGCCGCGAAGGCAGCGAATACGACGGCTCCAAGGACCTCGCCGCCGCACTGGACCGCATGAAGGAAGGCGTTGACACGGCCGCCGGCTACATCAAGGACAAGGGCTACAACCTGCGCATCGCGCTCGAGCCCAAGCCCAACGAACCCCGCGGAGATATCTTCCTGCCCACCGTCGGTCACGGCCTGGCCTTCATCGCCCAGCTCGAACACGGCGACATCGTTGGCCTGAACCCCGAGACCGGCCACGAGCAGATGGCGGGCCTGAACTTCACCCACGGCATTGCCCAGGCGCTCTGGGCCGGCAAGCTCTTCCACATCGACCTCAACGGCCAGCGCGGCATCAAATACGACCAGGACCTCGTCTTCGGCCACGGCGACCTCACCAGCGCCTTCTTCACGGTGGACCTGCTGGAGAACGGCTTCCCGGGCGGCGGCCCCAAGTACGACGGCCCGCGCCACTTCGACTACAAGCCGTCGCGCACGGACGGCTACGACGGCGTCTGGGAATCCGCCAAGGCCAACATGGCGATGTACCTCCTGCTCAAGGAACGGGCGCTGGCCTTCCGCGCGGACCCGCTGGTGCAGGAAGCCCTCAAGGCATCGGGCGTCTTCGAACTCGGCGAACCCACCCTCAACGCCGGAGAAACCACCGCAGACCTGCTCGCCGACGCCGCCGCATTCGAAGACTTCGACGCCGACAAGGCAGCAGAGCGTTCGTTCGCGTTCGTCCGGCTCAACCAGCTTGCCATCGAGCACCTCCTCAACGCCCGCTGACCATGGCACTGGTCGCGGGAATCGACAGTTCCACCCAGTCCTGCAAGGTAGTAATCCGCGATGCCGGCACCGGCGTTTTGGTCCGGCAGGGCCGCGCGCCACACCCCGAGGGCACCGAGGTCCACCCTGTCCACTGGTGGGACGCCCTCCAGGCGGCGATCGCCCAGGCGGGTGGCCTTGACGACGTCGCCGCCGTCTCCGTCGCCGGGCAACAGCACGGCATGGTCTGCCTTGACGCCGGCGGCGCGGTGATCCGCCCTGCCCTGCTGTGGAACGACACACGGAGCGCCGGTGCCGCCGCGCAGCTCATCGACATGGCGGGCGACGGCGATGCTGCCGCCGGCGCCCGCTTTTGGGCACAGGCCACAGGGACAGTCCCGGTAGCGTCGCTGACGCTGACCAAGCTGCACTGGCTCCGGGAAAACGAACCGGAAAACGCAGCCAGGGTTGCCGCCGTCTGCCTCCCGCACGACTGGCTGACCTGGCGCCTGGCCGGGTACGGACCGGGAAGCGGCGCGGTTGGGCTTGATGCGCTGGTGACGGACCGCTCGGACGCTTCAGGGACTGGATACTTCTCGACGGCGGAGGGAAAGTACCTGCCCGACCTCGTGGCCGCATCGCTTGGCCACACCCCGACACTGCCGCTGGTCCTTGGCCCGCTGGAGGCAGCAGGCAGGACACCGGCCGGCAGCCTGCTCGCAGCGGGCGCGGGTGACAACGCTGCAGCGGCACTGGGTGCTGGTGCGGGGCTGGGCGACGTTGTGATGTCCCTGGGCACGTCCGGCACCGTCTTCGCGGTTTCGGAGACACCGGCGGCTGATGCAACCGGACTGGTGGCCGGGTTTGCGGATGCGGCGGGGCACTACCTGCCCCTCATCTGCACGCTGAATGCCACGCGCGTATTCGATGCAACAGCAGCGCTACTGGGAGTGGACCTGGCCGAATTCAACCGGCTGGCCCTGTCAGCGCAGCCCGGCGCGGGCGGCCTGACCCTGGTGCCGTACTTCGACGGGGAACGCACCCCCAACCTGCCGGATGCCACCGGTTCCCTGCACGGCATCACACGGGCAAACTACACCCCGGCGAACGTGGCGCGCGCCGCCGTCGAAGGCGTGGTGTGCTCCCTGGCGGACGGGCTGGCCGCGCTCCTGGAACAGGGCGTGGAGGCAAGGCGCATCGTGCTGGTGGGCGGCGGCGCACAGTCGGCGGCCGTCCAGGATGCCGCGGCCCGGCTGCTGGGGGCGGCCGTCGCCATTCCGCGGCCGGGAGAATACGTGGCCGACGGCGCTGCCCGCCAGGCCGCCGCAGCACTCACCGGCGCTTTCCCCGCCTGGGCGTCAGACGCCGTCGTGCTTCCCCGGGGAACGGACGACGCCGGTGTGCTGGCGGCATACCGCCGGTTCGCCTCGCTGTACGCCTGACGTAGGCATACACAGAAGACCCGGACCGCAGGCGGTCCGGGTCTTCTGTGTATGGAGCGCGGGCCGCTGCCTGTCACTTTCGAAAGCGCGGCAGCAGCCCGCGGCCTGGACCAGGTCAGGCGTACGGCAGGACAAGCTCCGCGTAGCGTTCCTTGACCGTGGACAGCACGGTGTTGCCGTCGGTGTCCCAGATCTCCTGGTTGAAGATTTCGACTTCGATGTCGCCGGTGTAGCCGGCATCCCGCACCCAGGTGCCGATGGTGGCGAAGTCCACGACGCCATCGCCCATGTATCCGCGGGAGAGCAGCGGATCAGCGGCAATGGGCATGTTGAAATCGCACACCTGGTAGGAAGCGATGCGGTTTTCCCGCCCGGCCCGCTCGATCTGCGCCTTCAGCTCCGGATCCCACCAGACATGGAACGTATCCACGGCGACGCCCACCGTCGCGGCATCGAAGGGCGCCGCAAGGTCCAGCGCCTGGCCAAGGGTGGAGATGAGTGCGCGGTCCGCGGCGTACATCGGGTGCAGCGGTTCCAGCACCAGCCGGACGCCGTTTTCCGCGGCGAACGGAACAAGGTCCGCCAACCGGTCCGCCACACGCTGCCGTGCCGCCACGACGTCCTTCTCCCCCGGCGCCAGGCCGCCTACCACCAGGAACAGTTCCCTGGTGTCCAGTGCCACGGCCTCGAGGATTGCTGCGCGGTTGTCAGCGAGCGCAGCCGCCTGCCCCTCGGCGTCGGCAGCGGTCAGGAAACCGCCGCGGCACAGCGAGGAGACCCGCAGTCCCGCGTCCTTGATCAGGCGGGCAGCCTTGTCCAGGCCGGCCTCCTCCACGCGGTCCCGCCACGGGCCGATGGAGGGAATGCCGGCGTTGACGCATCCCTCGACCACCTGGGCAAGTGTCCATTTCTTGGTGGTGGCGCTGTTGATGGCCAACCTTGAGAAGTCGCTCACACGCCCACCCCGTTGATCCGCAGGTAGTCGGACATCCGGAAAGCGGCGAGGGCGGGATCCTTCAGCAGGCCCGCCTGGTCGGCGAGTTCGAAGGTCTTGGCCAGGTGGCAGACGGAGCGGCCGGAGTGCAGGCCGCCCACCATCTGGAAGCCCGGCTGCTTGCCGTTGAGCCAGGACATGAACGCAATGCCGGTCTTGTAGTAGAACGTGGGGGCGCTGAAGATGTGCTTGCCTAGTTCGCGGGTGGAGTCCAGGATCTCGCGGGCCTTGGCGGCGTTGCCGGCGTCGTAGTTCTGCAGGGCTACCGAGGCGGCCGGGTAGATGGCTGCGAAGATGCCGAGCAGCGCGTCCGAGTGGTGCGTGCCGTCTCCGTCGATGAGTTCGGGGTAGTTGAAGTCATCGCCGGTGTAGAGGCGGACGCCCGCGGGCAGGGCTGCGCGCAGGGCCACCTCGTGGCTTGCATCGAGCAGCGAGACCTTGACGCCGTCAACCTTGTCCGCGTTGTCCTTGATGAGGCCCAGGAAGGTCTCGGTGGCGGCAGCGACGTCGTCGGAGCCCCAGTAGCCGGCAAGCGCGGGATCGAACATGGTGCCCAGCCAGTGCAGGATGACCGGCTGGTCAACTTCCTGCAGCAGCGTGGAGTACACGCTCAGGTAGTCCTCCGGACCCGTGGCTACCTTGGCCAGGGCACGGGAGGCCATCAGGATGACCTTCGGCCCGGCTTCGCTGATGACGGCAATCTGTTCGCGGTAAGCCTCGAGGACAGCCTTGAGGCCGGCTTCGCCCGCGGGCAGGGAGTCGATGTCCAGCTGGTCGGTGCCTGCGCCGCAGGACACGAGGTCACGGACGGACTTGCCGGCGGTGGCTGCGCTGTTCGCTGCAACCACGGACGCCGCCTCGACGCCGGTGCGCTTGATGAGTTGCTGGGTGGCTGCCCAGTCGAGGCCCATGCCCCGCTGTGCGGTGTCCATTGCATCGGCGACGCCCAGACCGTAGGACCACAGTTCGTGGCGGTAGGCCATCGTGGCATCCCAGTCCAGGCGTGCCGGGGCACCGGGGGTGTTGTCGGCAAGGACCTCGGGGATGACGTGGGCTGCGGCGTACGCCCGCCGCGCTGTCAGAGGGGCGGAGGGGCGGGCCCAGGTGGTGCCGCCCTGCAGGCGGTATTCCCGCGTGCCGCCGTCGTGGGAGGGAAGGATGAGGGACGTCATTAGAGCGTGATCTCCGGGATGTCGATGGTGCGGCGTTCGTCGTTGGACTGCAGGCCGAGCTCTGCAAGCTGGACACCCCGGGCGGCGGAAAGCAGGCCGAAGCGGTGTTCGCGGCCGGCGACGACGTCGCGGAGGAATTCCTCCCACTGCAGCTTGAAGCCGTTGTCGAGTTCGGCGTTGGCGGGAACTTCCTGCCACTGGTCGCGGAAGGATTCAGTGACGGGCAGGTCCGGGTTCCACACGGGCTTGGGGGTGTGCGCGCGCTGCTGGGCCACGCACTTGTTGAGGCCTGCGACGGCAGAACCGTGGGTGCCGTCGATCTGGAATTCCACCAGCTCGTCGCGGTAGACGCGGACGGCCCAGGACGAGTTGATCTGGCCCACGACTGCGTCTCCCGCGGGGGTCTCAAGCTCGAAGATGCCGTAGGAGGCGTCGTCGGCCGTTGCCTTGTATTCCTTGCCGGCCTCGTCCCAGCGGGCGGGGATGTGCGTAGCGGTCTTGGCGCTGACGCTCTTGACTTTGCCGATGATGCCCTCGAGGACGTAGTTCCAGTGGCAGAACATGTCCGTGGTCATTCCGCCGCCGTCTTCCTTGCGGTAGTTCCAGGACGGGCGCTGGGCGGCCTGTACGTCGCCTTCGAACACCCAGTAGCCGAACTCGCCGCGGATGGAGAGAATACGGCCAAAGAAGCCTTCGTCCACCAGGCGGCGGAGCTTGACCAGGCCGGGGAGGTACAGCTTGTCGTGGACGACGCCTGCGGTGACGCCGGCTTCCTTGCCAATGCGGGCCAGCTCGATGGCCTCTTCCAGGGTTTCCGCGGTGGGCTTCTCGGTGAAGATGTGCTTGCCGGCCAGCATGGCCTTCTTCAGGGTGGCAGCACGCAGGCTGGTCATTGAGGCGTCGAAGATGACGTCAACGGTGGGATCGTTGATGACCGATTCCAGGTCCGTGGTCCATTCGGCAACCTTGTGCTTCTCCGCCAGTTCGCGGATCTTTGCCTCGTTGCGCCCCACCAGGATGGGCTCAACCTGCACGCGGGTGCCGTCTTCCAGGGTGAAGCCGCCGGCGTCACGGATCGGCAGGATGGAACGCAGCAGGTGCTGGCGGTATCCCATGCGGCCGGTGATGCCGTTCATGGCGATGCGGATCGTCTTTGTTTCGAAGCCCATGTGTCCTCCACGGTGAGTGAGCAAGTTTTACTCAAGCCTGATTGGGAAAGCGCATTCCCACTGAATCCATCATGCACCGCTCCCGCCGGAGTTGGCAAGCGCTTTCCGGAAGAACTTTCAACTGCCATAATGTGGTGACCGTTATCTTCCCCGACGTCCAGGAGCTGCTGTGGCTGCTAGTACCCTCACCGAGGTGGCCCGGCTCGCCGGGGTGTCTCCCGCCACCGCCTCCCGCGTCCTCAACGGCTCCGCGCGCAAGCCCGGCAAGGACATCGCCGAGCGGGTCCGCCAGGCGGCAGATTCTTTGGGCTACATTCCCAACGCGCAGGCACAGGGACTGGCGAAGTCGAGTTCCGGCCTGATCGGCCTGATTGTCCACGACATCGCGGACCCCTACTTCGCGGCAATTGCCAGGGGCGTCCAGGAGGCTGCCCGCGAACAGCGCCGGATGGTGCTGCTGGCCACCACGGGCGGGGCGCCCGGGGAAGAAAAGGAAGCAGTTGCCGCCTTCGCTGCCCGGCGCGCCGACTCGATCGTGATCGCCGGCTCGCGCTCGTCGCGGGCTGAGGACGGGGACGAAAACGCGGAACTGGCCGCGGAGCTGGACCGCTACTGCCGCAACGGAGGGCAGGTTGCTGTGGTGGGACACCCTGTCGTGGGCGCCGCAGCCCCGGAGGGCTACCACGTGGTGTCGGTCCCCAACCAGGAACTTGCCGCAGACCTTGCCGTGGAACTGGCCGCGGGGTGGGACGGCGACTTCGTCATCATCGGCGGCCCGGAAGGGCTCTTCACCTCCGATGACCGGATCCGCGGCTTCCAGGAAGGGCTCAGCCGGGCCGGCCGCGGCCCCGCCGAGGTACTGCGGAACTCCTTCAACCGGTCCGGAGGATACGAGGCCGGCCTCAAGCTGGCGGCACGGATCAAGGCCGGCGGAACCGGCGGGAGCGGCCGGCCGGCCGGCAACGGGCTGGGTATTTTCGCTGTCAATGACGTCATGGCCATCGGTGCGGCCGCCGCCTTGCGCGCAGAAGGGCTACGCATCCCGCGCGACGCACGGATCGCAGGCTTCGATGACATCGAGACCCTGCGCGATTTCAGGCCTGCGCTTTCCACGGTCAGCCTGCCGCTGGAGGAGATTGGGCGGCTCGCCACCAGGGCCACTGCACCACCAACGGCCGACGGCGACGACCAGGATTCCGCACCGCTTCCGGTGACCGGCAGAGTCATGCTGCGCCGCAGCACGGAGGCCACGGACTGATGGCGCCGAACGGCCTGACCTCAGTTCCCGCCCGTTGCTCCGGTGGCGGGTTGCGGCCCGCCGTCCTGGTCCTGCCCGGCGGCGGCTATGCGCGCCAGGCCGACCATGAGGCCGAACCCGTGGCCGAATGGCTCGCCTCGCTGGGTATTCACGCCTTTGTCCTGCGCTACCGGGTAGCCCCACACCGGCACCCCGCTCCCCTGCGGGATGCCAAGGAAGCCTTGCTGTACATACGCGGCGGCGCCCATGGCCTGGCGGTGGATCCCGAACGGGTCGGGGTGCTGGGATTCTCGGCGGGCGGCCACCTCGCTGCCACACTGTCCACGGCGGTTTCCACGGGAGACCCGGCCCTCGATGTGCCCGGCTCCGTCCCCGACCTGGCAGTGCTGTGCTACCCCGTGGTCTCGTTGACCCGGGACGTGCACCAGGGGTCGGTCGACAACCTCGTGGGCGACGCACCGTCCCCGGCCCTGCTCTCGGCCCTTTCCGCGGACCGTCAGGTGACCTCCCAGACCCCGCCGGCTTTCCTGTGGCACACGGCCGACGATGAAGCCGTGCCCGTCAGCCACAGCCTGGGCTACGCGCAGGCGCTTTTCGACGCCGGCGTGCCCGCGGAACTCCATGTCTTCCCGCATGGCCGGCACGGCATCGGCCTGGCAGCCGGAGCACCGGGCGCCGAGGAGTGGCCTGCACTGTGCGCGGCGTGGCTGGAGCGCGCCGGCTGGACGTTCGCCGGCCAGTCAGCCGCCCCCGAACCTGCAACAGCGGCGCCCTGACCGGTTACCGGGGATGTGGAGGTGATGGCTGCGGTGGTCCGGCGCGCTGGCTAAGGTTGCCTCATGGAAAGCCCAGCAACTTCCAACCCCGAGGTGCTCGCTGCAATCCGGTCTGAGCTGCGGGAACATGCCGATCCCGCGCGTGCAGCGGGCGCCCAGGCGTACATGAGGTCAAGCCTTCCCTCGCTGGGAGTCCGGGTGCCGGAAGTTCGCCGGATCGCGAAGGACGCGGCTGCCGCGGCGCCGTTCCGGTCCGGGGAGGAACTGCGTGCCACCGTCCTCGATCTGTGGCGCCACTCCGAGGTGCGCGAGGAGCGGTACGCCGCCATTGATTTGACCGCGAACAGGATGGTTTCCCGGGACCTGCACATGCTGCCGGTCTACGAGGAAATCATCCGTACCGGCGCCTGGTGGGACTTCGTGGACGGCGTTTCGGGGCGTATCTGCGGCCTCCTTCAGGCCCACCGTGAGGAAATGACTGCAGTGCTGCGCGCCTGGAGCACCGATGAAAACTTCTGGTTCAGGCGGGCCTCCATCATCGCCCAGCTGAAGGCCAAGGCCGCCACGGACACCACCTTGCTGGCCGCGGTCATCGAACCAAACCTGGGAGACGGAGAATTTTTCGTCCGGAAAGCCATCGGATGGGCACTGCGGGAGTACGCCAAAACCTCACCGGACTGGGTGGCGGCCTTCGTGGCTAAGCACTCGGCCGTTATCAGCCCCCTGTCGCGGCGGGAAGCGCTGCGACGGCTCAACGGCCGGGCTGCGGGCCGCTAGATCACCGGACGTTCAACAACCAGGTCACCGGACTTGCGGAACAGCCGTTTCGTCGAGGGATCCCAGAAGATCAGGTAGAGGCCGAACAGCAGGCCTGTGACGGCGGCCGCGACCCGGGCCAGGGTCAGCGCGAAGCCCAGGTCATCGGCCTGGAGGTACGGGAAGACTTCAAGCTGGTCCGAGATGGCGTAGATCATGAAGAAAGACACCACAAAGTAGAGAGCCTTAACCTGCCAGTCGTTGCGGATGCCGGTGACGGCGAAGAGCGGAATGAGCCACACCACGTACCAGGACTGGATGATGGGGGCCAGCAGTACGATGGCAGCGAATCCGAGCGTAAGCCGCCGCATCAGCCGGTCGTAGTCGCCCCGCAGGATCAGCCAGGCCACGATGCCCACCGCGAGGAGCTTTCCGGCGTCGAACACCCACCCTGCGAAGACACTGCCGTCCAGGCCAAACGAATTGGCCAGCGAGGCCACGATCATCCCGATCAGGCCCACCGGGGCGTACCAGATGGCAATGCTGCCGGGGGCCGAGAGCCCGTTGATCCATCCGAACCCGAATCCGTTCACCAGGCCCATCAGAACCAGGAGGCCCAGGCTGATGCCGGCCGTCAGCGCCCAGAACGAAAACTTGCGGAGCCAGCCGGCATTCTGCCCGGCCCAGAGCAGCCCGATGAAGGGAAGGAAGACAATCGTGATGGGCTTGACCGCGATGGACAGCGTTACCAGGACAATGCCGCGAACCACCCGATGGGTGGCGCAGTAGTACAGGCCGGCGAGGGCCAGGCCGATCATGAGGGAATCATTGTGGACGCTGGCGATGAAGTTGGTCAGGAACAGCGGGTTCGCCGCCGTCAGCCAGAGCGCCCGGTGCGGGTTGACGCCGTGCAGTTCGGCCAGCTTAGGCACGTAGATGACGCACAGCACCACCCCTGCCACCGCCACCAGCCGGAACAGCATCACGCTGGCTTCGGGCTGGACATTGGTGGACCAGACCACGAACTGCTCGATCCACAGGAACAGCTGGCCGTAGGGAACCGGCGCTTCGGTCCACATTTTGTCGGCGCCCAGCTGGAAGTAGTTGGACAGGGAGGAGATGCCGTTCTCGTAGGGGTTGAACCCCTCGACCATGAGGCGGCCCTGGCCGATGTAGGCATAAACGTCCCGGCTGAACAGCGGGACGCAGACCACCATCGGCAGGCCCCATGCCAGGATCGCCTTGAGCGTGGCGCTGCGCGCCTGGGGTCCCCACACGTGGACTTTCTGGCCCAGCCGCAGCCAGGCCCGCACCAGAAGCATGCCGCCCACTGCCAGCAGGATGATGGACAGTGCTACCCCGGCTGCCTCGGCGCGCATCCAGATGAACAGCGGCATCCTGCGCAGTTCGGAAACGGGCGCCAGCCAGCCGACCCCCAGGGATCCAGCCAGCATAAACATGGAGCCAACGAAGCCTGCAAGGATCGGGGACCGGGGATCGTCCATCTCGGCACCGCCGCTGACGGCCGGGGCGGCGGCAGCCATTCCGCCCGCCGCGGGCAAAGGCGCCGTCATATCAGGGTTGTCCAATCTTTGTGCGTTTTCGCAGGCCACGCCCGTCGGCCGAAGGGCCTGTCCGGGGCGCGTTTCCACGCAGCGGGGAGACCCGCCACGTATTCGAAATCCTAGCACCGGCCGGTTGGCAGGAGGTGTAACGGTAGGCTGGTCCGGTGCCTATATCAAACGAAAGAATCGTCTGGATTGACTGCGAAATGACCGGTCTGGACATCAAGAACGACGCCCTGATCGAGGTAGCCGCGCTGGTCACCGACTCCGAGTTGAACATCCTCGGCGAGGGGGTCGACGTCGTCATCAAACCGGATGACGCCGCCGTCGCGCAGATGAACGACTTCGTCCGGGACATGCACACCAAATCCGGACTCCTCAAGGAGCTCCCGGCGGGCAAGACGATGGCCGAGGCAGAAACGGCAGTGATGGAGTACATCGCCGAATGGGTGCCGGAGCCGCGGAAGGCGCCACTGGGCGGCAACTCGGTGGGAACAGACCGGGTCTTCCTGTCCAGGGACATGCCCGCCATCGTGGAGCACCTGCACTACCGGGTGATCGACGTCAGCACCATCAAGGAGCTGTCCCGCCGCTGGTTCGCGCGTGCGTACTTCCAGTCCCCGGCCAAGAAGGGCGGCCACCGCGCCCTGGGTGACATCCGGGACTCCATCGATGAACTCCGCTACTACCGGGACGCAGTCTTCGTACCGGCGCCCGGGCCGGACAGTGCAACGGCGCAGAAGATCGCCCGGCGGATCACCAGCCCGGAAACCGGCCTTCCCTAAAAGTAATCTGCGCCACACTTTCAGGATTTTTCGCTGAAAACGCCGAAAGTGGACAAAGTACCCCCAAAGAGCAGGTAAGCTATTTGAGTTGCCTTTCCAGAGGCCGGGAAGCCGGTCACATTGTGGGGCACATGGTGGGCTTAGCTCAGTTGGCAGAGCGCCTGGTTGTGGTCCAGGAGGTCGCGGGTTCAACCCCCGTAGCTCACCCTCACCGGACGGTATTGCAGCCGTTCAAAGGAGGCCGCATCGGATTATTCCGGTGCGGCCTCCTTTCTTTTTCACCACCTCTTTTGCATCACCGCCCTGCGCCCGCTGCGGGGCCGCAAGCCGAAGGACAGCGAAGATGACCGTTCTGCCCATCACCATCTGGGGCGAACCCGTGCTGCACCGCCGGGCTTCCGAAGTGGAAGTTTTCGACGACGAACTGCGCACCCTGATTGCGGACATGTTTGAGACCAACGATGCCGCCAACGGAGTGGGGCTGGCAGCACCGCAGGTAGGCGTGGGCAAGAGGATCTTCGTCTACAAGTACGCGAACGAGGACGACGCTCCCGCCAGCGGCGTGTTGGTCAACCCGGTGCTCACGCTCTCAAAGATCTCCGGAGCCGCTCCCGACCCCGATGAGGAAGAGGAAGGGTGCCTCTCCTTTCCCGGCGACCAGTATCCGCTCAAGCGCGCCGAGTGGGCACGGGTGGAAGGTCTTGACGGCAACGGCGAGCCCGTGAAGTTCGAGGCCACCGGATGGTTTGCCAGGGTCATCCAGCATGAATACGACCACCTGGACGGCAAACTGTACGTCAACCGCCTGATGGACAGGTATGCCCGCAAGGCCAAGAAGACGGCAAAGAAGAACGGTTGGGGCGTTCCCGGCCTGACCTGGCTGCCCGGCGTGGACCCGGACCCGTTCGGGCACTGACTAACCGGTGACCTGGCTCAGGTTGCCCTGATGGTCTGCTGGCCGGGGCACGATCCCAGGACCCGCTTCATCGCGTCCTTCTCAGCCTCCGTCACCCACAGCCCGTACGCCGCCTTCACGGACACCTGCCGGGCTACGTAGTGGCACCTGATGGACTTGTTCTTCGGAAGCCAGGTGGCGGCGTCGCCCGCGCCCTTTTGCTGGTTGCTCGGGCCGTCTGCAGCGATCAGGTTCAGGGGATCATTCGCCAGGTTCTGCCGCTGGCGCGGCGTCAGTGCCTGGGCGCCCTTCTGCCAGGCGTCCGAGAGGGCCACCACGTGATCGATCTGGACGGCGGCGCTGCTGTCCTGGCCGCGGCGGAACTCGATGGGCTTGCCCGTATAGGGCTCCTGGAAGTGCCCTGCGGAGATGCGGCATTTCGAGCCCTCCGCAAAGACAACGCCGGCCAGGTCCCGGCGAAGGATGTCATTACGCGTGTCGCAGCCGTTGCGGTCAACGTCGAGCCAGGCCTGCCCGAAAGCCTCGCGGGTGTAGTTGTCCTTGCCTGCCCGGCCCTTGACGGGGAGGGCTTCCAACGCATCCGCGGCTGGGCCCTGGGGCACCTCATGGACCGCTGCCACCGGCTTCATCCACGCAGCATCAAATACGGGAGCCGCTGTGGGGCCGTCCGCTGCGGGTGCGGCAATGTCGAATTGCCCCGCGGTAAAGAACCAGCCCAGTAGCCCCAGGGCGGCGACACCGCCCACTATCAACAGTGCCCAGGCCTGCCGGGAACGGCGCCGCGCCCGCCGGTAGGCGGACCAGCTGACGGTCACTGGACTGCAGTTCGGGGGCGGGAGTGGAGCACCCCATGAGCCTAGGTCACAGGAGACCGCCGCCCTTGGATATCCACAGTGTGCAGGACGAGTGAGGGTTTAGCGGCGTGACCGCTACAATTCCCGTGACACCCTCTGGAGGTCTTCCTCGGCAACCGCCAGCAGGCTTTCAAGCTGCTGCACCCGTTCCGCGGTGACGTCACCCGAGGCATGAGCGGCCTTGGCGCCGTCCAGCAACCTGAGCGCTTCCTTGTGATTGGCCTTGGCTACGTCAAATGCGTGTTCCAGCGTGGTTTCGTGCTCAAGTGTCTGATCGTTTTCCATTCCCCAAGTGTGGGCCCCATTCCCGGCTGATTCCAGAGAACCAGCCGGGAATTCACCCAAAAGAAACAGGAAAGATCAGACGGCGATGGCCGCCAGGGCCTTGGCGCTCTCCTTGGCCGGGAAGGACGGCGGGTTTACTCCGGCCATTTCTTCCATGACCCGGACCACCTGGCAGCTGTAGCCGAATTCGTTGTCGTACCAGACGTAGACCACCAGGTTCTTGCTGGTGGAAACGGTGGCGAGGCCGTCAACGATGCCGGCGCGGCGTGAACCGACGAAGTCGGTGGAGACGACTTCAGGGGAATCGATGTAGTCGATCTGCTTGCGCAGTTCCGAGTGCAGCGACATCTCGCGGAGGTAGTTGTTGACCTCATCCTTCGTGGTCCCGTTCTCCAGGGTCAGGTTCAGGATGGCCAGCGATACGTCCGGGGTGGGGACGCGGATGGAGCTGCCGGTGAGCTTGCCGAGCAGCTCGGGCAGGGCCTTGGCAACTGCCTTCGCGGCCCCGGTTTCGGTGATGACCATATTCAGGGCGGCGGACCGGCCCCGGCGGTCGCCCTTGTGGAAGTTGTCGATCAGGTTCTGGTCGTTGGTGAACGAGTGGACCGTCTCAACGTGGCCGTGGATCACGCCGAACTTGTCGTTCAGGGCCTTCAGCACCGGGGTGATGGCGTTCGTGGTGCAGGACGCCGCAGAGACGATCGCGTCCGTGTCCTCGATGGTGCCGTGGTTGATGCCGTGGACGATGTTCTTCAGCTCGCCCTTGCCCGGTGCGGTGAGCAGGACGCGGGCGGCGCCTTTGCTCTGCAGGTGCTGGGACAGTCCCTCGGCGTCGCGCCAGCGGCCGGTGTTGTCCACCACCAGGGCGTTGTTGATGCCGTAGGCGGTGTAGTCGATGGTGGCGGGATCGTTCGAGTAGATGACCTGGATCCGGACGCCGTTGGCCGTGATGGTGTTGGATTCATCGTCCACGCGGATGGTGCCCTCGAAGGAGCCGTGCACGGAGTCGCGGCGCAGCAGGCTGGCGCGCTTCAGCAGGTCGTTGTCGGAGCCGCGGCGGACCACGATGGCCCGGAGGCGCAGGCCGTGGCCGCCTCCGGCTTTTTCGACCAGCAGGCGGGCGAGGAGCCGGCCGATGCGTCCGAACCCATAGAGGACGACGTCGGTGCTGGTGCGGTCGTCGCCGCCCCGCTTGCCCACGACGTCGGCCAGCTCTGCGCGGAGGAACTCTTCAAGGGTGGCGCCGTTGCCCTCTTCCTTGAACTTCTGGTTGAGCCGGGCGATGTCGATGGCCGCGGCGCCGAGCTCCAGCCCGGCAAGGGTGTTCAGCAGGGGTGCGGTCTCCTCCAGGAGGAGTTCGTCCTTGCTCATCCGGCGGGCGAAACGGTGTGCCTTGAGGATGTTCATGGTGGACTTGTTGATCAGGCTCCGGCCATGGATGCTCGTGACCACGTTGTTTTCGCGGTACAGCCGGCCGATCACCGGAATCATGGCCTCGGCGAGGGCCTCGCGGCCCATCCACGTATCAAGACAAGAATCTGACGTCTGGCTCACAGAAATACCTTCCTCGGTTCAGCCGCATACGTCCTCGTGTGCGGTTGTAGGCCACCTGATGATGTCCAGGGGCATCCACGCCTGCGGGGTTCGGCCCCCAGGCGCCTGGATCGTGTGCAAAGAAAAACCGCCGGATGCGAACGCAATTCCAGCGGAAGAACTTCTACGTCCAGAATCCATTCTAATTTGGCACGGCCCGGGGAACAGACCCGCCGGGCGTGAAATCACTCACACGGCGTTCAGTTATGAAGTGCGGCGTAGAGGTTGAGGCTGCAGGAGAAGAGCACCCAGGAGAAGTAGGGCAGCACCAGCAGCCCGGCCACGCCGTTCACCGGGCCAAACCGCAGGATCAGGAACACGAGGCAGCCGGCCAGCCCGGTGAGGACCACCAGCGCAGCCCAAAGCGCCGCCGGGCCCAGCAGAGGGTAAAGGCCGAAGTAGCTCAGCGGCCAAGCGGCATTGAGCACCAGCTGGAGCAGGTAACCGGCCATGGTGCCGCCCGTGAGCGCCCCCTTCCGCCAGACCAGCCAGGCGGCAACGGCGATACTGCCGTACAGCAGGAGCCACATGGAGCGGAACATCCACTGCGGCGGCATCCAGGGTGCCTGCACGGAAGCCGCGAACCAGCCGTGCATGTTCAGCAGGATCGGAACCGTGGCCAATGCCCAGGCCGTGACGGAGAGGGCAAGGAAAGCCATCAGGCCCAGGACCTGCGTGGGCAGGTTACGGGTCTGGGGTCCGGCGGGCGGGCCGGCCGGCTGCGGATCGGTATTTACGGGCACGGTTCAGGATCCCCAACACATCTTCCAAGGTCAAACCGGTTGTGCGGATGGGACAGCCGGTACGCCGGGTTCTGTTCCCCCGTGCCGTTGCCGTCACGGGGGCGACGGCCATCCATCTACGGATACCGTTGCCGGCACCCTCTAGCGGCCTACCCGGACACTCGGGCGGGCAGCCCTCAAACGTGCCCTGTCTGGCCTTGCTCCGGGTGGGGTTTACCTAGCCTCCCCGGTCACCCGGGAAGCTGGTGGTCTCTTACACCACCGTTTCACCCTTACCTGCCGCTTTCCGAAAACGAAAAAAGCAGGCGGTCTATTCTCTGTGGCACTTGCCTGCGGGTTACCCCGAGTGGGCGTTACCCACCACCCTGCCCTGTGGAGCCCGGACGTTCCTCGAGCCACTTTCGTGACGCGCGGCCGCCTGGCTGTCCCATCCGCTTCCAGTCTACCGGCGCCGGCGGCTGCTGTTGCCGCCGGTAGGATCGGACGGTGCTGATCCTGCTCCCCCCTTCAGAAGGCAAGACCCCCGCGGTCAAAGGTGCCGCCGTCGATTGGTCGTCTTTGGGCTTTCCGGACCTCAACCCTGCGCGGGCGAAGGTACTGGAGGCACTGGGAACCATCAGCGCCCACGAGGACGCCCTCGACCTCCTGGGCGTGGGCGCATCACTGCGTGACGACGTCGTACGCAATACGCGGCTGCACGCCGAACCGGCGGCCCCTGCGCACCGCATCTACTCGGGCGTCCTTTACGACGCCCTGGGTTACCGGACCTTGACGACGGCCCAGCGGCGCAAGGCTGATGAGTCGGTGCTGGTGGTATCGGCATTGTGGGGCGCCATCCGCTTCGGCGACTCCGTGCCCGCCTACCGGCTGTCCATGGGGACGGCGCTGCCCGACGTCGGACGCCTCGCCACGTTCTGGAAGCCACAGCTTTCCGAGGCCCTCGCCTCCGTCGTGGGGGACCAGCTGCTGGTGGACTGCCGGTCCAGCACCTACGCGGCTGCGTGGGCTCCCCCGGCAGGACAGACGGTGTCCGTGAATGTCTTCACCGAAGCCGGCGGCGTGCGGAAAGTCGTCAGCCACTTCGCCAAGCACACCCGCGGCGAGCTGGCCCGGCACCTGCTCTCGCGCCGCGGCAAAGCGCCCTCAACGCCCGCCGGCCTCCTGAAGGCCGCACGGGAGCGCTGGACTGCGGAGCTCGTTCCCGGGACTGCGCGGAAACCGCATGCGCTGAACATCGTCCTGCCGGGCTAAGGCTCCCCTGCCCAACGGTCAGTGCCACGGGCCGGTTTGGCCGGGCAGGACGATGCCAGCTGCTGCGTGCCTGGGTCAGGCCCACTCCTCCGAGCGGACCAGGATGGCACCTGAGTCTGGGCAGAAAACGATGTCGTCACCGGAAGCGGCGGTGATCTCCGCGAGGTCGCCGGGGCTGAGCTTCATGCCCGAAGCCTCCGAGATGCCGTGGAAGAGCCGGGCAGCGCCCACACCGCGTTTGGCCAGGGTCTTCTCATAGATGGCCAGCATCCCGGCGTCCAGTCCGGCGGCGAACTCATTGCGCCTGCCCCGCACGTCTGCAGCTTCCGCGTCGACTGCGGCGAGCTCCTTGTCCAGTTCCGCGCGGATGCTGCCGAAGGAGCCCTGGATATCGTCCACGATCTGCTGCTGTGCAGACTGCCGCTCACGGAGTGTGTCCAGGCGTTCCAGGACTTCCAACTCCACGTCCTCGAGGTCCGAACGCCTTCTGTTGAGTGAAGCGATGTCCTTCTGGAGAGCCACCAGGTCCTTGGACAGGCCCGTTCCGCTGTTGAGGCGCGCCTCATCCCGCTCAATGCGGGTGGCCACCTGTTCAACGTCCGCCTCAGCCCGCTTCAACTCGGCTTCGGCGTCGTGCACTGCCACTTTTGCGGCACCGAGTTCGCCGCTGGCCACGGAAAGGGCAGCCTCAAGGTCTTTGATCCGGGGATCGTTTTCCAGCGAGCGGCGGCGGCTGGCCAGGGCTTTGAGCTTTGCATCCAGGCCTTGCAGGTCGAGCAACTTGATCTGTTCCGCCGGTGCTGCCTTCGCCACTGTTACCTCCGCTTGATCCCTCCGGCCGCGGCCGGGCACCGTACCGGCGCTTCCTCGACTCTAGCGCCTGGCCCGCGTCCCTGCCTCGCCGGGCCGCACCGGGCCGCACCGGGTGCGCGGCGGGTCAGCCCGGCGTAAGGATGAAGTCCCAGGGATCGCTGTTGGTGGCACTCACCTGGATTTCGACGTCGTGCCCCTGGTCGGCGAGGACGTTGCCCAGGGCTGCCGCGGCGGCCGGCAGCCAGAGCCATTCGCTGGCGAAGTGGGACACGTCGACGAGGTAGGGGCGTCCGTTCAGCGCCGCTTCCCGCGCCTCCGAAGCCGGGTGGTGCCGAAGGTCGGCCGTGACGTAGACGTCGGCGTTACTGGCCCGCACTTCGTTGAACAGCGAGTCGCCCGCGCCGCCGCACACAGCGATCCGCCGGACCAGGCCGTCTTTGTCACCGGAGACGCGCACTCCCCCGGCTACGGACGGCAGGATACCGAAGACCCTGGCCGCGAAATCGCCCAGGGTCATGGCGTCCTCGAGGTCCCCGACCCGTCCAATTCCCTCCTCGGGCAGTCCGTTGGCCGCCAGCGTCAGCGGGGCAACGTCCTGGAGGCCCAGCGCGTCGGCCAGCACATCAGACACACCCCCGACGGCGGAATCACCGTTCGTGTGGACCGTCAGCAGGGCGGTTCCGGACTCGATCAGCCGGTGGACCGCCCGGCCTTTGGGAGTCGTGGCCGCGACGGACGTGACGCCTTTAAGAAGCAGCGGATGATGGGTGATCAGGAGTTCTGCACCCCATTCGACGGCTTCCTCGATCACCTCCAGCGTGGGATCGACGGCGAACATCACCTTGGTGACCAGCGCTGCAGGGTGGCCCGCCACCAGGCCCACCCTGTCCCAGCCTTCCGCCAGGGATTCAGGCCACAGTTCCTCCACCGCGAGCAGCAGGTCGCCGAGGGTGGGAGCCCCGTCCGGCTCGTCGCCGGCCTGCCCGGCGAAGGGGGCGTCGCCGTCGTGCTCGTCCGGACCGGTAACGTCGGTGTCCACAGGTTCCATAGTCTTAGTTTTACCCCATCGCCCGGCGGGCGATGGCATGCCGCCGGTGTGACGCGGGACGCGCGGGGAATCATCCGGCGCTGCCAACCATTGAAGAGGTCATGAAAACTTTTGTTCTTGGCGGAGGCTGCTTCTGGTGCCTCGACGCCGTCTACCAGAAAACAAAGGGTGTCACGGCAGTGGTGTCCGGCTACACGGGCGGCCACGATCCGTACCCTGACTACTACTCCGTCTGCAGCGGCACCACCGGTCACGCCGAAGTGGTGGCCGTGACCTTCGACGAGGAGATCATCCCGGCCGAGGTCATCCTGGATATGTTCTTCGCCCTGCACGACCCCACCACGCTGAACCGCCAAGGCTATGACGTGGGGACCCAGTACCGCTCCTCGATGTTCTACGAAACCACCGAGGAGAAGATCCTGTTCGAAGAAGCCATCGACCGGAACCAGGCCCTGTGGAGCCACCCGATCGTGACTGAGGTCAGCCGCCTCCCCCGGTTCCATGTTGCCGAGGAGTTCCACCAGGACTACTACGGAAAACATCCCGAGCAGGGCTACTGCCAGGTCATCATCAACCCGAAGCTCGCCAAGGCCAGGAAATATTACTCTGCATGGCTTAACGCTTAGCCAGCATTACGCGGCCTCGTTAGGCTGACCTCAGTATTCACCCCTCAGAGATAGGCGTATCTACATGGCACGGATTTATGACGACGTAACGCAGCTGGTAGGCCGCACCCCCCTGGTCAGGCTGAACCGGCTCAGCGAGGGGCTGGGTGCCACCGTTGCCGTAAAGCTTGAGTTCTACAACCCGGCCAACAGCGTGAAGGACCGCATCGGCGTGGCCATCATCGACGCTGCGGAAAAGTCAGGTGCGCTGAAACCGGGCGGCACCATCGTCGAAGGCACCTCCGGCAACACCGGGATCGCCCTGGCCATGGTGGGTGCAGCCCGCGGCTACAAGGTCATCCTCACCATGCCCGAAACGATGTCCACGGAACGCCGTGTGATGCTCCGCGCCTTCGGTGCCGAAATCGTTTTGACGCCTGGCTCCGAGGGCATGCGCGGTGCGGTGGAAAAGGCCCAGGAAATCGTGGCCAACACCGAAAACTCCATCTGGGCACAGCAGTTCGCCAACGAGGCCAACCCCCAGATCCACCGCGACACCACTGCCGAAGAAATCTGGGCCGACACCGACGGCGACGTGGACATCTTCGTCTCCGGCATCGGCACCGGCGGTACCATCACCGGCGTGGGCCAGGTCCTCAAGGAGCGCAAGCCCGGCGTCCAGATCGTGGCAGTCGAGCCCAAGGACTCCCCCATCCTCAACGGCGGCGCTCCGGGCCCGCACAAGATCCAGGGCCTGGGTGCCAACTTCATTCCCGAACTGCTGGACACCAACGTTTACGACGAGGTGCTGGACGCGACGCTTGAGGATTCCGTCCGTGTTGCCCGCGAACTGGGCGTCAAGGAAGGCATCCTGGGCGGCATCTCGTCCGGTGCAATCGTCTGGGGCGCCCTGGAGTTGGCTAAGCGCCCGGAAAACGCCGGCAAGCTGATTGTTGCCATCGTCTGCGATTTCGGTGAGCGTTACATCTCCACCGTCCTCTATGACGACATCCGCGGCTGATCAGACCGCCCTCCGCCCGTTTCCTGTAGAAAGAAGTTTGTGGGCTTTTTTGCACGACTAAAGGAAGACCTCGACGCCGCCAGGTCGCATGACCCGGCGTCGAGGGGTTCCGTCGAGAACTTTTTCGCCTATTCCGGCCTGCACGCCATATGGATCCACCGGCTGACACACCGCCTGTGGCAGAACCCGGCGCTGCGTTTTCCTGCCCGGCTCATTTCGCAGCTGGGCCGGTTCACCACCGGAATCGAGATCCACCCCGGCGCCACCATCGGCCGCCGGTTCTTTATCGATCACGGCATGGGCGTGGTCATCGGCGAAACCGCCGAGATCGGCGAGGACGTCATGATCTACCATGGCGTCACGCTGGGCGGCCGCTCACTGGCCCGGATCAAGCGGCACCCAACCATTGGTGACCGCGTGACCATTGGCGCCGGCGCGAAAATCCTCGGCCCCATCACCATCGGCCGGGACAGCGCTGTGGGCGCCAACGCCGTGGTGGTCAAGGACGCACCGCCGGAGTCGATCGTTACCGGCGTCCCTGCCAAATGGCGGCACCGTGACGCGCAGCGGGAGACCAAACCCGCCGTCGACCCCGCCGAGTACGACATCGAATACCGCATCTGACGCCCGGCCGGGCGCGCACAGTGAAGCTGGACGCACCACGGCCGGCGGCACGCAAAAGGCGGGCAGTTCCAGGATTCTCCTGGAACTGCCCGCCTTTTGCGTTGTGTCAGCGGATGCTAGTGGGTGTCCACCGCTTCGATCTCGGACTTGTCTTCGCCCCAGAGCGTGTGGAAGGTGCCCTCGGCGTCCACGCGGCCGTAGGTATGGGCGCCGAACAGGTCGCGCTGGCCCTGGATGAGGGCGGCAGCGACGCGCTTGCGGCGCAGGCCGTCGTAGTAGGCCAGCGAGGACGAGAACACGGGCACCGGGATGCCGAGCTGCACAGCGGTGGCCACGACGCGGCGCCAGGCCGGCAGTGCGTCCGCGATGGCCTTGGTGAAGGCCGGTGCAAACAGCAGGTTGGCGGGCTTCTCGTCGGCGGCGTAGGCCTTGGTGATGTCCTTGAGGAGTTCCGCGCGGATGATGCAGCCGGCACGCCAGAGCGAGGCGATTTCGTCCAGTTTCAGGTCCCAGCCGTATTCCTTGGCCGCGGACGTCAGCATGTCCAGGCCCTGGGCGTAGGAAACGAGCTTGGAAGCGTAGAGCGCCTGGCGGACGTCTTCGACGAACGTCTCCGGGATTTCGACCGAAACCTCGTTGCCGGCCAGCATCTCTTGGCCGAGCTTGCGCTGGGCCGCCTGCGAGGACAGTGCACGGGCGAAGACGGATTCGGCGATGCCGGACACCGGCGAGCCCAGTTCCAGTGCGGAGATAACTGTCCAGCGGCCGGTACCCTTCTGGCCGGCAGCATCCACCACGACGTCGACGAAGGGCTTGCCGGTCTTGGCGTCCACGTGTCCCAAAACCTCAGCCGAGATTTCGATCAGGAAGGAGGACAGGTCGCCCTTGTTCCACTCCGTGAAGATCTTGGACTGTTCGGCGGGCTCGATGCCTGCGCCGGAGCGGAGCAGGTCGAAGGCCTCGCCGATAACCTGCATGTCGGCATACTCAATGCCGTTGTGGACCATCTTGACGAAGTGGCCGGCGCCGTCGGTGCCAACCCAGGCGCAGCAGGGCTCGCCGTCAACCTTGGCAGAGATCTTCTCGAGCAGGGGGCCGAGGGCCATGTAGGACTCCTTGGAACCGCCGGGCATGATGGACGGGCCGTTCAGCGCGCCTTCCTCGCCGCCGGACACGCCGACGCCCACGAAGTGCAGGTCCTTCTTGGCCAGGGCCGCTTCACGCCGGCGGGTGTCCTCATAGTGCGAGTTGCCCGCGTCAATGATGATGTCGCCCGCTTCGAGAAGCGGCTCAAGCTGCTCGATGACCGAGTCGACCGGCTTGCCGGCCTTGACCATGATCAGCACCCGGCGGGGCTTCTCCAGCGAATCGACGAGCTCCTGCAGGGTCTCGGTGCGGACGAAGTCGCCTTCGGTACCGTACTTTTCCAGCAGGGTGTCCGTCTTTTCCACGGACCGGTTGTGCAGGGCCACGGTGAAGCCGTTGCGGGCCAGGTTGCGGGCCAGGTTGGCGCCCATCACCGCGAGGCCGGTGACACCGATGTGTGCAGACATCAAAACTCCAATTCATTGCGTACGACGGAAAGTGCGGCGGGCCTGCCCCGGGCGGGGTGGCACTGCGCTGATCAAGCTGTCGGAATAAAGCATATATATTCTTCGGGTCACAGGAAAGTAACGCCCATCCAGTGGACCAGACCGGGCCTGCTGCGGTCCATCCCCGGAGCATGGCCGGGCGATGCTGAGCACTAGGCTTACAGCATGACAAGCAGCCTGCACCACCGTGCCATCGAGAATCTTGGCACCCGCATCATCTCGGGTGAGCTGCCCGCAGGCCACCTCATGCTCGCAGAACAGCTCGAAGTCGAGCTGAAGGTTTCCCGCTCGGTGATCCGGGAAGCTGTCCGGGTGCTGCAGTCCCTGGGACTGGTGGAGACCACCAAACGGGTGGGCATCCGTGTCCTGCCCGCCAGCCGGTGGAATCCGTTCGATCCGCAGGTCATCCGCTGGCGGCTGGCAAGCAACGCCCGCGGCGCCCAGCTGCGGTCCCTCGCAGAACTCCGCGCGGCCGTTGAGCCTGTAGCGGCCGAGCTGGCGGCCCAGAACGCTCCCGCGCCGCTGCGCCTGGAATTGGTTGACATTGCCTACGCAATGCGCGACGCCGGCAACAAGGGTGAGGTGCCCCGCTTCCTTGAGCTCGACATCCACTTCCATTCGCTGCTGCTTTCCGGCTCCGGCAACGAGATGTTCGCGAACCTGATGGGCCAGGTGGCCGAGACGCTGACGGGACGCACGGTCCACGGCCTCATGCCCGACCATCCGCACGAGGCCGCCCTGCAGTGGCACGTGGATGTTGCCGAAGCAATCTCTCGGGGCGACGCAGCCGCTGCCCGCGAGGCATCCGACCACATCATGCGCAGGACGATGTCGCAGATGTCCGATTCCTGGACAGAACAGCCTCGGGTTTTCATCCCGGTAAAGCGCTGAGCCGCACGGGCGGCCTCCGGTTAGCGCTTTCTCCGCTTTCCCGGCGACACACATTCCGGAATGACTTCTTGTTTCCGGAACTTCACTGTATATTCATTTCAGGCCCTTCACCGCGGCATCCCCCAATAGTCGCGGTGGAGGGTTTTCCACTGCCCTGAAGCCCCGCGCTGCCTGTTCTGGCACCTTAAGCGGCGTCCGCCACGGCGTCCCGCAGCCGCCACCCTCCGCCCAGCCCGTCGCGCTCAAGCAGCATGGTGGTCAGCGCTGAGCCTGCGTTGCTTCCCAGGCGTACCTGGACCTGGAGGACCTCTACGTCCACCCTGCTCCGGCCCTTGGGCATCCGGCGGTTGGTCTCCCACCAGTTGACCCGTTCAAACCACCTGACCGGTTCGGCGCCCACCAGCCACTCCCGGCCCCGGCAAACCACAGATGCAGGTATTCCATCGCCGCCGTCGCGGACTATCACGTGTTCCATGCCCTGTACGTTATGGCGAGGGTCTGACACCGCACTCCGGGTGGACCACGCCGGCACTGGGCCAGGAAAGGGAAAGAAAAAACCCGCCTCGCGTGCTTCAAAAGCATGCGAGGCGGGTTGTTGGTGGGTCCTACCGGGATCGAACCGATGACATCCACGGTGTAAACGTGGCGCTCTACCAGCTGAGCTAAAGACCCTTGCCAATTGGATTGCTTTCGATAAGCCGCAAACCAACGAACATAGACTCTACCCGACAAAGGCGGCTAAACGCGAATCGGGATCTGGGCCCCACCTTCCGGGTATTCCGGCCGGTCAGAGCGGCGGGAGCCGTTCCGCCAACCACATCAATGATTCGCTCACGCCAGCCTCAAGCTTGATGGTGGCTTTGTCGTCCCCGCGGGTCTCACCGCGGTTGATGATCACCACAGGCTTGCCGTCCTTGGCTGCATGGCGGACAAAACGCAGGCCGCTCATGACAGTCAGGGATGAACCGGCAACCAGCAGGGACGCTGCCTCATCCACCATCGCATAGGACCGTTCCACACGGTCCTTGGGCACGTTCTCGCCGAAGTACACGAAGTCAGGTTTCAATGTCCCGCCGCACGCCGGGCAGACCGCCACGACGAAACTGCTGATCAGATCCAGGTCCTCCACCGTGGCGTCCGCGTCAGGGGCCATCTCCACAAGGCCTGATTCCTCGGCCTGCTCCAGGAAACCCGGATTGAGTTCACCCAGCATGCCGGCCAGGAGCCCGCGGGAGTAGGTACGGCCGCAATCGAGGCAGACAACCTGGTCATACCTGCCGTGGAGGTCCACCACATTGGTGCTTCCCGCGTCCTCATGGAGTCGGTCGACATTCTGGGTGATGAGGCCCGTCAGGTATCCCCGGCGCTCGAGCTCTGCTGCTGCGAGGTGTCCATGGTTGGGGTCGGCATGGCGGAGGTGGGACCAGCCGATGTGGTTCCGCGCCCAGTACCGCTGCCTGTTGGCCGGGTCCCTGACGAACTCCTGGTACGTCATGGGCGACCGTGGCGGGGACCCCGGACCGCGGTAGTCCGGAATACCGGAATCAGTGCTCAGGCCCGCCCCCGTGAGCAGCGCGAACGGCGCTCCCGACAGGAGGTCGCGGATCAGGCCCAGGGCCTCAAGTTCCCGTCCGGATGGGTGCGCCGGCTCGACGCGCGGCATGCTGGCGAACCCGGTGAGTCCGACCCCATGCCGCGGCTTCTCCACCGCCGTCAGGCCTGTTCCAGCCCGGCCAGTGCTTTTCGGTAGGCAGAGAAGTCACGTGCCTCGCCGCGGGGGTTGACCACCGTGTACCGGATGACGCCGCCGGCGTCGATGATGAACGTGCCACGCTTGGCCATGCCGCTGTCTTCGTCGAAGACACCGTAGGTGCGGGCGACGCCGCCGTGGGGCCAGAAGTCTGCCAGCAGGTCGAAGCTGTAGCCTTCCTGGCCGGCGTAGGCCCGGAGGCTGAACTTGCTGTCGACAGAGACGGCCAGGACGGCGGCATTCGAGTCTTCAAACGAGGCGAGGTTATCCCGGATCTCGCAGAGTTCGCCGGTGCAGATGCCGGAAAAGGCGAACGGGTAGAAGACCAGGACAACGTTTTGGCCGCGGAACGACGACAGCCGGACCGGTTCGCCAAACTGGTTGGAAAGTTCAAAGTCCGGCGCTGGATCGCCAACCGCCAGCAGGGATGCCGCAGCAGCAAGCGCCTGCGTCACTTGTTCTTCCTGCTGACCAGCCTTGTTGCGCTCCAATCCTTGGAGACACCGGCCGACGTGGTGACGTGCAGGCCGGCGGTGGGTGCTGCTTCCTGGATGTCGGCAGGCGAGACGTATCCGTCCCGGCCTGACTTCGGCGTCAGGATCCAGACCACGCCGCTTTCGCTGAGGGTGGTCAGCGAGTCCATCAGGCTGTCGACAAGGTCGCCGTCACCGTCACGCCACCAGAAGATGACGGCGTCCGCCACTTCATGGTCATCCTCGTCGAGCATGTCTGCGCCGGTGAGGTCCTCGATGTCGTCACGCAAGTCGAAGTCGACGTCGTCGTCGTAACCGAACTCCTGAATCAGATCCCCAGTTTTGAAACCCAATTTTTCCGCCACATTTACCGAAGTGGCGGCGTCGGCCTCGCTCACGTGTTCCTCCAATACGTTTCATATGCAGTCTGCATAGTGATTTCCATTACTCCCAAGCCAACACCCTTTGTGCCTGCGCTTCAAGCTGGCATACCCGGAATTGCGCATATTCTGCGTCACACCGGGGGTTCCTGCCTGCGTCGCAGCGGCCCTTCGTCACACAACCAGTATGACGGCGAAATACAACTGTCGTGCCCAACCCACGGCTACGCATCGGCTTGCCCCGACGGTTAGAGTGGCTGATGACGACTATGCCTGCAGGACAACAACCTTGTAACTCCGTGCAGACGTAGGAGCTCTAGGAACCCTGCCCGGCACACATGACCGGGCTGATGTAACCGATACGTCGCACACGGCGTACGTTTGCCGGGCAGTCACCCTGCCTGGCCTGAGTGCGCCGATCTATGCGCGCAAAGAGAGGTTGGACGTGGCTGCAGGAGAAGATACCTCCCATATCCTCAGCGGGTTGACTGACCAGCTGCCTGATCGTGATCCGGAAGAGACTGCGGAGTGGGTTGAGTCCCTGGATGCGCTGATCCGGGAACAGGGTACCGAGCGTGCCCAGTACATTATGCGGAGCCTGCTGCAGCGTGCGGGCGCGCAGAGTGTCGGGGTGCCGATGGTGACCACCACCGATTACGTGAACACGATCCCCGTGGACCAGGAAGCACCGTTCCCGGGCAACGAAGAATACGAGCGCCGGTACCGGGCGTACATGCGGTGGAACGCCGCGGTCATGGTGCACCGGGCGCAGCGGCCCGAGATCGGGGTGGGCGGGCATATCTCCACCTACGCCGGTGCCGCGACCCTGTACGAGGTCGGCTTCAACCACTTCTTCCGCGGCAAGGACGCCCCCGGCGGCGGGGACCAGGTCTTCTTCCAGGGCCACGCCTCCCCCGGCATGTACGCCCGCGCGTTCATGGAAGGCCGCCTCACGGAGGAGGACCTGGACGGGTTCCGGCAGGAAAAGTCCCGGCAGGGCCACGCCCTGTCCTCCTACCCGCACCCGCGCCTGATGCCGGACTTCTGGGAATTCCCCACCGTGTCCATGGGCATCGGCCCGATGAACGCGATCTACCAGGCCCAGTCCAACCGATACCTGCACAACCGCGGCCTGAAAGACACCTCCGACCAGCAGGTCTGGGCGTTCCTGGGCGACGGCGAAATGGACGAGCCCGAGTCCCGCGGCCTGCTCCAGCTCGCCGCGAACGAGAACCTGGACAACCTGAACTTCGTGATCAACTGCAACCTCCAGCGCCTCGACGGGCCGGTCCGGGGCAACGGGAAGATCATGCAGGAACTCGAAGCGTTCTTCCGCGGCGCGGGCTGGAACGTGATCAAGGTCGTCTGGGGCCGGGAATGGGATGACCTCCTCACCCAGGACACCAACGGGTCCCTGGTGAAGATCATGAACGAAACCCCCGACGGGGACTACCAGACCTACAAGGCCGAATCCGGCGGGTTTGTCCGCGAACACTTCTTCGGCAAGGACCCCGCCACCAAAGACATGGTCGCGGACCTCACCGATGACCAGATCTGGAACCTAAAACGCGGCGGCCACGACTACCGCAAGGTCTACGCAGCCTACAAAGCCGCCACCGAATTCAAGGGCAAACCCACCGTCATCCTCGCCAAAACCGTCAAGGGCTACGGACTCGGACCGCACTTCGAGGGCCGCAACGCGACCCACCAGATGAAGAAGCTGACCCTTGATGACTTGAAGAAGTTCCGCGACCACCTGCGGATCCCGGTCACCGACGAGCAGCTCGAGCAGGACACGTACCGCCCGCCGTACTACCACCCGGGCACGGACGCTCCGGAAATCAAGTACATGATGGAGCGCCGCGCAGCCCTCGGCGGGTCGGTGCCGGAGCGCCGCTCCAAGCACGCCGAGATCGTCCTGCCCGAGGCGAAGACCTACGAGGTAGCCAAGCGCGGATCGGGGAAGCAGCAGGCCGCCACCACCATGGCGTTCGTCAGGCTCCTGAAGGACCTGATGCGGGATAAGAACTTCGGCAAGCACATCGCCCCGATCATCCCGGATGAGGCCCGTACGTTCGGTATGGATGCGTTCTTCCCGACGGCGAAGATCTACAACCCCAAGGGCCAAAACTACCTCTCCGTGGACCGCGACCTCGTCCTGGCCTACAAGGAATCCCCCGCCGGCCAGCTCATCCACCCCGGCATCAACGAAGCCGGCGCCGTGGCAGCCTTCACCGCCGCCGGCACCGCCTACGCCACCCACGGCGTACCGCTGATCCCGGTCTACGTGTTCTACTCCATGTTCGGCTTCCAGCGCACCGGCGACGCCTTCTGGGCAGCAGCGGACCAAATGACCCGGGGCTTCATCATCGGCGCCACCGCAGGACGGACCACCCTCACCGGCGAAGGCCTCCAGCACGCCGACGGACACTCCCCCCTGCTGGCATCGACGAACCCGGCAGTGGTCACCTACGACCCCGCCTACGGCTACGAAATGGGCCACATCATCCGCGACGGCCTCGAACGCATGTACGGGCCGGACTCGGATGACCGGAACCTGATGTACTACCTCACGGTCTACAACGAGCCGATTGTCCAGCCGGCAGAACCTGCCGAGCTCGACGTCGAAGGCGTGATCAAGGGCATCTACCTGCTCGCCCCGGCAAAGATCGACGGTCCGCGGACCCAGATCCTGGCCTCCGGCGTGTCAGTGCCCTGGGCCATCGAAGCCCAGCGCATCCTGGCCGAAGACTGGTCCGTCTCCGCCGACGTCTGGTCCGTCACCTCCTGGAACGAACTCCGACGCGACGGACTCGCCGCCGAAGAAGAAGCCTTCCTCAACCCCGAACAACCCGCCCGGGTCCCGTTCGTCACCCAGCAGCTCGAAGGCGCCACCGGCCCCGTCGTCGCCGTCTCCGACTACATGAAAGCCGTCCCCGACCAGATCCGCCAATTCGTCCCCAACGAATACGCCACCCTCGGCGCCGACGGCTTCGGCTTCTCCGACACCCGCGCAGCAGCCCGCCGCTTCTTCAAAAACGACACCCACTCCATCGTGGTGCGTGCCCTGGAGATGCTGGCACGCCGCGGCGAAGTGGATGCCGGCGCCCCGGTCAAGGCGATCGAGAAGTACAAGCTGCTCAACGTCAATGCCGGCACCACCGGCAACACCGGAGGCGAGGCCTGACCATTCCCTAGGGAATTCGACCCGGTTTTGCAGACTTCGGCGGTGCTGAAGTCCGCATAACTGACCACGAACTCCTTCCGGCAGCAGCAACGACGGCGGCCCCCGCACCTGGCGCGGGGGCCGCCGTCGTCCGTTTCCGGGCACTGGCCGCTGTGACGCAGGGCAAAGCGTGTTGTAGCCTTCGCACAAATGGAGCTTGCCGGTTGCTGGCCGTATGCTCGGAGGATGCCAGCACCATCCACGCAGCCTGCGAAGCGTAAACCGCCCCAGCCGAAGGTCACTCCGGAGAAGTCCGAGACCCTGAAGAAGCTGCGGGCCAACGTGGGCCAGCTCTCCACCACCACCATGCGGCAACTGGAACAGTCGCTGCCCTGGTACAGCCGGCTGAGCGCCGATGAAAGGTCGGCGCTGGGCATGGTGGCCCAGAACGGCATCGCGGCGTTCGTCACCTGGTATGAGCGTCCCAGCTCCCCCTCCTGGATCCTGACTGACGTTTTCGGCACCGCTCCCACCGAGCTGACGCGATCCATCAGCCTGCAAAAGGCGCTGCAGCTCATCCGCATCGTCGTGGAAGTGGTCGAAGACCAGGTGCCGGTGATCGCGCCCGAGGCGGACCAGCCTTCGCTGCGGGAGGCGGTGCTGCGGTATTCGCGGGAAGTGGCTTTCGCCGCAGCCGATGTCTATGCCCGCGCAGCCGAATCCCGGGGTTCCTGGGACACGCGGCTTGAAGCGCTCATTGTTGATGCCATCCTGCGGGGTGAAAACACGGATGCGCTGCGCTCCCGGATCGCAGCGCTCGGCTGGAAGGCGCAGGAGCGTTTCACCGTGATGGTAGGCAATTCCCCGTCCGAGCCCAGCGCCAGCTACGTCAGTGAACTGCGGCGGATGGCGGGCCGGTATGCCGAAGATGCGCTGGTGGGAATCCAGGGCGACCGGCTGATCCTCATCCTCGGCGGCGTCCAGGACCGCGAAACCGCTTATGTGAAGCTCAGCGAAATGTTCGCCCCGGGGCCAGTGGTGTACGGTCCGGAAGCCAGTTCGCTGCTGGAGGCCAGCGGCTCGGCGCAGTCAGCCTTTGCAGGCCTGACGGCGGCACGCGCCTGGCCCTCGGCGCCGCGTCCCGTGGCCGCTGACGACCTCCTTCCCGAGCGCGTCATCTCGGGTGACGATGCGGCCCGCCGCTCCCTCGTCAAAAACATCTACCGGCCCCTTCTGGCCGCTTCAAACGGCCTGGTGGAGACGCTGGGCACGTACCTTGAACTGGGTCATTCGCTGGAGGCCACAGCACGGGAACTTTTCGTCCACGCCAACACGGTGCGGTACCGGCTGAAGCGGGTTTGCGACGTCACCGGGTGGGATCCGCTCCTGCCGCGCGAAGCATTCGTCCTGCAGGCGGCCCTCGTTGTGGGGCGCCTTTCCGGCCCGCCCAAGTCCGCCACGGAGCGGCAACCGTCCCGGAATCAGACCTGAGGCGTTGTAGACTTCCTACAACCTGACCCCGTGAGGTTGGTGCGGACAAACACCGCTGGACCACACAGTAATTTGGAAAGCTGGTTACGTGCTTGCAATAGTCTGCCCTGGACAGGGCTCACAGACCCCGGGTTTCCTTGCCCCCTGGCTGGAACTGCCCCAGGTGGCAGGCCAGCTGGCCGCCCTCAGCGAGATCGCCGGGATCGACCTGGCGGCCCACGGGACCACCTCGGACGAGGAAACCATCAAGGACACTGCCGTTGCGCAGCCCCTGATCGTCGCCGCCGGACTCATCGCAGCTTCCTCGCTTTTCGACGTTGAACTCAGCTCCCTGCCGGTGGTCCTCGCAGGCCACTCCGTCGGCGAAATCACCGCCTCGGTCCTGGCCGGCGTCCTCACCCAGGACGAAGCCATGACGTTCGTCCGCGAACGCGCGAACAGCATGGCGGCCGCCGCAGCCGTTACTCCCACCGGCATGAGCGCCGTTGTTGGTGGCGATCCCGCGGAAGTCCTGGCAGCCATTGAGGCTGCCGGCGCCACGCCCGCCAACGTCAACGGGGCCGGCCAGACCGTAGCCGCCGGCACCTTCGAACAGCTCAAGGCCCTGGCGGATAACCCGCCGGCCAAGGCGCGGGTCATCCCGCTCAAGGTTGCCGGTGCCTTCCACACGAGGCACATGTCCCCCGCCGTCAGCGCCCTGCAGGCCATTGCGCCGCAGCTGAAGCCGCAGGCGCCGACCGTGCCGCTGCTGTCCAACTACGACGGCGGCGAAGTCACCGACGGTACTGCCGCCGTCGAAAGCCTGATCGCCCAGGTGTCACGGCCGGTGCGCTGGGACCTCTGCATGGAATCCCTGGTCAAGCGAGGCGTCACCGGAGTCATCGAACTGGCCCCGGCAGGCACCCTGGCCGGGCTGGCCAAGCGCGGCATGCCCGGCGTCAAGACCGTCGCGGTCAAGACTCCCGATGACCTCTCCGCCGCGCTGGCACTCTTCGCTGAACTGGAGGGCGGCGCATGAGCGTTCCCACCCTGAAGCAGGCTCCCCTGCAGGAGCACACCCGCATCCTGGGTCTGGGCGCCTACCGCCCCGATGTCATTGTCACCAACGACGACGTCTGCCAGTGGATCGACTCGTCGGATGAGTGGATCCGCCAGCGCACGGGCATCGTGACCCGGCACCGCGCCGCAGCCGGCGTCAGCGTCATCGACATGGCCGAGGGCGCTGCCCGCGAAGCCCTGGCGAAGGCAGGCGTCGAAGCCACGGACCTCGGCGCCGTCATCGTGTCCACCGTGACGCACCCCTATGCGACCCCGTCTGCGGCCGCGAGCCTGGCTGACCGGCTCGGGGCAACGCCTGCACCCGCCTTCGACATCTCCGCAGCCTGCGCCGGGTACTGCTACGGCATCGCCCAGGCCGACGCGCTCGTCCGCTCCGGGGCCGCGAAGTACGTCCTGGTGGTCGGCGCCGAGAAGCTCTCCGATGTTATCGACAACCGCGAACGCACCATTTCCTTCCTCCTCGGCGACGGCGCCGGCGCTGTGGTGATCGGGCCGTCCGACACGCCCGGCATCGCCCCCTCCGTCTGGGGCTCGGATGGCAGCAAGTGGGATGCCATTGGCATGACCCGTTCCTTGCTTGATGTCCGGGACCTGGGCATGGCCGCCCGCCAGTCCGATTCCACCGGCGACCTTGCCCTGCTGGAAGAAGCGCAGGAGCTCTACCCCACCCTCCGGCAGGACGGCCAGACCGTTTTCCGGTGGGCTGTGTGGGAAATGGCCAAAGTCGCCCAGCAGGCGCTGGACGCTGCCGGCGTGGAGGCCGAAGACCTGGTGGCCTTCATTCCCCACCAGGCGAACATGCGCATCATCGATGAGATGGTCAAGAAGCTGAAGCTGCCCGAGACGGTTACAGTTGCACGGGACATTGCCGACGCCGGCAACACGTCCGCGGCTTCCATTCCGCTGGCAACCCACCGCCTGCTGCAGGAAAACCCGGAGCTTAGCGGCGGGCTGGCCCTGCAGATCGGCTTCGGCGCGGGCCTGGTTTTCGGCGCACAGGTTATTGTCCTTCCCTAGCATCGTCCCATCAAAGGGGCCGCATCCGCGGCCTGATCCATTTCCGGCAGCCCCTGCCGGCAATACAAGAAAAGGAGCCATCAATGGCTAGCAACGAAGAGATCCTGGCCGGCCTGGCTGAAATCGTCAACGAGGAAACCGGCCTGGCCCCCGAGGCCGTGGAGCTGGACAAGTCCTTCACCGAGGACCTGGACATCGACTCCATCTCGATGATGACCATCGTGGTCAACGCCGAAGAGAAGTTCGGCGTCCGTATTCCGGACGAAGAGGTCAAGAACCTCAAGACCGTTGGCGACGCCGTCAGCTTCATCGCCGGCGCACAGGCCTAGTTACAGCTTCCGCCGCTCCTGCGGCGTGGCCAGGGCTGCCGGTCCGGATGACCGGGCCGGCAGCCCGCCGTATTTCCAGCCACTTTTTGCTTTACCTGGCGCCGGCCTCCACACCGGCCGCGCCGGCCATCAAGATGCGGGACCCTCCGGCAGACGGAGACGGTTTCCCACCGACGAAAGAGTGATCCCATGACACGCAAAGTAGTCATCACCGGACTGGGTGCCACCACACCCATCGGCGGCGATGTACCCACAATGTGGAAGAACGCGCTCAAGGGGGTCTCCGGTGCCCGCACCCTGGAGGACGACTGGGTGGCCAAGTATGAACTTCCCGTGCACTTCGCGGCACGCTGCAGCACCCCCGCCCTCGACGTCCTTTCGCGTGTCGAGGCAAAGCGCATGGACCCCTCCACCCAGTTCGGCGTGATCGCGGCCCGCGAGGCGTGGGCCGACTCAGGCATCACCGAGATCGACCAGGACCGGCTGGCCGTGGCATTCGCCACCGGCATCGGCGGCGTCTGGACCCTGCTGGACGCCTGGGACACGCTGAAGGAAAAGGGCCCCCGCCGGGTCCTGCCAATGACCGTTCCCATGCTCATGCCCAACGGAGTTGCCGCGGCCGTCAGCCTCGACCTTGGTGCACGGGCCGGCGCCCACACCCCCGTCTCCGCCTGCGCCTCCGGCACCGAGGCCATGCACCTGGGCCTGGAACTGATCCGCTCCGGCAAGGCTGACGTAGTCATGTGCGGCGGCGCCGAGGCAGCCATCCACCCCATGCCCCTGGCCGCTTTCGCGTCCATGCAGGCCCTGTCCCGCAGGAACGACGACCCGCAGCGGGCGTCCCGTCCTTACGACATCGACCGCGACGGCTTCGTCATGGGCGAAGGCGCCGGTGCCCTGGTCCTTGAAGCAGAGGAACATGCCCTCGCCCGCGGTGCCCGCATTTACGGTGAACTGGCCGGCACATCCGTTACGGCTGACGCGTACCACATCACTGCTCCGGACCCTCAGGGCCTGGGTGCCACCCGCGCACTGAAGGCTGCCATGTTCGACGGCCGGATCCAGGCCGAGGACGTTGTGCACGTCAATGCACACGCCACGTCCACGCCCGTTGGCGACAAGCCCGAATACACCGCCCTGCGCGCCGCCCTCGGTTCCCAGCTTGAGAGTGTGGCCGTCTCCGCAACCAAGTCGCAGATGGGGCACCTGCTCGGCGCCTCAGGCGCCGTGGAGGCTGTGCTGACGGTCCTGGCCGTCTACGAGCGCAAGGCCCCGGTAACGATCAACCTGGAAAACCAGGACCCCGAGATCCCGCTCGACGTCGTGACGTCCGCACGGGACCTTCCCGCCGGCAACATCGTGGCACTCAGCAACTCGTTCGGCTTCGGTGGCCACAACGCCGTCGTTGCCGTCCGCAGCGTCTAGGACTTTCGGCCGCCGGCTTTCCGGGCCGGCACTGGCGCACAATGGAGGAGGCCCCGCCATCAGGCGGGGCCTCCTCCTTTTGCTATGGAGCCTTGCGGTACTGCAAGGGGGGAACGACGGCGGTCAGCCCACCTGGTGGAGCCAGCGCACAGGTGCGCCCTCGGCCGCGTGCCGGAACGGTTCCAGTTCCTCGTCCCACGCCTCGCCCAACGCGAGCGACAGCTCGTGGTAGACAGCGGACGGATCGCCGGCGCCCGATTCATAGGCATAACGGATCCGGTCCTCGGAGACCATGATGTTTCCGTGCACGTCCGTGACGGCATGGAATATGCCCAGTTCGGGAGTGTGGGACCAGCGGCCGCCGTCAACGCCCTGACTGGGTTCCTCAGTGACTTCATAGCGCAGGTGGGCCCACCCGCGAAGGGACGACGCCAGTTTGGACCCGGTGCCGGGAGTTCCGGCCCAGGACAGCTCGGCCCGGAACATTCCGGGCGCGGCGGGCTGAGGGGTCCACTCAAGATCCGTGCGCTTGTCCACAACGGATCCAATGGCCCACTCGACATGAGGGCACAGGGCCGTAGGGGCCGAGTGAACGAACAGCACACCGCGGGTCATTGCAACAGACATTCCATCCTCCATAGCTCTAGGTACGTCTTCCCCAACGACCTGTGCCTGGATGGAACTCCTGCGCCTTGTGCTGCGGCGGCTGTGTCCTGCCTGGTTATTCAGCTGTATCAGATTAAACAGTGTCCGGACTCGATGTGCCGCCTGAAGCCTGAGAGCTTCAAGAGGCACTTGAAAGTTGCCGGACGTGACTCTTATTGTGCCGTACCCCGCCTGGTTACGCCAGTGCGATGCGCCTCACGTCGGCTCAGGCCCTCGGGTGGGCCTGTTGGTAGCTTTTCCGCAGCCGGTCCACGGACACGTGGGTGTAGATCTGGGTGGTTGCAAGGCTGCTGTGGCCCAGGATTTCCTGGACGGCACGCAGGTCCGCGCCGCCGTCCAGAAGGTGGGTGGCCGCCGAGTGCCGCAGGGCGTGCGGACCCGAGGCGGAGGTGTCCCCCATGGCTTCGAAGAGGCCGTGGACCACGGAGCGGACTTGGCGCTGGTCCACCCGGCCGCCCCGGAGCCCGAGGAACAACGCCGGCCCGCTGGTGTCCTTTGCCATCAGCGGCCGACCCCGGCGCAGCCAGTCGTCGACAGCCAGGGCAGCCGGTACACCATAGGGAACGGTGCGCTCCTTGTTGCCCTTGCCGATCACCCGAAGTGTCCTGCGGTCCGGATCCAGGTCGTCCACGTCCAGGCCGGCCAACTCACCCACACGGACGCCTGTGGCGTAGAGCAGTTCGACGATGGCCCGGTTCCGCACTGCCATAGGATCACCATCGGCAGCGCGCGCCTCAAGATCCTTCAACAGCCGCTCGAGCTGCGACGCCTGCAGGACCCCCGGGAGCGACCGCTCACGCTTGGGTGCTTTGAGCCGGAGGGCAGGATCGGCGTCGAGGTGCTCTTCCCGCAGGGCCCAGGCGGTGAAGGCCCGGATTGTGGCGGAGCGCCGCGCCAGTGTGGCCCGGGCCGCCCCGGACTGGCTCTGGGCGCCCAGCCACCGGCGGAGGGTTCCCAGTTCGAGGTCCTGGAGCTCCGTGGCCCCCTCGGAAGCAGCGAAAGCCAGGAGGCTTTCAAGGTCGCCAAGGTATGCGCGCCGGGTGTGGGGGGATACTGCCCGTTCGCCGGAAAGGTACGCGGCAAACCCTTCCATGGCCTGCAGGAGTGTCGGGGGCAGCCCGGGGGGCCGTTCAGCATGTTCCACCCTCCTACTTTCTCAGGTGCCGCCCCCGCAATGCGGCCGGACACGGCCCACCGGCGATCCTGCAGTCCGGCAATCAGGCGATCCGGTGGCGCGACTGCTGGCCCGATGTTGGCCGGCGCCGGGTTGTTGTCAGTCAGTCGGTGGCTTTGCCCCGCTTCCAACCGCCCCGTTCCGAAACTGCCAGCCCCAGGAGTCCCAGGCGGCCCAGCCCGGCCCGGACAGAGTCCTGGCCCAGGCCGGCGACTGCCGCCAGCTTCTCCACCGATGTGGTGGAGCGAAGGGGCAGTGCGTCCAGGAGGATCAGGTCCTCAAGCGTCAGCCCGTCCTGGACCTGCGCAGCAACCTGCCGCTGGTCCGGGAGGGCAGTCCCGCTGGGTGCGGCAAGCTCGGCGACCTCGGCGGCGTCGGTCACGCAGACCGCTCCCCCATCGCGGAGGAGCCTGTGGCAGCCGGCCGAGTTGGCGCTGTGCACCGAACCGGGAACCGCGCCGACGGCGCGGCATAGGGTTTCCGCGTGGTGCGCGGTGTTGAGCGCCCCGGACCGCCACCTTGCCTCAACCACCACGGTGACGGCTGACAGCGCCGCAATCAGGCGGTTCCGCTGCAGGAACCTGTACCGGGTTGGCGCCGAACCCGGAGGCACTTCGGCGAGCACAGCTCCCCGGTTGCAGACAGCCCGGAGGAGGTCCTCGTTTCCTGAAGGGTAGAAGCGGTCCACCCCACCGGCCATGACGGCGATGGTTGGAACGGCTCCCGAGCCGCCGGCAAGTGCGGCCCGGTGGGCGTGTGCATCGATGCCATATGCCCCGCCGGAGACCACTGTCATCCCCCGCTGCGCCAGGGAGTACGCAAGATCACCGGTAACCGAGGCCCCGTAGCTTGTACTGTCACGGGACCCCACCAAGGCGATACTGCTTTCCAGGGCGGGAAGGGGCTGTTCGTGGCCCCGCCACCAGAGGCAGATGGGCTCCTGGATGCCGAGATCGGCAAGCTGTGCAGGCCAGAGCTCGTCCGAAGGGACGATCAGGCGGCCGCCGAGCCGGGCCATGGTAGCCAGGTCCCGCTCGGGTGCGAGATCCGGGATCCGCGGTTGCCACCGTTTCAGGGCCGCGGCCAAACCTGACCAGCTTGCGGACGGGCCGTTGTCCGCCAGCAGGACTGAAATTTCCTGTTCGAGCCCCGGCCCCGCGGCCACCTGGCCCGTGGCAATCCGAAGCCCATCCACTGCTCCTGCCACCTGGACCAAGGCAAGGCCTGCGGCGTCCTGCGGTTCCATCAGACGCGAGAGCGCAGCACGGGCGAGGCGTTCCGGGGTCATGGTTGTTTCAGTGGCGCCGGTCATGCCGCGGCCGCCGTTGCCTGCCGCAGGCCTAGTGCCTGCCCCACGTCGTTTACATCCGGAGCATCCCGCAGGCCAAGGTCGGCCAGCGTCCAGGCCAACCGAAGGACGCGGTCGTATCCCCGTGCCGTCAGTATTCCGCGTTCCAGCGAGTGATCCAGAATCCGGGTAACACCGGGAGGCAACCGCAGTTCGCCGCGGAGGACCCGGCCGGACACCTGGGAGTTCGTCTCCAGCCCGAGGGGACCAAGTCGCTGTACCTGGCGTTGGCGTGCGTCCCTGACCCGACGGGCCACTGATGCGGTGTCTTCCTCGGCGCCGGCCTGCCCGAAGTCAGCCAGCGAAACCCGCTCAACCTGCAGCTGGATGTCTACCCGGTCCAGCAGGGGCCCGGACATCCTGGCAAGGTACCGGCGCCGCATCATGGGCGTGCAGGTGCAGTCCAGTCCTTTGCCTGAAGCCTTGCCGCAGGGGCATGGATTGGCTGCCAGCACCAGCTGGAACCGTGCCGGGTAGGCTGCTGTCCCGGCTGACCGGTGAATCACCAGCTCGCCGCTTTCCAGCGGCTGCCGCAGCGCATCGAGCACCCTGCGTTCATACTCGGGCGCCTCGTCGAGGAACAGCACACCGCGGTGGGCGCGGGATGCAGCCCCGGGCCGCGGCAGTCCGGAGCCGCCGCCAATAATGGCCGCGGCGGTAGCTGTGTGGTGCGGGTTCTCAAAGGGCGGCCGCCGTAGCAGCTGGACCTGTGACGAGGGCAGTCCGCAAAGGGAATGGATGGCCGTCACCTCCATGGATTCGCGGTCCGCAAGGTCCGGCAGGATCCCCGGCAGCCGCTCCGCCAGCATGGTCTTCCCGGCTCCGGGCGGCCCGGTGAGCAGCAGGTGGTGGGCGCCCGCCGCCGCCACCTCCAACGCTTTGCGGGCCTCTCCCTGCCCGGACACATCTGCCATGTCCGGGCAGGGGGCCGCTTCCCCCGACGCTCCTGCGTCGTCCTCGGCGTCGTCGGGCTCGAAGTCCAGGGCAAGCTCCTGGGGGTCGGCACCGAAATCGAGGGCGAGCCGTGCCAGGGTCCGGTATCCGCTGACGTTGGCTCCGGGCACCAGAGAGGCTTCGGCGAGGTTTGCCTGCGCCACCACAACATCGGGGTACCCGGCCTGCACAGCCGCCATGACCGCGGGGAGTATGCCGCGGACAGGCCGGAGCCTGCCGTCAAGGCCAAGTTCGGCGATGAAGACGGAACGTCCTGTGGGCCGGATGTCATTGGCTGCCCGGAGCACCGCCATGGTCACGGCGAGGTCAAAGCCGGAACCGCGCTTGGGCAATGAAGCAGGGATCAGGTTGGCGGTGATCTTGCGGCGGCTGAGGGGTATCCCTGAGTTCTTTGCCGCGGAGCGTATGCGCTCCCTGGCTTCGTTCAGCGCCGCATCCGGAAGTCCCAGAATCACGAACGCCGGAAGGCTTTGGCCAATATCGGCTTCGACCTCAACCATGTAGCCGTTCAGGCCCACGAGCGCCACCGAATAGGTGCGTCCGAGCGCCATTCAGCCCACCCCCTTGAGGTGCTCCACTACGGGGTTGCCGCCGCCGTCGTCCACCACGGCGATGACGTCCACGCGGCGCAGCGGCATCCTCAGCTCACGGTCCCTGCACCAGGCCGCGCCGAGCCGGTGCAGCCGGGCAAGCTTGTCCGGTCCCACCGCCTCGAACGGGTGGCCGTAGTCAAGGGACCGGCGCGTCTTCACCTCAGCGATGACCAGCGCGTCCCCGTCCAGCGCGACCACGTCAATTTCGCCTTCGCTGCAGCGCCAGTTGCGCTCCACTATCAGCATGCCGAGGGTCTCGAGATAGCCGACGGCGAGGTCTTCGCCATGCCGGCCGAGCAAATCTTTGGCTTTCATTTCTACCTCCGCAACCAGCCTGCGGGCGTGAGGTTGCGGAGGACAGGGAGCTCATCCCCTATGTGCATGTCGGTGGTGGTGTGGAGGGATAGTCCACGTGGAGGGCCATGCGCCGCGGACCCCGCGGCGCTATTGGAGCCGGCGTACCCTAGTTGCCCAGGTCTACGTCTTTCGGCAGTGCCAGTTCCTCGTTCCGCGGAAGTTCTTCCACGTTAACGTCCTTGAAGGTGAGGACGCGGACGCTCTTGACGAAGCGTGCAGACCGGTACACATCCCAGACCCATGCATCAGAGAGGGTCAGGTCGAAGTAGACCTCGCCATCGGCGCTGCGGGCCTGCAGGTCCACGTGGTTGGCCAGGTAGAAGCGCCGTTCGGTCTCGACTACGTAGCTGAACAGTCCGACAACGTCGCGGTATTCACGGTAGAGCTGCAGCTCCATGTCGGTTTCATAGTTTTCAAGGTCCTCGGCACTCATGCTTCCATCTTGCACCATGTCCGACAGTGCCGGAGCCGCAACGACCCGGAGCAGGCGCAGAGGAGGCCAGGAAAGGGGTCAGTCCCCGCCCGGCATCTCGCCGGCGCCCTGGAGTTCCCCGCCCAGGAGGCGCCAGCTCACCCGGTGGTAGGGAGTGGGTCCGGCGGCACGAAGCACATCGCGGTGCAGCACCGTGGCGTAGCCTTTGTTGATGTCCCAGCCAAAGTCGGGATACTCGGCGTGAAGTTCACGCATGGTCCGGTCCCGCTCAACCTTGGCGATGACGCTGGCCGCGGCCACGCTCAGGCACTGCATGTCCGCTTTGATCTTGGTGTGCACCGGAGCGTCGCATGCTGCCTCCGGCACCTCCTGGTCGAAGAGCGACAGCTGCTCTGCCGGGGAAAGCCAGTTGTGGCTTCCGTCCAGCAGCACCATGTCCGGAATGACCCCGGCGGACAGGATGTCCTGCCAGGCCCGCGTTCCGGCCAGCCGCAAGGCAGCAATGATTCCCAGGGCGTCAATCTCGTGGGCCGAGGCATGCCCCACCGCGGAGGCCACGCTCCAGCGGCGTACCAAAGGCTCCAGCCGCTCGCGCTCGGGGGCGCTGAGGAGCTTGCTGTCGCGTACCCCTGCCAGGGGCTTCTGGCGTTCAAGGTCGACGACGGCGATCCCCACGCTCACGGGACCGGCCAGTGCGCCGCGGCCCACCTCGTCTACCCCGGCAAGAAGCCGCACGCCCTGCGCCTTGAAGGTCCGCTCATGGCGCAGCGTGGGTGCTTTGCCGCGGCCCGTGACCTTTGACGATCCGGACCTTGGCTTGGCGGGCGCTTTGGCCGTCCCGGCGGCTACTGCCTGGGTCATGGTCAGGGCGCCGCGGGGACGTCGCGGAACACTTCGGGGTAGTTCCCCAGGGTGGTGATGCGGTTGAGCGGCCAGGCGATCACCGCTGCTTTGCCTTCAAGGTCGCTGAGGTCGATGAAGCCGCCATCGGACTCCATGTGGGAGCGGGAGTCGGCGGAGTGGTTCCGGTTATCGCCCATCACCCATACCTTGCCTTCCGGGACCGTGACGTCGAAGTTGCGGACCTGCGGGACTTCTGCCGGGTTGATGTAGGCCTCATCGACCGCGGTGCCGTTAATGGTCAGCTTACCGCCGGCGTCGCAGCAGACCACGTGGTCGCCCGGCAGCCCGATGACCCGTTTGACGAGGTGCTGGTCGGTGTTGTCGGGGAGCAGGCCGACAAAGGTCAAGCCGTCCTGGACCCAGGTGAACGGCCCCTTCGCCTCGGGTGCCGCCGGCGGGAGCCAGCCCTTGGTATCGCGGAAGACGACGACGTCTCCCCGGCTGAGGGCGAAGGGTTCCGGCACCAGGAGGTTAACGAAAATCCGGTCGTCAATGTCCAGGGTGTTCACCATGGACTCGGAGGGGATGAAGAACGCGCGGAACAGGAAGGTCTTGATGAGGAAGGACAGTACGACGGCGATCACCACCACTGTGGCTACTTCCTTGAGCCAGGCAAACAGCGGGCTGCCCGAGTCCTTGCCTGACGGCTTGCCCGCGGCCTTGGCAGCCGAGCGGCTGGGAGCCTGGGCGGGCTCTGCGTTGCCGTGCGCGGCTTCGGTCCCGGCGTCAGGCGCGGGATCCGGAGCCGCGGCTGGTTCGGGTGACTGCCCGGCGGGCTCGTCCGCGGCTCCATCGCGCCGCGGTTCGGGTGTCCGCGCGTGGTTCTCGGGCATCTACTGTCCGTTCTCTGGGGTTGGTGCAGCCGCAGCCGGCCTTGGTACTGGAGCAAATCTATCAAGCGGCCAGACGATCTGGACGGGCCGGCCGATGACACGGTCCAGCGGAACCATGCCGCCACCGGGGGCCCCCAGCAGGCTTCGCGAGTCGGCGGACACGGACCGGTGGTCGCCCATCAGCCAGAGCCGGCCTGCCGGGACCACTGAATTGAATTTCTGGGTGCTGGGCACGTCTCCCGGGAAGACGTAGGGTTCGTCCACGGGGTGGCCGTTGACGGTGACTTTGCCGGCCGCATCGCAGCACACCACGGAATCCCCGGGCAGTCCGATGACCCGCTTGACGTACGTGGTGTCGCTCCCTGTCAGCCCCAGCCACCGGGTGGCCGCGGCCGCGGCGTCCGCCAACGGCCCCTTGCCGCTGTTGAGCGGGGCAAACGTGCCGCGTCCGTCGAAGACCACCACGTCCCCGCGCCGGATGGGTTCGGCCGTGAAGTCGGTCCGGGACACCAGGATCCGGTCCCCGCCTTCCAGCAGGGGCTCCATCGATTCCGAAGGGATGAAGTAGATGTCCAGCCACAGCGAGCGGACCAGGCCGCTGATGACGACCGCGAGGAAAAGTGCAAGGAACGCAAAACGCCAGCCCGGTTTCCTGGGCTGGCGTTTTGTCTGGTCCATAAGTCCGTATCCTGGGCGCTGGTGCTGATGGCTCCGGCGCTGGCCGGATACGGCTGCGGCCCAGCCTTCGTAGGTCCGGAAGGACTTACTTGGCAGAGGAGAAGTCGCGCTTTTCCTTGATCTTTGCAGCCTTACCGCGCAGTGCACGCATGTAGTAAAGCTTGGCGCGGCGGACGTCGCCCTTGGTGACAACTTCAATCTTGTCGATGATCGGGGAGTGTACCGGGAAGGTACGCTCCACGCCGACGCCGAAGGACACCTTGCGGACCGTGAAGGTCTCGCGGACGCCGTCACCCTGGCGGCCCAGGACGAAGCCCTGGAAGACCTGGACGCGGGAGTTCTTGCCTTCGATGATGTTTACGTGCACCTTGAGGGTGTCGCCTGCGCGGAACGCGGGGACGTCAGTGCGCAGCGAAGCTGCATCGACGGAATCGAGAATATGCATAATTGCACTCCTGGTGAACGCCACAGGTCATTCACTTTAGGTCACGGCCGGGAAAGCCCTGCGCCGATGGCGCATTGGGAGTATCCCGCCCGAAGTTAAGTGGTCCGGCCGCCTCACTGGTTGACGAGGCCGGTTGTCAGGCTGTTGGTTGCGCTCCCCCTGTGGCAGGTGCGGACCCAGCAGACACAAGGACTAATTTTGCCACAGCGGCGCCCGTACAGCCAATCCTGCGCGGCTTCAGCCGGCGGGTTCCGTCTTGCCCGGCCGTCGGACCGGCCTGCCGTCGATGATGTCGTAGCCGAGTTCCTGCAGGGCCGAGCGGTCGGCCCTCGGAAGCTTCCCGGCGTCGAATGCCTCCAGCAGGTCCGGACGCCGCTCGGACGTCCGGCGGAACTGTTCATGCCGCCGCCACTGGGCGATCTTGCCGTGGTTTCCGCTCAGCAGGATGGCTGGCACCTCACGGTCGCGCCAGACGGCGGGCTTGGTGTATACCGGGTACTCCAGGAGGCCGTCCGAATGGGATTCCTCCACCAGGGATTCGGGATTTCCCACGACGCCGGGCAGCAGCCGCCCAACGGCCTCCACCATGGCGAGCACTGCAACTTCTCCCCCGTTGAGGACGTAGTCGCCCAGGCTTACGGGCCGCACGTCGAAGTGGTCGCCGGCCCATTCGATCACGCGTTCATCGATGCCTTCGTAGCGTCCGCAGGCGAAGGCCAGGTGCTCCTCGCCGGCCAGCTCGTGGGCCATGGCCTGCGTGAAGCGCTCCCCTGCGGGTGACGGAACGATGAGGACGGGCTTGCCCTGGTGTCCGGGCCGGGCTTCGGCGACAGCGGTAAGCGCCTGGGACCACGGCTCCGGCTTCATGACCATGCCCGCGCCGCCCCCGTAGGGAGTGTCGTCCACCGTACGGTGCCGGTCGGTGGTGAACGACCTGAGGTCGTGGACATGCAGGTCCAGGATGCCGTCCTGGCGTGCCTTGCCGATCAGGGACAGCTCCAGGGGCGCCAGGTACTCGGGAAAGATACTGACGACGTCGATGCGCATCTAGTCGGTGCCTTCCGGTTCCGCCGGTGCGGCTTCGCCGGAGTTGACTTCGAAGAGCCCGTCCGGCGGGGTGAGGAGGATGTAGCCTTCACTGACATTGACTTCGGGGACAATCTGCTCGACGAAGGGAATCAGGATCTCCTCGCCGCCCGGGGTGGTGACCATCAGCAGGTCCTGCGCCGGTGCGGTGTTGAGGGCAGTCACCTTGCCCACCACCTTGCTGCCCACCCTGGCTTCGAGGCCTACGAGCTCATGCTCGTACCAGCCGTCCTCGTCGTCCTCGTCCAGTTCCGCTGTTTCGATGAAGAGCTTGGCGCCGCGGAGCGTCTCAGCCTGGTTGCGGTCCTCGATCTCCTCGAAGGCCAGCAGCAGGATGTCCTTGTTCCAGCGGGCGCTGCTGACTGTCAGCGGCCCGGACTGCGCCGGCTCCACCACGAACTCCACGCCGGGGACGAAACGGTCCCCAGGGGCGTCGGTCATTACCTGGACCGTGACTTCCCCGCGGATGCCGTGGGGCTTGCCGATGCGGGCCACCTGGAGCTGCATATGTTCCTCTGTTCGGGTTGGTGCATATTGTGTTGGTTCGTGAAAAAACTCCGGCCCCTCCACCAGATGGTGGAGGGGCCGGAGAGCAAAACTGGTGTTGCCGGACGCTCAGCGGCGGCGGTCGGTGTCGACAACGTCGACCCGGACCGGCTCGCCGCCGGCCAGCGCTGCCACGACGGTGCGCAGTGCACGCGCCGTGCGGCCCTGGCGGCCGATCACCCGTCCCAGGTCATCCTGGTGAACACGAACCTCGAGGGTATCCCCGCGGCGGTTGTTCTTCGAATTGACCGTGACGTCGTCCGGGGAATCAACGATTCCGCGGACCAGGTGCTCCAGCGCGTCTGCCAGCAACTTACTCAGCCTCGGTGGTCTCTGCTTCGGCTTCGGCTGCCTCAGTCTTGGAGGCCTTCTTGGTAATGGCTTCCGGGATGATGACGGAACCCTTCTCCGGTGCGACGAAGGCTTCCTTCTCGCCCTTGGTCTTCAGGGTGCCTTCCTGGCCCGGGAGGCCCTTGAACTTCTGCCAGTCACCAGTGATCTTGAGGATGGCGGCAACCTGCTCGGACGGCTGGGCGCCGACGGAGAGCCAGTACTGTGCACGCTCGGAAGCGACCTCGATGTACGAGGGCTCTTCGGTGGGGTGGTACTTGCCGATCTCTTCGATGGCACGGCCGTCACGCTTGGCGCGTGAGTCCATGACGACGATGCGGTAGTACGGGGCGCGCATCTTGCCGAAGCGCTTAAGGCGAATCTTTACGGCCACTTTTGTGGTCACTCCTGTTTCAGAAAAGGGGTGAACCCGGCGTTCTGCACCCGTGGGGCGGGCCGTACTTGCGGGTTCTAAGGACAGGATCCAGACGCGGAGAGAGGGGCCACGCAGATCGAGTACCTGTCTATTGTGCCAGATCAGCGGGAGGATTTCGACTTGACACCCAGGGCCCGCGGGGACGGCGCCGTCGCTTCCCCGGATTGTCCTGCAAGGGGAAGGTCAGGCTGACCAGACGTACAGTCCCGACCGCTCCGAATCGCCGATTCCGCCGGCCAGTTCAGCAACCTGCCGGATGTAGGCCTGCGCCTGCCCGGCGTCGAACGGCATGTCATCCTGCGCCGCCCACTGCGCAGCGACGTCCTCGAGGACGTCGCCCTCGCCCTCAGTTTCGTAGGTAAGCAGGTCAGCCAGGGCCCGGACCATGGCCGGGGGGACGGCCAGCAGGGAATCACTGGCTACGTCCACCATCGTCAGCTCGTAGTCGGCGCCGCCCGCGTGGACCGCGGTACCGGCCAGGTCTCCGAGCTGCTCCACTTCGAAGTCGCTGATACCGGGGATCCGGACCGCGTCGGCGGCCGGCGGGGTGCCCCCACTGTCAAGGGTTCCAGCGCGCTTCAACGCGGCATCGTGTGTGGCTACGAAGATTTCGGTAAAACCCATGGGAAGTGACCTCTTCCGTGTACTGTCCGGCGCGCCGGGGACACCCGCCTGGCGTCCCCGGTCTATCGGCTTCAGCCTAGTACGCGTAAGGGGTGCTCAGCGCACCGCAACCCGGATGCTGTTGCGCCACGGATCCTCGAAGCGCAACTCAGCCCCGGTGTGGTGCGAGGAGACCCCGGCGACCTTCAGGCGGTCAGCGAGCGCGCCGACGTCGTCACCGGACGGCACCTCGATGAGGACCTCGCCGAGGCCAAGGGTGTCTTTCCGCGGACCGGCGCCGCGGCTGTTCCAGACGTTCATGGCCATGTGGTGGTGGTAGCGGCCCGCGGAGACGAAGAGGGCCTGCCCGTGCCAGCCGGCGGTCTTTTCGAACCCGAGCGTTCCCACGTAGAAGTCGCGGGCGGACTGGACGTCGCCTACCTGGAGGTGGACGTGGCCCACTCCGGCGGTGGTCTGCCGCTGCCCCTGGAGGGATTCTTCGGAGAGGTGCTGTTCCAGGTAGCGCTGGGGCGGCAGCGCCAGGCTGTCCATGACCACGTCGGTGCCGTTCCAGGACCAGTTGCTTCGCGGGCGGTCCCAGTAGAGCTCGATGCCGTTGCCTTCGGGATCACTGAAGTAGAAGGCCTCGCTGACCAGGTGGTCGGCGCTGCCCGTGAACGAGCGGGGCTCGAACTGGGCTGCGGTGGCCACCGTGGCGGCGAGCGCCGCCTGGTCTTCGAACAGGAGGGCCGTGTGGAACAGGCCGGCTTCTCCCCTGCCGGGGATGGTGAGGCCGGGGGCCGGGGCGAGATGGACCAGGGGCTTGCCGAGGCGGCCGAGGTAGAGGCCGCCGTCCTGCTCAGCGACCACCTCGAGCCCCAGTGCGCGCTGGTAGTAGTCGGTCATGACCTTCATGTTGCCGACCTTGAGCATCACGGTGCCCATGGCGAGGTCGGCAGGAAGAAGATCCTGGCTGGTGGCTTCTGCACTCATTGAACGCTCCCTCTACTGGAGGCCGTCCGGATGAGGCGGCCTGTCATGAGTTAAAATTACTTGAAGCTTCAATTTATTCCAAGTGCGGGGTGGATGTTGTGCTTAGCGGACCACGCGGCCACCCAAAACCACGTGGGATGGGTGCGCCACGGTGTCCAGGGTCCTCCGGGGATCGTTCCGGAACAGCACGACGTCGGCCCGCGCCCCTTCCGTCAGCCCGTCAGCACCCAGCCAGGCCCGGGCGGCCCAGCTGGCCGCGTTGAGCGCCTCGGCTGCGGGCAACCCAGCCGCGTGCAGGGCAAGGATTTCGTCCGCAATCCTTCCGTGACGGATCACGCTGCCGGCGTCCGTTCCGGCGAAGATCTGCACTCCGGCTTCCCAGGCCTCCCCTATGCGTTCCAGCCGTCGTTCCCAGAGCGCCAGCATGTGGTCGGCGTACACCGGAAACTTGGGCCTGGCTTGGGCGGCAATATCAGGGAACGTGGCGATGTTGACCAGCGTCGGAACGATGGGGACGCCCTGCTCCACAAACCGCGGCAGGTGCCGGGGCAGCAGGCCGGTGGCGTGTTCGACGCAGTCGATCCCGGCGTCGAGCATCTGGTCCAGGGTGTCTTCGGCGAAGCAGTGGGCGGTGACGCGGGCACCTTCGTCGTGTGCGGCACTGATCGCATCACGGACGACGCCGGCGGGAAAGGAGGGTGCGAGGTCGCCGGCGCTCCGCTCGATCCAGTCCCCGACGAGCTTGACCCAGCCGTCGCCGTCGCGGGCTTGCTTGCGCACGGCCTCCACAAGGCCTTCAGGCTCGACCTCCTGGGCGAAGCCCCGGAGGTAGCGGCGGGTCCGGGCGACGTGCCTGCCGGCCCGAATCAGCAGCGGAAAGTCGCGGCCACCCTGCATCCACCGGGTGTCGGCGGGCGATCCCGCGTCCCGGATCAGCAGGGTGCCTGAGTCCAGGTCGGCACGGGCCTGGGCTTCGGCCTCCCCGGCGTCCACCGGCCCGGCAGGGCCCAGGCCGATGTGGCAGTGGGCGTCGACGAAGCCGGGCAGCACCCAGCCGTCGAGTACAACGTCCGGACCGGCCTCCGGGCGGGTAAACGTCAGGCGTCCGTCCACGGACCAGAGGCCGTGCCTTTCGCTGTCCGGTCCCGTGAGGGCGGTGCCGCTGAAACCAATGATGTAGGGCATGGATGCCTCCTCTTCCTGCCCGGTCAGGCTAGCACCGGCAAATGTGACAGGGCCGTTAGCGCTTGTCCCTGCAGGGCGTGTGGTAGCTTCGTTCCTGACCACACGGGTGCCCCTGCAGGGGCTGAGATCGGGCTGACGCGGCCTGCGACCGTCGAACCTGTCCGGGTAATGCCGGCGAAGGAAGTGAGTATTCCTTGAATACACCCAAAACAGTGCTGCCCCCTGCCCAAAACCACCCCGCCGGAGCCACGCCTGAAGCGCCTGTCACCCAGTCCCTGAAGTCGCACTCGCTGGCCTACATCGATGATCCGGAGCACGGGATCCGTGTCCCGGTCACGGAGATCGCGCTGGAGCCCTCGCCCAACGGGCAGCCAAACGCCCCTTTCCGCACCTACCGGACAGCGGGGCCGGGAAGCGATCCCGTGCGCGGCCTCAGCCCCTTCCGGTCGGAATGGATTGAGGCGCGCGCTGACACGGAAGAGTACAGCGGAAGGGAACGGAACCTGCTCGACGACGGCCGCTCGGCCGTAAGCCGCGGCGCCGCCTCCGCGGAATGGAAAGGCGGGCGCCCGGTGCCCCGCCGCGCCGTCGACGGCCGGACTGTCACCCAGATGCACTATGCCCGGAAGGGCGTGGTGACGCCGGAGATGCGGTTCGTGGCGCTGCGGGAAAAGTGTGATCCGGAACTGGTCCGGAGTGAGGTGGCGGCCGGACGGGCCATCATCCCCAACAACATCAACCATCCGGAGTCCGAACCGATGATCATCGGCAAGGCTTTCCTGGTGAAGATCAACGCCAACATCGGCAACTCCGCCGTGACCAGTTCCATCGCCGAGGAGGTGGACAAGCTGCAGTGGGCCACGCGGTGGGGTGCCGATACGGTGATGGACCTGTCCACGGGCGACGACATCCACACCACCAGGGAGTGGCTCATCCGCAACTCCCCCGTGCCGATCGGCACCGTGCCCATCTACCAGGCCCTGGAAAAGGTCAACGGCGAGGCGAACGCCGTCACGTGGGAAATCTTCCGCGACACCGTCATAGAACAGTGTGAACAGGGCGTGGACTATATGACTGTCCACGCCGGCGTCCTGCTCCGCTACGTGCCGCTGACCGCCAACAGGGTTACCGGCATCGTGTCCCGGGGCGGGTCGATCATGGCGGGCTGGTGCCTGGCGCACCACCAGGAGAATTTTCTCTACACGCACTTCGATGAGCTGTGTGAAATCTTTGCCCGGTACGACGTCGCGTTCTCGCTGGGTGACGGCCTGCGCCCCGGTGCCACCGCGGATGCCAACGACGCTGCGCAGTTCGCGGAACTGGACACGCTGGCCGAGCTGACGGAGCGCGCCTGGAAGCATGACGTGCAGGTGATGGTGGAGGGGCCGGGCCATGTCCCGTTCCACCTGGTCCGGGAGAACGTAGAGCGCCAGCAGGAACTGTGCAAGGGTGCGCCGTTCTATACCCTGGGGCCGCTGGTCACCGATGTAGCTCCCGGCTACGACCACATCACATCAGCCATCGGCGCCACCGAGATCGCCCGCTACGGCACCGCCATGCTCTGCTATGTCACGCCCAAGGAGCATCTGGGACTGCCCGACAGGGACGACGTGAAGACCGGGGTCATCACCTACAAGATCGCCGCGCACGCCGCTGACCTGGCCAAGGGCCACCCCGGAGCGCACGAACGGGACGACGCGTTGTCCAAGGCCAGGTTCGAGTTCCGCTGGCGGGATCAGTTCGCGCTCTCGCTCGACCCCGAGACGGCCGAAGCGTTCCATGATGAAACGCTGCCGGCCGAGCCCGCCAAGACGGCACACTTCTGCTCCATGTGCGGGCCGAAGTTCTGCTCGATGCGGATCAGCCAGGACATCCGCAACGAGTACGGGTCGGCGGAGGCCCAGGCCGCGATAGCAGAGGCGGCGTCCGGGATGCGGGCGAAGAGCCAGGAGTTCCTGGAATCCGGCGGCAAGGTGTACCTTCCCGAGCTGAAAGTCCCGGCCGGAAGCTGAGCCTGCCGCCGGCGGTGACCGGCGGTTGCTGTGGCCGGCCCCGGGCGGCTAGGACGCCCGGGCCGGTTCACTCCGGCTGACCTCGGCGAGGAACTGCCGGATTGCCCGGTTGCCGTCCGCTGAGTCGTGGGGCCGGTGCCCGCCGGCGGCGACACGGTGCAGGGCACCGGTCTCCCTCAGGTACCCGGCGATTTCTTCGTACAGCGGTTCCCAACCCCCGGTGAGGACAAGGGTGGGGACTCCTGGGACGATGTGAAGTGGCGCCTCCCATGAGGGTGACTGCAGCCGCAGCCGGCGGGCAGAGCGCTTCTCCTCCAGGGTGGCTGGCTGGTGCAGGTCTGCGGCGTAGACGCGGCGGACGAACTCCCGCTGGAAGTCCTCGTCGCTGAGTTGGTGGCGGACGTCGAACAGCGGTTTCATCATCCGGATGTGGGCGGCTGTTGCGGGCAGCTCCGCGGTGAGGGACAGGCAGGCCGGCTCCACCAGGGTCAGCGAATGCACGAGGTCCGGGCGCTCCACGGCCGCCATCATGGCCGGAATGGCTCCCTGCGCATGGGCCACAACGTGTCCGCCGGCAGCACCCCGCCCGTCATCGCCCAGGGAACGCAGCACGATGGCCGTGTCCTCCGCAAAGGAGGACTCCAGGGGTTCGGCGGTGCTGTGGTATCCGTGCCGGCGGAGGAACAGGGCGTCGTACATCAACGCCATGCCGTGCTGCCGGGGCCAGGCGGCGGCGCCGAAGCTCCCCGAGCCGTGCACGAACACTACCCTCTGCTTGAACATCCCCCAACCCTATTCCACGGCGCCGGCATCTTAACGAAATAGCGCCAAGTGTCGTTGGGACGTTTCCAACGACACTTGGCGCTACTAGGCGGCAGTGTTCCTAGTTGCCCAGGAACTTGTCGAAGCCCTTGGGCAGGTTCAGCTGGGACGGGTCAAAGTCACCGGACTGCTGGCCAAAGGAAGCTCCGGTGGGCAGCGCCTTGGATGCGTTGGCGCGCCGGGCTTCGGCGTCCTTGCGTTCCTGCGCGGCCTTGGCCGGGTTTCCGGACCGGGCCTTCTTCTTCGGCGCGTTCTTCGCGTTCTTCCGGGCCCCGCCGCCGGCACCGGGGAGGCCTGGCATCCCCGGCATCCCGGGCATGCCGCCCTGGGCCATCTTCTTCATCATCTTCTGGGCCTGCGCGAAGCGTTCCAGCAGGCCGTTGACCTCGGAGACGTGCACACCCGAACCACGGGCGATGCGGGCGCGGCGCGAACCGTTGATGATCTTGGGGGCCACGCGTTCGTGCGGGGTCATGGACCGGACGATTGCTTCAACGCGGTCGATCTCGCGTTCGTCGAACTGCTCCAGCTGCTGGCGGATGTTCTGGGCGCCGGGCATCATCATGAGCATTTTCTTCATGGAGCCCATGTTGCGGATCTGCTGCATCTGGGCCAGGAAGTCGTCCAGGGTGAAGTCTTCCTGGTCGGCGAACTTCTTCGCCATCCGGGCAGCTTCATCTTTGTCCCAGGACTTCTCGGCCTGCTCGATGAGTGTAAGGACGTCACCCATGTCCAGGATGCGCGAGGCCATCCGGTCCGGGTGGAACAACTCGAAGTCGTCCAGGCCTTCACCGGTGGACGCGAACATGACGGGCTTGCCGGTGACCGAGGAGACGGACAGCGCGGCACCACCGCGGGCGTCGCCGTCGAGCTTGGACAGGACGATGCCCGTGAAGTTGACGCCCTCGTCAAACGCCAGGGCCGTGTTTACGGCGTCCTGGCCGATCATCGAGTCGATGACGAAGAGGACTTCGTTGGGCACGATGGCCCGGCGGATCTGGCGCGCCTGCTCCATCATGTCCGCGTCGACGCCGAGGCGGCCTGCGGTGTCCACGATGACGACGTCGTGCAGTTTCTGGCGGGCTTCCTCCACGCCGGCCCGGGCAACAGCCACGGGATCGCCCGCCGGCTGTTCCAGCTCGGTTGAGGTGGCACCCGGGTGCGGGGCGAAAACCGGGACGTTGGCCCGCTGGCCCACCACCTGCAGCTGGGTGACGGCGTTGGGCCGCTGCAGGTCACACGCCACCAGCATGGGGCTGTGGCCCTGGGACTTCAGCCACTTGGACAGCTTGCCCGCAAGCGTGGTCTTGCCCGCGCCCTGGAGGCCGGCAAGCATGATGACGGTGGGGCCGTTCTTGGCCAGGCGGATGCGCCGGGTCTCGCCGCCGAGGATCTCCTTGAGTTCCTCGTTGACGATCTTGACGATCTGCTGGCTGGGGTTCAGCGCCGCTGATACCTCGGCGCCCAGCGCCCGTTCGCGCACGCGGCTGGTGAATTCCCGCACCACGGGAACGGCAACGTCCGCGTCCAGCAGGGCGCGGCGGATCTCCCGGACGGTGGCATCGACGTCGGCCTCCGTCAGGCGGCCCTTGCCGCGGAGATTCTTGAAGGTTGCTGTCAACCGGTCAGAGAGTGAATTGAACACGCGCCGTGAACTTCTTTCAGGAGATGATCGGGACTCGACTATCTAGGGTACCAAGTCGGGCACGCCAGATGGCATGCTGGCAAAATGACGAGCCAAACAACTGTCAAGACCCTGCTCATCCTCGGCGCCTCAGGCGACCTCACAGGCCGGCTGCTCCTGCCGGGACTGGCCCGGCTGGTGGCCGCCGGCCGGGCGGACGGCCTCCGCCTCGTCGGTGCCGGATCCGACCCCTGGACGCCGGAACAGTGGCGGGAGCGGGTGCAGTCCTCCTTCGCCGCGGCTGCGGAGACCGCGGAGCCGGACGGCAAGGACGCGCTGACTGCGCTGGAAAAGGACACGGCGTACCACCAGCTCGATGTCACAGCCGCCGGCGCCCTCGCTTCCCTGCTGGAAAGCCTCGACGGCCCCACCGCCGTCTATTTCGCGCTGCCGCCCAGGATCAGCCAGCTGGCGTGCGAAGCGCTGCAGCCCGGGGAGGTGCCGGCGGGGACGCGGCTGGTGATGGAGAAGCCCTTTGGCTCCAGCGAGGAGTCGGCGCGGTCCCTGAACAGGACGCTTGCCCGGCTGGTTCCGGAGGACCACATCCACCGCGTGGACCACTTCCTGGGGAAAGCCACGGTCCTGAACATCCTGGGACTGCGTTTCGCCAACAACTTCCTGGAGCCGGTATGGAACCGGCGGCACGTGGAGAAGGTGGAAATCTTCTTCGACGAGGATCTCGCACTGGAGGGCCGGGCACGGTACTACGACGGTGCTGGCGCCTTGCGGGACATGATCCAAAGCCACCTCCTGCAGGTGATGGCCCTCCTGGCCATCGAACCGCCGGCAACCCTGGGTGAGCGGGACCTGCGCGACGCCATTGCCGCAGTCCTTCGCGCGGCCAGTGTGGCGCCGCCGTTTAGCGATTCCACCCGGCGGGCACGCTATGGAGCGGGCACGGTGGGAGGCAAGACGGTACCGGATTATGCCCGCGAGGACGGCGTGGACGCGGACCGCGGCACAGAGACTTTGGCTGAAATCCGGATTGGAATCGACAACTGGCGCTGGAGCGGTGTTCCGTTCATCCTCCGGTCCGGCAAGGCGCTGGGCAAGAAGCGGAAGGAGGCTGTCATCACTTTCCTTCCGGTGCCGCACCTGCCGCAGGGTTTCACGGGCGTCGACTCGCCGAACCAACTGAGGATCGGATTCGGGCCGGACACCCTGGAGTTCGATGTTGACGTCAACGGCCCCGGAAACATCTTCAGCCTTGGCCGGGTCACCCTCGAAGCGGAGCTGAGCGCCTCCGACCTCCTCCCCTACGGTGAGGTCCTTGAAGGCGTGCTGACCGGGGACCCGTTGCTGTCGGTGCGGGGTGACACCGCCGAGGATTGCTGGCGGATCGTTGAACCGGTACTTCAGGCCTGGGCCCAGGGTTCCGTTCCCCTTGAGGAGTACGACGCCGGGTCGGCGGGTCCGGCGTCCTGGGCCACATCCAGGGAAGGGAAGTGAGCGGGCGCCGGCGTTGAGCCCGGGCCGCACCCGTTAAAAGCGAAGCGGGTTGGGGGGGACCTTCCGGTTCCTTCCCAACCCGCTTCCGCCTGCCTCCCCCTGTAGCAGGGGGAGGCCGGAGGACTCTCCTAGATGGCGGCTACGCCGCGTTCGCCGGTCCTGACCCGGACTGCCTCAAAGACATCCATGGTCCAGACCTTTCCGTCACCCGCCCTGCCGGTGTTGGAACTGGCGATGATGACGTCCAGGATGTCATCGGCCTGCTCGTCCGTAGCCAGCACCTCTACCCGAATCTTGGGCAGGAGGTCCACGTTGTACTCGGCGCCTCGGTACACCTCGGTGTAGCCCCGCTGCCGGCCGTAGCCGCTGGCTGCGCTGACCGTCAGGCCCTGCACTCCGTAGGCCTCCAGGCCTTCCCGGATTGCTTCAAGCTTCTCGGGCCTGACGATTGCGGTGATCAGTTTCATGCCCCCACGCTTTCCTTGCCTGTTGCGGTTTCTGGCTTCTTGGCATCTCCTTCGCCGGCGCTGCCGGCGGCTTCCGCCTGGTTCTTGCCGGTGATCATGTCATGCAGCGGCTGGAAGCTGCCGCCGTGCCCGGAGAGACCGAACTCGTAGGCGGTCTCGGCGTGCAGGCTGAGGTCCACACCCACCGTTTCCTGTTCCTGCGAGACCCGGAAGCCCATGGTCTTGTGGATGGCCAGCGCGATGATCGCCGTCAGGATAGCCGAGTACGCAATGGCGATGCCTGCCGCTGCGAGCTGTGCCCACAGCTGGGCGAGTCCGCCGCCGTAGAATAGGCCGCCGCCCACACCGTCGGTGGGCAGTGCGATGAAGCCGAGGGCAACGGTGCCGATGATGCCCGAGACAAGGTGCACGCCAACAACATCCAGCGAGTCGTCGAAGCCCCAGCGGAACTTCAGGCCCACAGCCAGTGCGGAGGCCACGCCTGCCACGACGCCGAGGCCGAGTGCGCCGACGGGGCTGACGTTGGCGCAGGCCGGGGTGATGGCTACAAGGCCGGCGACCACGCCGGAAGCGGCGCCGAGGGACGTGGGGTGGCCGTCGCGGATCCGCTCGGTGACGAGCCAGCCGAGCATGGCAGCGGCGGG